>CAZYJV010000008.1:0-30461 GCA_964647845.1 uncultured Odoribacter sp.
GGCGGAAAGAAGGGGATTCGAACCCCTGATACCCTTTAGAGGTATACACGCTTTCCAGGCGTGCCAGTTCAACCACTCCTGCATCTTTCCATTTGCAGCGGTGCAAAGATAGGACAAAAAGTAAAAAACGGAAATTAAAAGACAAAAAAATTTGATGGCGGCCGAATAATAAATAAATGTGAAAAAATTTAATATTTTTTTAAAACTGTGGAATTTATTAACTAAAACATACTGTTTAATTTCACTCTTCTTTATCAATACAATAAATTATATCTTTTAGTTTTATAAAGTCAATGTGCGACTGATGGTTGTTTAAGCTAAACAATTTATTCTTAAAGATTAAACAGTATGGATAAAGAGATGATTAAGCCTTATTTCCCGTATGGAGTGAGGGTGGCAGCCAATGGATGCTATAAAGAGACTTCGAAGATAAAGGAATTGTTCGACAACTCATTTCTTATTGAAGATTGCTGGGAGCGTAGTCTGGAGATTCCTTACGATACCGACGAGTACAAATTGATTTTACATCCTGTGACCGTGGAGCATTTCCACACCCCTTTGCGGGTGAATGCCAGAAGGCTGGTCGTTGCCGATTATCTTTGCGCCATTGTTTATGAAAATATTAGGGATATTCTGCCTTCCGGGAATTCGGGTTGGCTGGTGGAGCTGATTGTCAGTTATTTCAACGACCGGACACCCTGTCCGTTTTCAAAAAGCGTGATGGGCAAACTTTGCTCCGCTTTGTATGCGTTGCATTTCGATGTGTTCGGCTATATCGAGCGGAATCTGGCGAGGAGTGTATGCGACATGAGCTACGATTCCTATGAGTTCGACAGGATTCTTTTATAGGACCGGCCAGGCGGTAAGGTATTAATGGGTCAGGATTTCCACGCCGTCGGGGGTGATGAGGACCGTATTCTCCCATTGGGCGGAGGGTTGTCCGTCTTCCGTGAGGACTGTCCATTCGTTGTCCGAATCGACGTACACCTCGTAAGTGCCCATATTGATCATGGGCTCGATGGTGAAAATCATGCCGGGCACCAGCAGCATGCCGGATCCTTTTTTCCCCACATGCTCGACTTCGGGCTTTTCGTGAAATTTCAGCCCTACGCCGTGTCCGCAGAAGTCCCGTACCACGGAGAATCCGTTCGCTTCCGCATGGCTCTGTATGGCTTCCCCGATGTCGCCCAGGAAGCCCCACGGTCGTGCTGCCGCCACTCCGCGCTCCAGGCATTCTTTCGTTACTTCTACCAGACGCCTGCAGGCCGGCCGGACTTTGCCGATCATGAACATGCGCGAAGCATCGGAATAGTAACCGTCCAGAATCGTCGATACGTCGACATTGACGATGTCTCCTTCCTGCAGCACGATATCGTCGTCCGGTATCCCGTGGCATACCTCTTCGTTGACGGAGGTGCATACGCTTTTAGGGAAGCCTTCGTAGTTCAGTGGGGCGGGAACGGCGCCGTGCGATACCGTGAAGTCGTATACCAGCCGGTCGATTTCTCCGGTCGACATGCCCGCATGGATGTGTGCTGCCACCGTGTCGAGTACGGCGGTGTTGACGGCGGCGCTGCGTCGGATTCCTTCGATCTGCTCCGGAGTCTTAATCATTTTTTTCTGCGGGACGATGTATCCTGCATGCCTGTAATGGCGTAGTTTTTCATCCAAATCCGTTTTTTCCGGCGAACTTCCGAACAATTTCATGATCCTTTCGTTTGAATCGCAAAAATAGCGATATTTCCGTATCGTTATTCACTTATGACCCTTTTGTTGCCGGCGTTGCGCATGGCGGTCATAAAGTTTTTTGCAAACTTGCTTAAAATGTTGTAATTTTGCGCACTTCAATAAGCAAAACCGGTTATACGTTAATTATGGAGTGGTTGAGTACACTGTTGTTCGGAAGCGGGATAGGACATTCTATACTGCTGATTTCCGTCGTTATTTTTGTCGGAATTTTATTGGGAAAAATTAAGGTCGGGGGGATTTCTCTGGGGATCACGTGGATACTTTTCGTGGGTATCATCTGCAGCCATTTCGGTTTCCGGATGGATCCGCAGGCGCTCCATTTCCTCCAGGAGTTCGGTTTGATACTGTTTGTCTATTCCGTCGGTCTGCAGGTCGGTCCCGGATTCTTTTCTTCTTTCAAGAAGGGCGGTGTGACGCTCAACATGCTGGCGACGGGCATCATCCTGCTCGGCGTGCTCACGACCTATGTGATTCATGTCGTGACGGGGCTGCCGATTACCACGATGGTGGGCATTCTTTCCGGAGCCGTGACGAACACGCCCGGACTGGGAGCCGCCCAGCAGGCGTATTACGACATGAAAGGCGCCGAGATGCCTTCTATCGCGATGGGGTATGCCGTGGCTTATCCTTTGGGCGTGATCGGTATCATTCTGGCGATCGTGCTGATCCGTTACATCTTCCGTATCTCTTTCGAGAAGGAGACCGAATCCGCCCAAAGCCAGGCGACGGAGCAGGCTGCCAAGGCCACCCACATGTCCCTGCTGGTGAAAAACCCGGCGCTTTTCGGAAAGGAAATATCCGAAGTCGCCGCCCTGATCGATAAAAAATTCGTCATCTCCCGGATTCTTCACCCCGATGAGGGGCTGGAGATTGCCAAGCCCCGCACGCATCTGGAAAAGGACGACAAGCTGTTTGTCATTGCCGCCCGGCAGGATCTGAATGCCATCATCGCTTTCATCGGCGAAAGGATAGAAATGCACCGGGCGGAGTGGGAGAAACTGGACGAGAAGCTGGTGTCCCGCCGCATCGCCGTCACCCGGAGTGAAATCAATGGAAAGACTTTGGGGCAATTGCAGCTGAGGGGCGGTTTCGGTGTCAATATTACCCGTGTCAACCGTGCAGGACTTGACCTGGTGGCGCATAACGGGCTGCAATTGCAGCTGGGTGACCGGCTTACGGTTGTCGGTGCGGAGAGCGACATCGAAAACGTGGGCAAGGTGCTCGGCAATTCTCTCCGCCGCCTGCGGGAACCGAATCTCGTGCCTATCTTTCTGGGCATCGCTCTGGGTATCCTGTTCGGAAGCATTCCCTTCGCTTTCCCCGGCGTTCCGCAGCCCGTGAAGCTGGGACTTGCCGGCGGGCCCTTGATCGTGGCCATACTGATCAGCCGGTTCGGGCCTCATTACAAGCTTATCACCTATACCACCATGAGTGCCAATTTCATGCTGCGTGAAATCGGTATCTCTCTGTTCCTGGCGTGCGTGGGACTGAATGCGGGGGCCGGTTTCGTGGATACGGTCGTGAACGGCGGGGGCTGGTCGTGGATAGGATACGGTTTTATCATTACGTTCCTGCCTCTGATGATTGTCGGAATCGTAGCGCGGTCGGTATATAAAATCAATTATTTCACCATTATGGGGCTGATCGCCGGAAGTACCACCGATCCGCCCGCACTGGCCTACTCGAATGCCACCGCAGGCAATGACATGCCTTCTGTCAGCTATGCCACGGTCTATCCGTTGACGATGTTTCTGCGGGTGCTCACCGCACAGGTGCTGGTGCTGTCATTCGCATAGGCGGGAGATCATGCCTTGGCTCGTCTGCTTTTCAGCAGGCGGATGCTCTGCTGGCGCCGTCTTTTCTTGTACTTGCCGTATATTCCTAAGATAAGCAGGGCTCCGAAGCACAGGAATATGAAGGTCAGGATGCCGGGGTTCAGGTTGTCGCCCTTGACGTTCGACCACATGTCGAGCACCGCTTCGGTGCTGTCGCCGAAATCCCGCTCCATGGCGCATTTTTCAATGAAGCGTTTGTCCGGATACATGGTGTGTCTGACTTTCAGCGCTTTTCCCGCCTCGCCGAAAAAGTAGCTGACGTCCGAACAGGCGGACAGCGTCGAATCCTGTACGTATTCCATGATTTCCGGCGAGGAGACGGCGCTTACATAGCCGATTGCCTCCATGTTCCGGATGGCGATGTCCGGGCGGCACATGTAGTTGATGAAGTAGCTGGCAGCCTTTATGTTTTTCGCGTATTTGGGGATCGCCCAGCAGTCGTACCACACGGTGCTGCCTTCTTCCGGTATCGCGTAGGCTAATTCCGTGCCGACCGCTTCGGCTTCCTGAATCGCCCATTCGGCGTCGCCGCTCCAGGTCATGTTCAGGTACAGCTTGGATTTCGTCATCATCTCTTTCCCGAAGTCCGCTTCCCACCCCGCCAGCAAAGGTTTCATCGCTTTCATGTATGCCTCTGCGGTGTCGATGGCCGCCTGGCTGTAATCGTTCATCAGTTCGTCGACGCTGACTTCGCCTTTTGCCAGCCGCTCCCGGTTGGCGTAAATGATGCAGGTGCCGTAGACGTCCCGGTAGCTGTCTTTCATCAGGATTTTTCCTTTGTATTTCGGATTCCAGAGACACGCCCAGGTGCGGACGTCCTCTTCCGGCACGAATTTCCGGTTGTATAGCACGCCGGTCGTTCCCCACATGTACGGGACGGCATAATCCGAGGTTTTGCGGCCGTGGCAGTCCAGTTTGGCGAGTTCGTGCGTGATGTAGGGGGCGATACGGCGGGTGTAGTCCGTGCTGTCGCCGAAATAGCGGCCGATGGGAAGAAGCAGGTCTTTTTTCATCATCCGTTCGATGATGTAGTCTGACGGGCACACCAGGTCGAAGTCTTCTTTCCCCCGGGCTATCTTCGTCAGCATGATTTCGTTGATGTCGAAAACCTGATACACGATGCGGAGGTCTTCTCCGGTCCGTTCTTTGTACCAGGCCTTGAAATCGTCCAGTACGCTTTCGTCGATGTAGTCGCCCCAGTTGTATATCTTGAGCGTGGACAGGCGTTTGGCGGAATGGGAATGGCAGGCCGTAAGCCCCGACAGGAGGATGACGATGCCTGTCAGCAGGCGGAATATCTTATTTTTCATGGACAGCGGATTTCTTTGCTCTCAGGTTGACGATGAAAAGCAAAACGAGTACGACAATAAAAATCAGCGACGTCAGGGGACGCAGTTCCGGAGTCAGTCCTCCTTTGCGCGCATCGGCGTAGATATAGGTGGAGAGTGTCTGCAGTCCTTCGTTGCCGATGGTGAAAAGGCTGACGACGAAATCGTCGAAGGAGAGCGTGAATGTCAGGATGAAACCGCTGATGATGCCCGGTTTGATTTCCGGGAAGATCACTTTCCGCAGGGCCTGCATCGGGGTGGCGCCCAGGTCGAGGGCGGCTTCGTAGAGGCTCGGGTTCATCTGTTTCAGACGGGGTAGTACGCTGAGGACCACATAGGGCACGCAGAAGGAGATGTGGGCCAGGACCACTGTCGTGAAGCCCTGGCTGATGCCCAGGCTGACGAAGAGGAGAAATAGCGAAACGCCCGTGATGATTTCCGGATTCAGAATCGGGATGTTGTTCAGGAACAGGACCGCGTTCCGGGTTTTGCGGCGGAGATTGAAGATCCCGATGGCTGCCAGGCTGCCCAGAACCGCCGACGCCGAGGCGGCGATGAAGGCGATGGCGAAGGTGTTGAGCAGGGTGACGAACAGCGAGTTGTTGACTCCGCCCGAGAACAGGGACTGGTAAAGCTTGGTCGAAAAACCCGTCCAGTTGCCCAGTACCTTCGCCTCCGTAAATGAAAAGACGATGATAATCAGAATGGGGGCGTAGAGTATCGCCAGCAGGAGCCATACGTATAGTTTCGCCAGCAGGTTTCTCATAGCAGGCCTCCTTCCTCGGTCGATTTGTCGTCCGTAAACAGACTGCTGACACCGATCAGCAGGAGCATGACCAGAGAGATGGCGGCTCCGTAGTTCCACATGCCGTTGTTTATATTTTCCTGTACGGTGGTCCCCAGCAGTTTGATGTTGTTCAAGGTCAGCAGTTCGGCGATGGCGAATGTTGATACCGTGGGCATGAAGACCATCAGTATCCCGCTCGTGACTCCCGGCATGGAGAGGGGCAGCGTCACGCGGGTGAATACTTTCGCCGGACCGGCGCCGAGGTCCTGTGCCGCTTCCGTGAGGCTGTGGTCCGTTTTGTTGAGGACATTGTAAATCGGGTAGATCATGAAGGGCAGGAAGTTGTAGACCAGTCCGAAGATAAGGGCTCCCTCTCCCAGCGGAAGCTGCAGGAAATCGAACAGCGCCACGGTCGCCAGTGTCCGGATGAGCGTATTGATCCACATCGGCAGGATGAACAGCATCACGATGACCGAGGTGGAACTGAAAATGTTCCGGCTGAGTATCCAGGCGACCGGATAGCCCACGACCAGGCATACGAGTGTCGTAATCAGTGCGATGCCGATGGAGTAAACGAATGTGTTGACCGTCTCGCTGTGGTGGATGAATTTCTGGAAGTTGGCCAGGCTGAACTGTCCGTCGGCATCCGTAAACGCATAAATCGCGATTAGAATCAGCGGAGTGACTACAAAGACCAGCAGAAAAGCGGCATAGGGAATCGTCCAGTTTTTCTGAACCCCGAAACGTCCAAATTGTCTTTTTTTCAATCCGGTAAATTTAAAGGTGAATGACTCTGATGTGTTCCGGCAGGATGCTGATGCCCACTTTGTCGCTGTTGTCCCATATGTCCTGCGTGTCGACATAGATGTTTTCGTCCCAGTCGGTCAGTACCGTCAGGTGATAGCGGTCGCCTTTGTAGAGGATGTATTTCACTTCCCCTTCGATCATGCCTTCGTTGTCGAGCAGTTCCACATCCCCGAAATCCACTTCGATTTTCACGCATTCCCCGGGTTCGACGCCGTGTACTTCCCGGCATTCGAATTCATGTCCCAGGAACTCGACGTGCGAGGCGTCGATCAGCCTGCCTTCGAAGGTGTTGCACACCCTTTCCTTTTTCATCACATGGATGTCGAAGGGTTTTACGGACAATCCCACCGTGGCTCCCGTATCGAAGCTGTTGTAGTCGTGTACCAGCAGTTCGTAGCCGTCTTCCGTCAGTACCGTGAGTTCGTAGTGAACGCCCTTGAAGACGACGGACTGGATTTTGCCGGAGAGCATGCCTTTCGACGGGTCGTCGAAGACGACGATGTCCTCGGGGCGCAGTACGACGTCCACCGGCGTATGTTCTCCGAAGCCTTTGTCCACGCATTCGAAGTCGTGGTTGGCGAACCGCACCCGTTCGTCCTCGAGCATCTCTGCATTCAGGATGTTGCTGGCACCGATGAAGTCCGCCACGAAGGAATTGGCGGGTTCGTTGTATACATCCATCGGGGTGCCGATCTGTTGTATCACCCCTTCGCTCATGACGACCACCGTATCGCTCAGGGTCAGGGCTTCCTCCTGGTCGTGCGTTACGTACAGGAAGGTGATTTTCAGGTTTTTGTGCAATTCTTTCAGTTCCATCTGCATGTCCTGCCTCATTTTGAGGTCGAGGGCGGAGAGAGGTTCGTCCAGCAACAGCACCTCCGGTTCGTTGATGATGGCGCGGGCGATGGCGACCCGTTGCTGCTGGCCTCCCGACAGGGAGTCTACCGAGCGGTATTCGTAATCGGTCATGCTCACCATTTTAAGCACCCGTGCCACTTTCCGGTCGATTTCCCTGCGCGGCAGCTTTTTCAGTTTCAGCCCGAAAGCGATGTTGTCGTATACATTTAAATGCGGAAATAATGCATATTTCTGGAAAACCGTATTTACGGGGCGCTTGTAGGGCGGAATGCCCGTAATCTCCTGGCCGCCAATGAATATCTGGCCCGATGTGGCCGGAAGGAAACCTGCGATCAGACGCAGCAGCGTGGTTTTGCCGCAACCCGACGGCCCCAGTATCGTCACGAATTCCCCTTTCTTTACGGAGAGATTGATGTTGTCCAGTACGACCTTGTCTTTGTAGCTTTTATGAATGTTCCGTACGTCGATGATGTAATTGAAATCCTGCATCTGTATCGCTTAAAACCGTGTAACTGAAATTCGCGCAAAGATAGTGTATTAATTTTTGTGTAACAATGGATTGGACGGAAATATTCCGAAGAAGGGGCTGGATTCGACGAATCGCAGGGGAAAACCGAATAAATATGCAATTGTTCCGTATGTGATTCGGGTGTTGCGGAAAAATCCGGAAGGAAATATAATCCTGCGGGAAGGGATTACGTATACAGAAAGAAACTAATAAATCTGCAAATTTTATCGAGAATGGTTATGGAAAGAAATCTGAAAGAAGCGCTGAAGCACAGAAGGAGTTATTATAGTCTGAGTAATGAATCGCCGGTAGGGGACGGAGAGATCGGGGAGATACTGAAGTTCGCCCTCACGTATGTTCCGTCGGCATTTAATTCGCAGTCTGCCCGGCTGGTGCTCTTGCTGGGGGAGAATCACCGCAGGTTCTGGGAAATCGTCAAGGCGACATTGAAAAAAATCGTTCCCGGGACGGCTTACGAGGCCTCTGAAAAAAAGGTCGACCAATCGTTTCTTGCGGGCTACGGAACCGTGCTGTTTTATGAGGACCAGGCGGTTGTGGAGCATCTGCAGAAATCTTTTCCGTTGTACGGGGACAAGTTCCCGGACTGGTCGCAGCAGGCTTCGGCGATGAACCAGCTTGCCGTGTGGACGATGCTGGAAGATGCGGGTTTCGGAGCCTCGCTCCAGCATTACAATCCTCTGATTGACGAGGAGGTGGCGGAAACATGGCAGTTTCCCCGGTCCTGGCGGCTGATGGCCCAGATGCCTTTCGGCAAACCCGGACAGGCCCCCGCCCCGCGTGAAAACGCGCCCCTGGAGGAACGTCTCCGGATATTGAAATAAGTTTCGGACACCGATCGGAAATCGTGACAGGCTGACAAAATGTCCAGATCCGTATTCTGGCATGGATGTTGTTTTGAAAAAATTAAATGTATTAAATATTCAATGTTATGATTTCAGAAAAATTACAAAACGCGATTAACGAGCAGATTGCTGCCGAGATGTGGTCTTCCAATCTCTATTTGTCCATGTCGTTTTATTTTGAAAAACAGGGTTTTCCCGGTTTTGCGCACTGGATGAAGAAACAGTCCCAGGAGGAGCTGGAACATGCGTATGCCATGGCCGATTATGTTTTTAAACGGGGCGGAAGCGCCAAAGTGGGCAAGATCGATGCCGTGCCTGCCGAATGGGGAGGCGTGCTGGCTGTTTTCGAAGAGGTGTATAAACATGAATGTCATGTTTCGGCGCTGATCGACAAACTCGTCGGTGTCGCACACGAGGAAAAGGATAACGCTACCCAGGATTTTCTGTGGGGCTTCGTTCGCGAGCAGGTGGAAGAAGAGGCTACGGCGCAGGGAATTGTGGACAAGGTGAAAAAGGCCGGAGAAAACGGTCTGTTTTTCCTGGATTCTCAGCTGGGAGCAAGAAAATAGTTTATAATCGATTCTATGTCAAAGCCACAGGTTAAGTCTCCTGTGGCTTTTTTCGTGCATAATGCCAGCGGAGATCCGGCTATCGGGTCCGTTTCTGGAAAAAGAGATGGAAAAACAGCAGCTGGTAGTCTATCGCATTTTTCCAGTAGGGAGGGTTGTGGGCGCCGGGGCGGATGATGAAATCGTGCGGGATGCGGCGGGCGAGCAGTTTTTCGTGCAAAGCGTTGTTTACCTCGTAAAAGAAGTCGTCGCAGCCGCAGTCGATGATGAGGGCCGGCACATCCGGCGTGCGGGTCTCCGGGATTTGGTTGATGACGGTGTGGGCGTCCCATCTTTCCGGGTTTTGCGAATATTCGCCCAGTTGGATTTTCATGTCCCATCTGTCGGGGAAAGGACGTATATCGACTCCGCCGCTCATGGAGCCTCCCGCGCCGAAGATGTCTGGATGCCTGAATGTGAGCCACAAGGCGCCGTGGCCGCCCATGCTGAAGCCCGTGACGGCGCGTGTTTCCCTGGAGGCGCCGGTGGCGTAATGGGTATCGATGTAGTCCGTCAGTTCCCGGCTGACGTACGTTTCGAAGCGGATGCCGGGATTTACGGGGCTGTCCCAGTACCAGCTGCGGCCTCCTTCGGGGCATACGAGGATCATGTCATAGAGGGAGGCCAGTCGCGGCAGGTCGGGTTTGATGCGTTTCAGCCATCCGTCGTACCGTTCGCCGAATCCGTGCAATACGTAAACGGTGGGGTATTTTCGTGTCGTGTCTTTCCCGTAGCTTTCGGGCAGGATAAGGATGTTTTTGAGTTCTTTGTCCATGGAGGGGCTGTAAACGCTTACCGTATCCACGGTCTGGGCCTGTATCTGCAGACCGATCGTTACGCATAGCAATATTCCCGAGAGTCGTGTTTTCATCTGTGAAGCGGTTGTAATGGTTTGTATCTGCAAAAATATATTTTTTTCATCGTATCTCTACTCTGCCGCCGGGCAGGACAGCTTCGATGCTGTGGTCGTACATCGCTTCGCAGGTAATGGCCGGCTGGGTGAATATGCCCGGGAAGGCGGCGTTGAAACGGAATCTGAATGTTTTGGTCTGTTCCTGTTTCAGGCTGAAATAGACGTAGTACCGGTCATCCCGGATATCGACGTAGTCCGCTTCTTTGAAAGCGGAGGTGTTGCCGGTCATCCGGTCGTTGATGATCTCGAATCCCGAGGGGAGCAGGTAGGAGAGGGCCAGGTTCTGGTAGGTGCCTGTTATTCCGGTGTTCCTGATGCTGATCTCGGCCGTGATGTCGGTTCCCTGTTTGAGCTCTTGCACGGAGACGGGGTTGCCTGCCGGATCGTAGTAGCGTATGTTCATCAGCAATCCCGACATGAACCGTTTGGTGACCGCATGGTAGGGGGCGGAGGAGGTAATCAGGCGGGCATAGACCTGACTCCGGCTGTCGTTGCTGACTTTTACGGCAGCTTTTTCATGGTTTACCGGTATCTCCTGCTGGTAAACGGTTCGGGAGAGGGTGATTTTCTGTGTTTTCCCTTCCTGTTGGATAGAGAGGTCGAGGCCGTCTATTTTGCCGACGAAGTGTTTGACGTAGTCGCATACCGCAAGGAGGGCGAAGGCCGTTGTTTGGGTGCTCATCCATTCCTGGGAGGAGAGGGACGAGGCTATTTTTTCCAGCATCCGGAAAGCTTCCTGCTGCATATCGAGATTGGCCATTGCCTGGAGGATAAGCGCCTGGTCGCGGGTGGTCGAGCCGAATGTGTGGCCTGTCTGGCGGTAGGGGGTTACCTCCGGGGAGGTTTCCCGGATGAGGTTGCGTCCGATGTCCGGATGATTGCTCAGGGCATAGGCGGAGGCCAGCAGCCATTTGGCGGTGTTGTCCGCCATCCTGAGTTCTTTCATCCGGTTCATGGCGGCTAAATCGGGCTTGCCGGCCAGGGCGAGCACATAGAGGCGGTAGCCCTGGTTCGTGGCGTCGTATTCGTTTTGAATCCGGTAGTTGTTGGCCGTGGTTTTCAGATATTTCAGGGCGTTCTGCAGCAGGGATGCCGGTACGCTGTATCCTGCCTGCCGGGCGGTTATCAGAAAATGGACGACGTAGCTGCTTACCCATTCCGATGTGTAAGGTTCTCCGGGCCAGTAGGCGAAGCCGCCTTCCAGGGTCTGGTATGAGCCCAGGCGCTGGATGACGGTTTTGACGTGTTCTTCGATTCTGGCTTTTTGCCGGGGCGTTAGGCTGACCAGCTGGTCGAGCGTCAGTTGCGGAAAGGCTGCCGATGTGATTTGCTCGGCGCATCCGTGGGGATAGGCGATAAGTTCGTTGAGGCGTTCCGCCAGATTAAGCGGCGGGATCGTCGTTATCTCCAGGGTCGCCTGCGGATCGGCTCCTGGTACGTCGGCTTTGAAATCGAAGCTTTCGCCCGCTTTCAGAAGACGGGATTCTATTTCCGTAACGGGCGGGTTCGGTACGCGGATTTCGCACGTTTCTGTCAGGGTCGATTTTTCTTTTTCCGCCCGGGCGGAGAACTGCAGGGTGGCCGTGCCGCTTGTTTCGTTGATGCAGAGTCGGAACCAGAGCAGTTTTTCGCCTTTTTCCCGGAAGGTCGTTTCCTGCCGGACCGGGCCGAGGACTTTTATTTTGTCGCCGGCGGTCAGCTGGACGTCCACGTTGCGGATGCTGTTGTCCATCGCAAAGACTGTCAGCGGGATGTCGAGGGTGTCTCCCGGGGAGAGTGTACGGGGGAGGGCTGCGGAGAGCATCAGCGGCTTTTTCACGAGGGCCGAGGCCGATGCGGAACCGTATTCCCCCTGTCTCGTGGCGGCTACGAGCATGGCTCTGACTTCCCCGATGTATTCCGGCATGCGGAACGAGAGAGTTTGTTTTTCCCCTTTTTTCAGGTGGAGGGGCCCTTTGAACAGTACGACCGGTTTGAAACGGTTGGTCTTTTCATCCTGAAGGGGCTTGAGGGCTTCGTCGCCGCCGATGGCAAAGGCTTTTTCCAGCCGGGCTCCGTAAGCTCCGAAGATGAAGTCGTAGAAATCCCAGGTTTTTACGCCCAGGGCTTCGCGGGCATAGAAGGCGGGGAAAGGCTGGGGGGTGCGGAAGGAGGTGATAGACAGCAGCCCTTCGTCGACGATGGCGAGGGTGTAGTCCATTTCCCGTTGTTTTTCTTCACTGACCGTCACCCGGAAGTCCTCCCCCGGACGCAGTTCCTCCGGCATGCGGATAACGGGGCGGAGGTGAAGCGCGGGGTCTTCCACGCCGATGTTGAGCACGCCGTACATGCGGACGGGGTGGTCGTTGTCCCGTTTTTGCTGCGGTTGAATCAGGGTGACGAAGACGTAGATGTTGGGGCACATGCTGCCGTTGGCTTCGAATTCGAAACAGGAGGAGCCTTCGTCGGTTTCGATGCGGCGGATGTCCCGGAATGCGCTCCCGTTTTCCAGGCTGACGATGGCAATCCCTTTCCGGGAGGAGGGAATCCGGATGCGTACTTTTTCGCCGGTTTTGTACGATTTCTTATCGGCGGAAAGCTGGAGGACGGTAGCCGTCTCTCCGTTGCCGTTCTCCGCCCATGAACCGAAATAGGCTGTTTTGCCTGCCGTGTGTCCCGAGGCTTTGTTGGTCGCCAGGATATAATAGCGTCCGTACTGCTCTATGTTCAGATCGGCGGAAAAGCTGCCGCCGGCGGCCTGGACGTTCTTTTCGAATACCAGGTTGTCATAGGAGCGGTTGATGTAGGAGCCCGGGGAGTTGTTCTCCGCGTCCCACCACCAGCGCCAGGTTGTTTTATATACCTTGATGTTGACGGTGGTCCGTGCATCTGTCTTTTTTCCCAAAGGGTCGACAAGCACGCCGCTCAGTTTAACGGATTTACGGGTGGGGTACCAGTCGTCCTCCGTATCCGGCAGTCGGATGCCGGTGTAGAGTGTGTAGGGGGAATAGCGGGTCGTGTAGCTGGAGATGCTGAAATCTCCCCCTTCTTCGAATATCCGGGTGGTGAATGTGGCATGGAGGATGCCGGGGGCGTTTTCGGTTTGTATCTGCCCGATGTCGATTTTGAAGTTCCCTTCCGCGTCGGTGGTCCCGTCAAACAGGGTGGCGGTGTAGGGTTCGAAACCGGAGCCCGCGTCCTGAAATGTGTAGTCCGGATAGTTTTTGAAGGTGCTGCCGCCTGCGTTCAGCCGGACTTCGGTGACGGCTTTCCGGCGGGGAGCTTCGGCTCCGTTGAGCCAGCGGCTTTTTACCTGGATGCTCTGGCCGGGAATGCCTTTGCCTAAGATGTCGTCGTGAGGGAATGCCATCGTGATGCTCATCCGGTTCGGTTTTATGGTTTCGATTCTCAGTGTTTTGGAGAATACGGAACCGCCCACTTTTACGAGCGCTTTCCAGTATCCGGTAGGCGCATCGGACGGGGTGGAGAAGCGGAATGTGTGGATGGGTGATGTTCCGGCGGTGCTTTGGCGGGTTTCGATGCAGTTGCCTCTGGGGTCGATCAATTGGGCGATAACGGGATGTCCGGCAGGTAGTACCTGCTGTTTGTCTTCCAGGATGAAGGAGAGATATACCGGGTCGCCCGGACGCCATACGCCCCGGTCTCCGTAGATGAATCCTTTCAGTCCGGACTGCACGTCCTGGCCGCTGACATCGAAATTGCTCAGGGAGAGGGAATTCCCGTCGGAAACCTTGAGCCACGCCCGGTCGTCGTCTTTGAGCGCCTGAATGATGAAGCCTTTGGCGCCGGGATTGAGGTATGCGAAGCCGTTTTTGTCCGTCACGGCGGAATCCAGTTTTTGGTTCTGGTAATCATAGAGCATCACTTTGCAGGCGCCGACAGGCTCCGCCGTGGCGATATCGTTGACGGCCACGAAATATCTGTTGTCCGTCGTCCTTTTGGCCAGAAGGCCTAAGGAGGTGTTGATGATGTTTTTGCCGATGAAGCGCCGGCTGGTGTAGTAGGAATTGCTGCAGGGGTCGTCCCTTTCTTCCCATTTGTAGTCCGAAGGCGTGTAATAGCTGTTGTAATAATAGCTGTCTCCGTCCCAGCTCTGTCGGTAGAAATCGGAATCGTCGTTTCCTTCATCGGCGCAGGCCAGGGTGGTGTAGGATTTGCGGAATCTGAGCTCCACCCGGTATATCACGCCTTTTTCCAGCCGGATCAGTTTGGAGAGGTCCACGGTGAAGTCGTTCCAGCGGTTCAGGTTTATGTGGGGATTGTTTTCGGCCAGGTCGATTTTTTCCCGGAATACGGGGCGGGCGGTGCGCATGAATTCGTATTCTCCCGAGAGATTGTTTTCCTGGAGGAAGAAGTTCATGTTTTGCTGAAATACCTTGATGATCCGGATGTCCACCGCTTTGAGCGCCACGGCGGAGAAAGGCAGGAGCACTTCTCCCTTCGCCGGCATGATGACGCCTTTCCCGATGAATTTTACCGCCGGCATGTCGGAGGGCAGGGGAAGCGTCTGCGTGCGGTTTTCGCTGAGGGACAGTCCTTCCGCGCTCCTGATTCCCTGGTGGAGGGTTATTTCCAGATTTTCCCGGTCTTCGTCGGAGGTGAAATAGAGGAATAGCGTATTTTTCGAGATTTTATACCGGATACCGGCGATGCCTTCGATGGTCGCCAGTCCGTTCAGGTCCTGCTGCGGATCCAGTTCGTTCGAGAAGTCGATGCGGACGGTGTGGCGGTCGTCGTTGTCGAGGCGTATGTCCAGCACGCTGAATTGCTCTCTGGCGGGAATCGCGACGTCGAAGTTTTCGTAGTTGCCGATGAGTTTGTCGAATTTCAGGGTCAGTACGGACGGCTTTTCGCCTTTGGCTATGTTTTTGAGTTTTACGGTATGGGTGTTGCCGTTGTGAATCCATTCCCGGCTCAGCCCGGAAGAAGGCCATTGGACGGCGAGGGCGTTTTCTATTTTTTCCGGTTCGGTGTAGTTGGACGTGGTGACGGTCGCTTCATAGGTCAGCGTGTCGTTGCGGTTTTCCGAACTCAGATGCCCCGGTGTGAAGGAGGCTTTCAGCTCCGTGACTTTTATCGGAAATTCGAAGTATTCGTTTTCTTCGGGAACATCCATGAGGGCTCCTGCGTTGAATCTGATCCGGTAGGTCTGTCCGTTCTGGAAGGGACGTTCCGGTATGAATTCGAGCAGCGACCGGTCGGTCAGGACGAGCCGTCCTTTTACCGAAGGCGAGAATTGCAGGATGGACGGGGGCAGGGTTTCGCCGTCGTGAAATCCGTTTTTCAGGCTGCCTTCGAGCCGGATGCGGACGGGGGTGTTCGAAAGGATCGTTCCCGATGTATGGCTGTAAATGTACGGATTGTTTTCCGGTTGCCGGTTCTGTTTCTGTGAGCAGGAGCCGCACAGCAAGGCGATGAGACAGCCGCAGCAGAGAAAAAGTGTCTTGAAGTTCATGCTGGAAAATTTATGAGCGAGATTTACAATCCCGGACTGTTTTGCCCGGAGCGTAGACCTGTATCGTTCGTTTTTGAATGCGATAGACAAATTTAAGGAAATATTTTTTTTATTTTTGTGACGCTGTATATAAAAATTCTGATTATGAGAATATCGGTTGTCGGCACCGGATATGTCGGTTTGGTCTCGGGTACTTGTCTGGCGGAGTCGGGCATCACGGTGACCTGTGTGGATGTCAACGAGGAAAAGATCCGGATGCTGAACAGGGGGGAGATGCCCATATACGAGCCGGGGCTGGCCGAGCTGATTGCCAAGAACCGGGCGGATGAACGTTTGTTTTTTACGACTTCCCTGGAGAGTTCGCTGAAAGACGCCGATGCTGTCTTTATTGCCGTAGGCACCCCTCCCGACGAGGACGGAAGTGCGGACCTGAGTTATGTGCTGGGAGTGGCGCGGGAAGTGGGATGCCTGCTTAACCATTATACGGTGGTCGTCACCAAGTCTACTGTACCGGTGGGGACGAATTTCAAGGTGAAAAACGCGATAGAGGAGGAGCTGCGGAAGAGGGGGGCGAATGTCTGCTTCGATGTGGCTTCCAATCCGGAGTTTCTGAAAGAAGGGGACGCCGTGAACGATTTTATGGCGCCGGACCGGATTGTGGTCGGGGTGGAGTCGGAGCGGGCTCGCAAGGTCATGGAGCGGCTGTACCATGCTTTTCTGCTTAATAACATACCGTTGCTGATTATGGACATTCCGTCCGCGGAAATGACGAAATATGCTGCCAATTCGATGTTGGCGACGCGGATCTCCTTTATGAACGATATCGCCAATCTGTGCGAGCTGGTGGGGGCGGATGTGGAGGCGGTGAAAAGGGGCATCGGCAGCGACAGCCGCATCGGGAAGAAGTTTCTGAATGCGGGCTGCGGCTACGGAGGTTCCTGTTTCCCGAAAGATGTGAAGGCTTTGATTAAGACGGGCGACAGGTACGGGTACGGCATGGAGGTGCTGAAAGCGGTCGAGCGCGTGAACGAGAGGCAGAAGGAATTGCTGTTCGGCAAGATCATGAAGCATTACGGGCAGGATGTGAAGGGGAAGCGTTTCGGCTTGTGGGGGCTGGCGTTTAAACCGGCGACCGACGATATGCGCGAGGCGCCCGCATTGGTACTGATAGAAAAGCTTCTGGCTGCCGGTGCTGCGGTGTGCGCTTTCGACCCTGTCGCCATGGCGGAGTGCAGGCGCAGGATAGGCGACCGGATCGAGTATGCCGCTACGATGTATGAGGCGCTGAAAGGCGCGGATGCCATGGTGGTCGTGACGGAGTGGCAGGAGTTCAAGATACCGAAATTTACCTATATAGAGAAGGCGCTGAAAGAGAAAGTGATTTTCGACGGACGCAATATTTACAGTCCGGAGCAGATGGCGGAGTTCGGCTATGTCTATTACGGAATCGGGAAATAGGGGAATGAGAACGGTTTAATCAGAGAGTCATGCGTTTGTTGTTTATTGTCAATCCGATATCGGGAGTGGGTGCCGGGAAGAGAATGCCGGAAAAAATCAGGGAGCTTCCGGAATATGAGAAGGTTGATTACGATATCCGGTTTACGGAATATGCGGGGCATGCCCGTATTCTTGTGAAGGAGGCGCTGGCGGAAGGCGTGTATACCCATATCGTGGCGGTCGGCGGTGACGGGACGGTGAATGAGGTCGGCGCTTCGCTGATAGGAACGTCTGTGGCTTTCGGGGTGGTTTCTTTAGGCAGCGGGAACGGTTTTGCCCGGCATCTGGGCTATTCCGTCCGGATGAAGAAAGCGCTGAGGCAGGTGCTGACCGATGTGTATGCCCGAATCGATGTATTGGAAATAAACGGGACGTATTCCCTGAATGTGAGCGGAATCGGGTATGATGCCGAGGTGGCTCATGAGTTCAACCGCTTCCGCATCCGGGGAGTGATTTCTTACATTTATGCCGGCCTGAAGTTGTGGTTCAGGTATTCGCCCCGGACATACCGCATCAGTTACGGGGAGACCGTCCGGGAAGAGGAGTGTTTTATACTCAGTCTGGCCAATACGTCGCAGTTCGGCAACAACGCCCTTATCGCTCCGCATGCCTCCCTGCGCGACGGTCTGATGGATGTCTGCCTGTTGCGTCGTCCGGGGCTGTTCAAAGTGGTGTATTTCCTTTTCTGTTTTCTGAACGGCAAAATAGACCGGCTGACGTATTACAAGGATATCCAGTGCCGGGAGATAACGATCGAGGGGCCGGTCGATCATGTGCATATCGACGGCGATGCGGCGGTGATGACTTCTCCTTTGCATGCTAGGGTGTTGCCCGGAGCGTTGAAGGCGGTCGTTCCGAAGTTCGCCCGATAGTTTTTTCAACGGGCGGGAGAGACGCCCAGTTCCGCAGCTACTTTAAACATGTATTCCCGGGCTTCTTCCGGGTTGTTGCCGATGATGCCGTCGAGAATGGCTTCTTTGATGGCGTTTTTTATATCTCCGATGAGGCGGCAGGGAGGCAGGCCGAAGGCGGCGATGATTTCCTCCCCGCTGACGGGAGGCTGGAAGTTGCGTATGGAGTCTTTTTCTTCCACTTCCTTCAGTTTCCGGCGCACGATTTTGAAGTTGGCGAGGAACCGCCTGACTTTTTCCTCGTTTTTCGAGGTGATGTCGGCTTCCGCCAGGGTCATCAGGTCGTCGATATTGTCGCCGGCATCGAAAAGCAGGCGGCGCACGGCGGAGTCGGTTACGATCTCTTCGCTCAGGACGATGGGGCGCATGTGGAGGTTTACCAGTTTCTGCACATATTTCATTTTTTCGTTCTGGGGAAGTTTCAGGCGGTTGAAGATGCGTGCCGTCATGCGTTCTCCGACATGGTTGTGTCCGTAGAACGTCCAGCCTTGTCCCTGTATGAATTTCTTGGTCACGGGCTTGGCTATGTCGTGGAGCAGGGCCGCCCACCGCAGCCAGAGGTCTTGGGAATACAGCGAGACGGTGTCGAGAACGGCCAGGGTATGGAAGAAGTTGTCTTTGTGGCCGATGCCCTGGATGGTCTCGATTCCCTTGAGGGCGGTCAGCTCGGGGAAGAACTGTTCCAGCAGGCCGCTTTCGTCCAGAAGCAGAATGCCTCTGGAGGGTTCCGGAGAGAGCATGATTTTGTTGAACTCGTCCATGATCCTTTCCGTCGAAACGATGGGCAACCGGCTTTTATAGGCTTGTATCGCGCGGAATGTCTCTTCTTCTATCCTGAAGTTGAGCTGGGATGCGAAGCGTATGGCGCGCATCATCCGCAGGGGGTCGTCGGAGAATGTGATCCCCGGTTCGAGCGGGGTTTTTATCAGGCGTTCCTCCAGGTGCTGCAATCCGCCGAAAGGGTCTACCAGTCGGCCGTAATCGGATTTGTTCAGCGAGATGGCCAGGGCATTGATGGTGAAATCCCTGCGCTTCTGGTCGTCTTCGATGGTGCCCTCCTCCACGATGGGTTTGCGGGAATCGGCACGGTAGGACTCTTTGCGCGCCCCGACGAATTCGATTTCCACGCCTTTGTAGTGGAACATGGCGGTTCCGAAGTTCTTGAAAACCGATACGTTGGGATTTCCCAATTTTTTTGCGGCGGCCTGTGCCAGTCCGATGCCGTTTCCCCGGACGACGATGTCTATGTCTTTCGAGGGGCGGTGCAGCAGCAAGTCGCGTACGTACCCGCCGATAACGTAGATCTCTGCGTTGCTTTCCTCTGCGATCCCGGCCAGTACGCCGAATACGGGATGCTGCAGGTATGCTTTCATGTCTGGGTGTTTTGTCCGGTTTTCCATGTTGCAAAAGTATCATATATTTCCCGGATTTTTTGTAAATTAGAGCTGCAAAATAAAAGGGATGCATTATGAGAGAAAAGATAGCCGGACTGTTCGATCTGGACGGCGTGATTCTGGATACGGAGGACTTGTATTCCCGGTTCTGGGGGGAGCAGGGACGTCTGTATTGTCCGGAGATACCCGATTTTACCGACAGGGTGAAGGGGCGGACGCTGACAGAGCTGCTGAATGTTTATTTTCCGGGAAAGGACCGGGCGGAAGTGATTGTGCGGAAACTGAGGGATTTTGAACGGCGCATGCCTTTCCGGTTTATTGCCGGTGCCGGCGGGTTTATCCGGGATTTAAAGGCGCATGGGGTAAGACTGGCGATTGCGACCAGCTCGAACGACGATAAAATGGCGGAGGTGTACCGGGTGCTTCCTCAGCTGCAGGAGTGGTTCGACGTCATCATAACGGCGGACAGGATCACCCGCTCCAAGCCCGATCCGGAGTGTTATCTGCTGGCGGCGGCGGAATTGCGGTACGAACCCGCCCGGTGTGTCGTTTTTGAAGATTCCTTTTCCGGGCTGGAGGCGGGGAGAAGAGCCGGCATGAAGGTCATCGGCCTGGCGACCACGAATCCACCGGAGGCCATACGCGACAAGGCGGATGCGGTGATTCCGGATTTCCGTGAGTTCAGCTACGACCGGCTAATAAGTATGTACGGGAAAATCGACTGACATTTTTTGCCCCCAGCGATCGAACACGGTCAGACGGTAGGTGATGTCCGCCTCGCAGGGGCGGGGCTGCTGGTAGAAGAACAAAATACCGTGGAATCCGGCGCCCGCAACGGTCCGGCTTATGTCTTTGCCGTCGATTTCCGGTTTCAGCGGGGCATTCGCTTCGTCGTATGCAAGGACGTCCGCAGGGAAGTAGAATTCATCGTTTCCCTTCTGTTCGATGTGGAATGTCAGTCCTTTGCCTGAGATGCTCCAGATATTGACCTCTCTGGGATGGATGCGCCAGGAGACGGAGTCGGTTTCTTTGTTCTGAAAGGCCGGGGAAAGGGGACTGTGGCTGTAATCCCGGTTCAGCGTTTCGTAAAAATTTTCTTTTTTTATTTCCAGTTCCCGCTGCGGGTCGACGTTGTAGAACTGTACGCCGATTTTTTCCGTCGAGCGGACGTGAAGGCTTCTGGTATCCTTGATCACGTTCCCTCTTTTGTCGGTGCAGGTGAAAGCCATGCGGTAGTCGCCTATCGCCTGGGGATTGGAAAAGCGGAAGATGTTGGTATATCCGGCCCGCAGTTTCATCGAATCCGCCAGCGGCCGGCCGTTTACGCTGAGCGTGACGCCCCGGTGCACGAGTTCCCGCTTGCCGGACACAGCCGGATTTAACGGCGCCCGGAATTCCGGAATGACAGTATCTATGTGCAGGGTGTATTCTTCTCCCGTCACCCCTTTGACCGTGAAACGGAATTCCCCGGCATCGTAGACGCTGAGCGTGTCCGGACTGCTGCTGAATTCGAGTGTGGGCCGGGGAGAATAGGTGTAAAGTCCGATGGCTTTCGTACAGGAATCGCCTTCCTCATTGACGGCCAGAAAGGTTATTCCGGCGTAGCCTTCTTCCCGGGGGGTGAATTCTACGGTGTAGGTCAGGTCGGGCAGCAGGGATTTTACCTGGCTGAATTCTTTGTCATCGATTTCCAGGCTGAATTTGCCGGTCGTATCGACGGTCAGGTTGAAAAGGGCTGTCGGGGTGTTTTGGATCACTCTCATCGAAAACTGGACGCTGCGGCCGAGCTGGATGCTGTCCGGCGGCGTTCCGAGCAGGATTTCGATCTCCGTCGCCGTTTTCCCCGGCATACGATCCGGATCGGGTTCGTCGACCGTCTGAATCGAGGAACAGGAGAACAGGTGGTATAAGATGAGAAAGAAACAAACCAGTCTTTTCATAACATAATTATACGATACCGGAGAATCCCATGAAAGCCATGGCCAGCAGGCCGGCGGTAACCAGAGCGATGGGCGAGCCTTGCATGCCTTTGGGAACATTTACCAGACTGAGCTGCTCGCGTATGCCGGCGAAGATGGTTAAGGCCAGACCGAAACCGATCGCGATGGATGCTGCGAATACGACGGATTCAAGCAGGTCGAATTCTTTCTGGATGACCATAATGGCGACACCCAGTACGGCGCAGTTCGTGGTAATCAAAGGTAAAAATACACCCAGAGCCTGATAGAGGGCCGGACTCACCTTTTTCAGAATGATTTCCACCATCTGCACGAGGGCGGCGATGATCAGGATGAAGGTGATGGTCTGCATGAAACCGATGTTGAAGGGATCCAGTACGGTTTTCTGCACGATGAAGGTCACCAGTGTGGCCAGTACCATAACGAAGGTGACGGCTCCGGTCATTCCCAATGCCGTGGATACTTTCTTGGATACGCCGAGGAAAGGGCATATGCCCAGAAACTGGGCCAGCACGATGTTGTTGACGAATACGGCTGCGATGAAGATTAATATGTATTCCATAGTCTAAAATTTACAGTGATTAAAACCGTCCGCCGGGTCAGTTGGTTTTCCGGAGGCGGTTGATGAAAGCAATCAGGTAGCCTAACGCCAGGAAGGCCCCGGGTGCCAGGACGAATACCAGCATTCCGTAGTTTTCATTGAATACCGGCAGATTGAATATTTTGCCGCTTCCCAACAATTCCCGGATACATCCTAAAATGGTCAGGCTCATCGTAAAGCCCAGTCCCATGCCCAGACCGTCCAGCATGGAGGCAACGGCTCCGTTCTTGGATGCGAAAGCTTCCGCCCGTCCCAGAACGATGCAGTTTACAACGATCAGCGGGATGAACAGTCCCATAGATTCGTGCAGAGAGGGCAGGTAAGCCGCCATGCACATATCTACGATGGTCACGAATGCCGCGATGATTACGATAAACGAAGGAATACGGATTTTATCCGGTATGCTGTTGGCGACCAATGAAATCACCAGATTGGACATCACCAGCACGAAGGCTGTGGCCAGTCCCATTCCCATACCGTTGATGGCGGATGTGGTCACTCCCAGGGTGGGACACATACCCAGCAAAAGTACGAAAGTCGGATTTTCTTTAAATAATCCCCGGGTTAAATTTGACAAGTTGCTCATATTTCAGATTTGTGATGTTAAAGGATAAGTCCCGTATTATTGATTACAATGATGATGACAGAGAGAATCGCAGGCAACCGGCTTTTCTTCTGTCAGGGTGTCGCATACACAGTTCTTTGGGGCTTCTTCCGGTGCCTGGGTATTCCCGGCTAAAGCGGCGGATGCCCGGTTTACGGCGTCCAGGAATGCCCGGGAAGAAATCGTGGCTGCGGTAATGGCATCCACGTCGCCGCCGTCTTTCTTTACTTTCAGTCCCGCCGTACCGGGAGTTTTCCCGATGACGCTGCCTTTGCCTTCCTTGGTGAACCACTGGTCCATTTTGGAACCCAGTCCCGGCGTTTCTTTGTGTTCCAGCACGGAATAATTGGAGATGCTGCCGTCCGGATGAAAGCCGACCATCAGCCACACTTCCCCGCCGAATCCGTTTTTGGTATAGGTTTTAACGGCTGTACCCACCGTTTCGCCATTCTGCTTCGCCGGAAAGAATTCCAGCACGCCGCCATCGGTTTCCTTTTTCCAGGCATCGGCTACCGGGTCGTTGTTGAAGGCGCCGGGGATGACCTGACGGATGGCATCGGCCTGCTTGGCTTCTTTGGCTTTGTTGATCGACGTGATGGTCAAAGAATTGACATAAGCTACCGCTGCCGAGGATATCAGTGTCACGCTGAATAACACCAATACCATATTCTTAAAGTTTGACTCTAATTTTTTTCCCATAGTTTTAATTGTAATGTCCGGGGCGTCTCTTTGCAGGGGCACGGCCGGACAGATAGAACATTAAGCGAATCGTTCGGGTTTGCAATACCGATTGATCAGAGGCGTAAAAGCGTTCATAATCAGTATGGCGAAGGACATTCCTTCCGGATAGGCGCCGAAAACACGGATGACGACGGTGATGACACCGATGCCGATGCCGTAGATAACCATTCCTTTGCTGCTCATAGGAGAGGTGACGTAGTCGGTGGCCATGAAAATGGCGCCCAGCATCATACCTCCCGTGAGCAGATGAAAGACAGGGTCGGCGAACTGTTCCGGACTGCATAAATGCAGGATTCCTGCGAAGACGAACACGGTAGCGAAAATCGTTACCGGAATGTGCCAGGTGATAATCTTGCGGAACAACATGAATACCAGGCCTATCAGCAGAGCGATGGCGGCGATTTCACCCAGACTGCCGCCCACGTTGCCCAAAAACAGGTCGCGGTAGCTGCCGATGTGGCCGGAAGCGAGCACGTCGCTGACCGATTGTCCGGTTTTGAGCGCCTCTTTCATCAAACCCAGCGGAGTGGCTCCGCTCTCTGCATCGAGATAAGGCGTATTCCAGCCGGCAGCGACGGGCCATGTCGTCATCTGTACCGGAAAAGAAATCAGCAGAAATACACGTCCCACCAGCGCCGGGTTGAAGATGTTGCAGCCCAGTCCGCCGAAACTCATTTTACCGATACCGATGGCCACTAAGGCACCGATGACGATAATCCATACCGGTAAGTTGGAGGGAACGTTGAAAGCTAAAAGTACGCCCGTAATGAGGGCGGAACCGTCGAAAATCGTGGGCTGCTGCTTCAGCAGGAATTTCTGAATCAGATATTCGAAAACCAGACAGGCGATAACGGACGTCAGCGTTACGACCAGCGCCCCCATCCCGAAAAACAGGACAGAGCAGATAAATGCGGGGATGAGTGCGATCAGAACCCCGTACATATTCTTCTCTATGGAATCGCCGCTGTGAACGTGGGGAGAGGGGGATATCAATAATTTGTTCATACTGTTTAATTTGAATAGTTGGAATGAGTTCCTGATTTATTTTTTTCTGTTCCGGATCATGGCGCCGGTTCGCGCTTTGCCTAAGCGGATGTAGTCCAGAAGCGGACGGTTGGCCGGACAGGTAAAGCTACAGGAACCGCATTCGATGCAGTCCATGATTTTTTCCGTTTCCATTTCTTCCAGCATATTGCGGCCTGCCAGTGTCATCAGCAGATAGGGTTCCAGGCCCATCGGGCAGGCGGATACGCATTTGGAGCAGCGGATACAGTTGCGGCTCGGTTTGCGGGCGCCTTCCTTGTCGTTTATGATTAAAACGCCGCTCGTGCCTTTCAGGATGGGAGAGTCCGGGTTCACCATCGCCCGTCCCATCATGGGGCCGCCGCCGATGATTTTCACCGTGTCTTCCGGAAGCCCTCCGGCAGCTTCTATCAGTTTGGATATGGGCGTTCCGATGCGGCAGAGGTAGTTGCCCGGCTTTTTCACCGATTTCCCGGTAATGGTAACGACCCGCTCGATCAGAGGTTTGCGTTTCATGACGGCTTCGTAGACAGCCAATGCGGTTCCGGCATTCTGTACCACCGCACCGACGGCGATCGGAAGAGCGCCCGAAGGTACAGCCCGGCCTGTGGTGGCTTTGATGAGCTGTTTTTCACCGCCCTGTGGGTATCTCACTTTGAGCGGGCAGACTTCCACACCCAGCGTCTTGGCGGTCAGGCTCTGCAGTTTCTCGATGGCGTCCCGTTTGTTGTTTTCGATACCGATGACGGCCCGTTTCACGTCGATGGCTTTCATCAGAATCTGAACGCCTACGACGATTTCCTCCGCTTTTTCAAGCATGATCCGGTGGTCGGCCGTCAGATAGGGTTCGCATTCCACTCCGTTGATGATCAGAATCTCGGCTTTGGAACCGGGAGGAGGGGAGAGCTTTACCTGTGTCGGGAAGGTGGCGCCGCCCATGCCCACGATACCTGCGTCACTGATGGCCTTTACGATTTCTTCCCGCGAAAGCGTGATGTTGTGGTCTGCTTTGGGCGAACGGTCGATGGTTTCCTCCCATTCGTCCCCCTCCACTTTTATCGTAATCGCAGGTTTGGACAGTCCTGCGGCGTCCGTTACGTTATCGACAGCCGCCACCGTTCCGGAAACCGAACTGTGGATGTTGGCCGAAACGAAGCCTGTCGCGGTGGCAATCAATTGTCCCGCTTTCACGCTGTCGCCTTTTTGCACTACCGGTGTCGCCGGAGCTCCGATGTGTTGTCCCAGGGGGATGATAACCTGTTCGGGAACAGGCAGAATCTGAATCTTCTCGCCTGAGGATAATTTATTCTCGGGCGGATGTACGCCTCCGATTTTAAATGTCTTTAACACAATGTATGAATTTAAAATTTACTATAATTTTTCCGATACCTTTTTACTCTTGAAGCCGCTTTATTCCTTCTCCGCCGGAGTGCTTTCCGGTTTCACCTCTGCGCTTTTCTCTTCCGGAGCGGGTGCCGCTTTTCTTTCCGGGAAATTCACCTCATGGATGGCGCCTGTAGGACAAACGGCTACGCATTTCCGGCACAGACGGCATTTCGTATAATCGATGTAAGCCACGTTGTTTTCAACGGTGATGGCTTCGAACGGACATTCCTTGGCGCATTTCATACAGCCGATGCAGGCCGCCGTACAGGCTTTGCGGGCTACGGCCCCTTTGTCCTTGTTGACACAGGATACGAATACCCGGCGGTCCTTGGGGCCTTTGTTGCGCAACTCGATGATGCTGCGGGGGCATGCTTTCGCACAGGCGCCGCAAGCGACGCATTTGCTTTCGTCCACTTCCGGCAGACCGGTTTCACTGTTTATATGGATCGCATCGAACGTACAGGCGGACACGCAGTCGCCGCATCCCAGACAGCCGAAAGGACAAGCGGTGTCTCCGGCATACAGGGAGTGTTCCACGGCGCAGGAGGGGGCTCCGTCGTACGTGCTGGTGCGCGGGCGATTGCCGCAGGAGCCGTTGCATCTTACAACCGCGATTTTGGGAGCCTGGGCGGCTATCTCGCGTCCCAAAGCCTCCGCTACTTTATTCATCACCTCACTTCCTCCCACGGGACAGAACACGCCTTCCATGGTTTCCGATTTTACGGCAGCCTCGGCCAGTCCGCGGCAACCGGGAAAGCCGCAGCCTCCGCAATTGGCACCCGGAAGGAGGCCTTCCACCGTATCGATGCGCGGATCTTCCTCCACTTTGAATTTTCGTGCAACGAAATAGAGTATCACTGCCGAAGCGACACCGATTGCACACAAAGAAATGATAGTAATAACGATCGTGTTCATGTTTTATAAATTATGTATCTTAAGCTCTTTTTTCAACCGTAAATCTGATTTTGCCGCTTATCCGTCTGCGATTCAGATAAAGGAGTATGAAATAAACGGCCATACCGCCCAACGCCCCTGCGGCTGCGGCTGTTTCTCCCGCACCGAAGTGCAAAAGCAGGCAGATGAAAGCCATGATAATAAGTACCGGTATGACATAAGCCAGAACAACGGAATAAACCGCATGGTTCAGACTGGCATACACCGTCACGCTGTCTCCCGGAGTTACCGGAAACGGAGGCCGTTCCGCCATGATGACTTTCTGCTTCACATCCGCCATGCCGCAGGCACCCTTCGCATGACAACCCGCACAGGCCGACTGGTTTTCTATCACCACCTCGATCGCTTCTTCCGCGACTTTTCTGACAATTCCGTCGTGTCCTATTTTAGCGTTTTTTGCCATGTAAGCCTCTCAAACACCCGCAAAAGTAATGAAAAAATAAAAAATACGGATTAGAAATTGTAATTATTTCTTTCTCATGAAGAGCTGGATGGGGACACCCGTAAAATCCCAGTTCTCCCGGATTTTGTTTTCTAAATAACGTTTATAAGTCTCTTTTACGTACTGGGGCAGATTGCAGTAGAAAGCAAACGAGGGGGCATGTGTCGGCAGCTGGGTGACGTATTTGATTTTTACGGACTTGCCTTTCGTCATGGGAGGCTGATAGGCTTCGATCGCTTCCAGCATGACCCGGTTGAGTTCGGATGTTTTCAGTTTCTGCGTCCGGTTTTCGTACACTTTCACGGCCGCTTCCAGGGCTTTCAGCAACCGCTGTTTGGTCAGCGCGGAAGTGAAAATGATATCGACATCCCGGAAAGGGGCGATTTTTTCCCTTAGCTCTTTCTCGAAGGCAGCCGTCGTTTTGTGGTCCTTTTCTATCAGGTCCCACTTGTTGACTAAAATAACGACCCCCTTGTGGTTGCGTTCGATCAGGCGGAACACGTTCAGGTCCTGGGCTTCCATACCCCGGGTGGCATCGATGAGCAGCATGCACACGTCCGATTCCTCTATCGCCCGGATGGAGCGCATCACCGAATAGAATTCCACGTCTTCGCTTACCTTGGCTTTTTTGCGCATGCCGGCGGTGTCCACCAGAATGAAGTCGTGTCCGAAACGGTTGTATCGCGTGTAGAGCGAGTCGCGGGTCGTTCCGGCGATTTCCGTCACGATGTTGCGGTCTTCTCCGATAAGCGCGTTGATGGTCGATGATTTCCCCACATTCGGACGCCCGACAATGGCGATGTGAGGCAAATGGTCCGTATTCTCCTCCTTTTCTTCCGTGAAGTGCGAACAGATGGCGTCGAGCAGTTCGCCCGTCCCGAATCCGTTGGCCGAAGAAATACAGTAGAGTTCGCTGTCGATGCCCAGCCGATAGAACTCGCTGGCATCGTATATCCGTTCGCTGGTGTCCACTTTGTTGGCTACCAGATAGACCGGTTTCCGTATGTTGCGCAATAACCTGGCAAAGTTCTCGTCCAGCCCCGTCAGACCGATTTCCGTGTCCACCATGAAAAGGATGACATCGGCTTCGTCCAGGGCCAGCAATACCTGTTTGTTGATTTCTTCTTCGAAGATGTCGTCGCTGTTGGACACATAACCGCCGGTGTCGATAACCGAAAACTCTTTGCCGCACCATTCCGATTTCCCGTAGTTCCGGTCTCTCGTTACCCCGCTTTCCTCATTGACAATCGCTTTGCGGGTGCCTATCAGGCGGTTGAATAAAGTGGATTTGCCCACGTTGGGTCTTCCGACAATTGCTACGATATTGCTCATGTTGTTCTTGATTTACACGCTTTCCTATTGCACGTATCCGAAGTTTTTCAGATCCCGTTCTTTGTTCCGCCAGTCTTTCTGGACTTTCACATATAACTGCAGAAAAACCTTTTTCCCGAAAAAGGCTTCTATGTCCAGACGGGCTTCCGTGCCCACTTTTTTCAGGGCTTCCCCCTGCCGGCCGATGATGATGCCTTTTTGCGAATCCCGCTCCACGTATATAACGGCCATGATGTTGATGCGGCGGTCGTCCTCTTTGAATTCTTCCACTTCCACTTCCACGGAGTAGGGGATTTCCTTCTCGTAGTTGAGCAGAATCTTTTCCCGGATGCTTTCCGTCACGAAGAAGCGGGCGGGCAGGTCTGTCAGTTCGTCTTTCGGGAAAAAGGGTTCCCCTTCCGGCAGAAGCTCGATAATGCGTTTGTACAGGTTGTCGACGTTGAAGTTCTCCGTCGCCGATATGGGAAAAATCTCGGCGCGGGGAATAAGCTGTTTCCATTTGCCGTATAATTCCTCCAGCTTTTCCTGGTCGGTCAGGTCTATTTTGTTGAGCACCAGCAGCACCGGGGCTTCGTTCTGATTCACCTTTCCGATGAAGTCTTCGTTTTTGTTGATGTTTTCGACGACATCCGTAACGTACAGGATGATGTCGGCATCCGTCAGGGCCGATTTGGAAAACTCCAGCATGCACTCCTGCATTTTATAGCTCGGTTTCACTACTCCGGGCGTGTCCGAAAAGACGATCTGGAAATCCTCTTCATTGACGATCCCTTTTATCCGGTGACGGGTCGTTTGGGATTTGGAGGTAATGATGGAAATTTTTTCCCCCACCAGCCGGTTCATTAGCGTCGACTTGCCGACATTGGGGTTTCCTACGATATTGACGAATCCGGACTTATGCTTCATTTCTTCTGGTTTTTCGCCCCAAAGATAGGGATAAAATGTGAATACAGCAAAACCCCCGGAAATCGGTGCGACTTCCGGGGGTTCCTTTCAGGGTGTTTTAATTTAAAACACTTTAGGAGTATGAACTTTTAGTTTTTCCCGAATTTGGTTTCATAACCGGGCGTTTGTTCCAATAACGGATTCTGGGTCATCAATCCGACATTGATCGGCCACAACAGCATGTGGGATTGTGTCGCATAGTCCAGAACCGGAGCTGCGGTACCGCCTTCTATATCCGTGTAGCCGGAGGTCGCGGAGAAACAGATGGAGTTGCCGTCTGCCCCGCGCAGGCGTACTACATCGAACCAGCGGCTACCTTCCAGCACGAATTCTTTGTCGCGTTCGTGCAGGATTGCCAGTTCGTTGTCGGCAAAGCTTCCGGCGGTGTAAACTTCATCCGGATAAGCGGTGCGGAATCCGGCGACATCGCCGTTGTGTCCGTAAGCACGTGCCCGCACCTGGTTGATATAATCGGCGGCTCCGGAGCCGTTGCCCAGGCCGTTCTCGATTTCAGCCAGCATCAGCAGTACATCGGCATAGCGGTATATCACCCAGTCGGCATCATAGATACGGTTGTTGGTGGCGTTGATGCTGCCCAGCGTTTTGCGGTACAGCAAACCGGCAGGTTTAAAGGCCGTATTGGTCGTGTCCGTCGGAGAATAGCAGGGCAGGAATGTGGCGGCGATACGGGTGTCGTTCTCGTTCATGGACTCGAACAAGCCCCATTTGTACACATACCGTAAGAGGTGAGAGCTGGTGTTCAGTACTTCCAGCGTATCGTTCATTTTTTTGCCTTCTTTGGTGTAAAAGAGTCCGTTGAAATAACGGTCTTCCGCAACGAACTGACCGATCTGGGAGCAGGTGGCTTCGCCTTCCAGGAAGCGGAAAGCGAAAATCGTTTCCGCATTGTTCTTGTTTTTCGTATCGAAAATGCTGCCGAACTTGTCCAGAAGGCTGTATTT
>CAZYJV010000009.1:0-29922 GCA_964647845.1 uncultured Odoribacter sp.
CTTCGATGTTAAAATTTGGTCGTTTTTTTACCAAGGATAAAGCTAAACGCTTCAAACAATATGTCCGCTGCGATGGAATACGCTTATTCGCATCGTAACAGGACAAAGGTAAGAAAAAAGTTGAAATTGTCCGGAAAAAGTGTAACTTTACCATGTCATGTTTTATCATTTCCGATATGAAGACGAAAAAGGAGATTGTGGAAAACTGGCTGCCCCGCTATACGGGACGGCGGCTGGAGGATTTCCCGAAGTATGTATTGCTGACCAATTTCGAATATTACCTGGATTTGTTCGCAGAAGTCCACGGCGTACCGATTGTCGGGGCTGACAAAACGATGCCCAATGTTTCCTGCGGCGATATTATCCTGATCAATTTCGGTATGGGAAGCGCCAACGCCGCGACTGTCATAGACCTGCTCTCTGCGATAGAAGTGGAAGCCATCCTTTTTCTCGGCAAGTGCGGCGGCCTGAAAAAAAGCGTTTCCGTCGGCGACTACATCCTGCCTATCGCCGCCATAAAAGGCGAAGGGACCTCCGACGACTACATGCCCCACGAAGTTCCTTCTTTGCCTGCATTCAGCATACAAAAAGCCTGTTCCAGAATGGTAACCGACCACTCCAGCAAGTATTACACCGGCGTCGTGTACACCACCAACCGGCGGGTATGGGAATACGACGACCGTTTCAAAGAATATCTCGTCAGAACCAGGGCCATGGCCATCGACATGGAGACCGCCACGATCTTTACCGTCGGCTTCGCGAACCACATCCCCGCAGGAGCTCTCCTGCTCGTATCCGACCGTCCCATGATTTCGGAAGGCATCAAAACCGAGGAATCGGACAAGATGGTCACCCGGAATTACGTAAGACAGCACCTGGAAATCGGGGTGGAAACCCTTCTGCATATCCGGGACAAAAATTATTCCGTCAAACATCTGATCTTTTAAGCGACCATGAAGCATCTCAAGACCCTGTTTCTCTCCCTGCTGCTGGGCTGTGCGCTGTTATCCGGCAGCTGCAAGAAGAAAGAAACTGCCCCGCAGATGAAGACGCAAGGGACGACGGAAATCGAGTTCCGGCAGAAACATTTCAATTTCGGGAAACTGGCCGAAGGAGAAATCGTAACGCACGCATTTTATTTTAAAAACACGGGCGGGGAAGATTTCGTAATCAAAGCCATAGAAAGCGGCTGCGGATGCACGACCGTCGAATATGACAGGAAACCCCTCCCCCCCGGAAAAGAGGGAAAAATCGAAATCGCGTTCAACTCTTCCGGACGATACGGCAAACAATACAAAGAAATCAGTATATTTGCAAATCTTCCCAAAGGGAAGACGACATTGACCGTTACGGCGGAGGTAAATTAGTATTCATTCAAATAAACAAGAAAAACATGAACACGTTATTTATTGTATTACAAGCGAACGGAGCCGGACAAGGCTTGCTGGGATTATGGCCGATGCTTCTCATCATCGTCGTCATGTGGTTTTTCATGATCCGTCCCCAGATGAAAAGACAGAAAGAACTGAAAGCTTTCCGCGATTCACTGAAAAAGGGGGATAAAATCGTCACCACAGGCGGAATCTACGGGAAAGTCGTGGAAATAAACGATTTCACGATTCTGATGGAAGTAGAAGGCGGCGTAAAACTGAAAGTGGACAAATCGGCTGTCATCAAGGACATGACCGACGCCACCCCTTCCAAATAAGACACAGCTCATCCGTATGGCAACGAAGGGGAGGTCCGGACAGACCCGGAAACGCTCCCCTTTCGTTCCGTACGGCCCGTTTACGCCCCGGAGGCAAACCCCTAATCGCAGGAACTCATGACAAAAATAACAGAACGGTTCAGATCCTTCCAGTTTCACATCGACCGCAATATCATCACTTACGGTATTTGCGTCGTCATCGCTTCCGTCCTGTGGTTTCTCAACGCCTTAAACAAAGAGTACACCACCAAAATAAGCTACCCGGTAAAATATACCGATTTTCCCCGGGGAAAATTCCTGGTGTCCGATCCGCCCCGGCAGATCAGCTTAGAGGTAAGAGCCAACGGTTTTACCCTGCTCGCCTACCGCCTCCAGACCTCCTTCCGCCCCATCGTTGTCAATATCAACAGTTACAGCAGGTATTCCCTGGACAATAACAATGTTTTCAACTACTCGCTGAATCTGAACGATACCAGAGACAAAATCGGCAGCCAGCTGCACTCGGGCATCAAACTCCTCAGCATTATCCCGGGGAAAGTGGACCTTACCTTCTCTCCCGCCGTTTCCAGGAAGATCGCCGTCTGCCCCGTCGTGCATTACACACTGAAAAAACAGTATATCCTGACCGACGGGATACTCTGCACGCCCGACAGCATTCTGGTCAGCGGACCGGCGCAGATCATGGACACGCTGAAATACATCTACACGGAACCCTGGGATGCCGGTGAAATAAAAAAAACGCGCACCCAGACCGTCGCACTGCGTCCTCACCCCGGCATCCAGTTCGACAATACGGACATAAGAATCGAGATGGAGCCCGAGCGCTACACGGAGGTGAGCAGAAACATCCCCGTCGAGGTTCTGAATCTGCCCGATTCTCTGGAAATCAAGCTCTTCCCGGGAACAGTGGAGATCACCTATGAAATCGGATTAAGCAAATACGATGCCGTCAAGGATTCCGATTTTGCCTTTACGGCCGACTATAAGGACATATACGACGACATTTATCTGCCTGTACAGGTCACACGTTCCCCCCAATATATCAAAGACCTCCGGTATACTCCGCAGAGAGTGGAGTTCATCCTGGAAAAAAAATAACCCGACTGCTATCTTCCTATGTTGAAAATCGGCCTGACCGGAGGCATCGGTTCCGGCAAAACCACCATCGCACAAGCCTTTCACGGTTTAGGCTATCCCGTATACATCGCCGATACGGAGGCTTCCCTGCTGATAAATCGCTCCCCGGAAATCCGGAAAGCCCTGACCGCCCTTTTCGGAGAGGGCATCTACCGGCCGGACCGTACGCTGGACAAACAGCAGCTGGCAAGCCTCATATTCAACGACAGCGCCCTGCTGCGACAGGTGAACGGCATCGTTCATCCGGCCGTGATACAGGACTTCCTGCACTGGTGCGGCAAACAGCAGGCCCCGCTCGTATTTTTCGAATCCGCCATTCTGTTTGAAGCCGGACTCGGCGGTTATTTCGATGCCGTCATCTGTGTCACGGCAGACCTGAACACCCGCATCGGGAGAGTGATGAAACGGGACGGGGTTTCCGCAGAAAAAGTGCACGAACGGATACGCAACCAGGCGGCAGACGACGAAAAAAGCAAACAGGCGGACTTCGTCATCGACACCACCGACGGTAAAGACTGGCGGCAGCAAATTACAACCCTCATCGATATTCTAATCCGCAAACAATAAACGATATGGCAAAATACGGCAAATGGATCGGCGCCGGTCTCGGCTTTGTAATGGGAGGCCCTCTGGGTGCGCTCTTAGGCCTGTTCCTCGGCTCGGCTTTCGACTCCGCGACCCTTGTCGCCGATACGGGCAATCCGGCAGCCTCCCGGAGCGGCAGAGGCGATTTCATGTTCAGCCTGACAGTGCTGGCAACGGCCATCATGAAAGCAGACGGCCGCATGACCCGCAGCGAACTGGCCTATGTAAAAAGCTTCCTGCTCCGGAACTTCGGGGAAGAAGCCACCCGGGAGGGCCTGAACATGATCAACAAATTGCGCAGCCAGGAAATCCCCGTGATGCAGGTATGCACGCAGATCCGCTACAACATGAACCCGACGCTGCGCGGCCAGCTTCTCTATTTCCTGTTCGGCATCGCCCAGGCGGACGGACGGGTCTGCGAGCAGGAAATCCGGCTTCTGGAAAATATCTCCGCCTGGCTGGACATCGACAGGACGACCTTCAACTCGCTCAAATCCATGTACTACAAAGACACGGATACCGCCTATACGACCTTAGGCGTTTCGCCCGATGCCACCGACGACGAAGTAAAAAAAGCCTATCGCCGGATGGCCCGGGAAAACCATCCGGACAAAGTCAGCCACCTCGGAGAAGACATACGGAAAGCCGCCGAAGAGAAATTCACACGCATCAATCTGGCGTATGAAGAAATTAAAAAACAAAGAGGCATGAATTAAGGCATTCATTCGAAATTATTTTCTAATTTTGTAACGCATTTTAACAAACGCATAAAAACGGAAAGAACATGTTAAAAGAAATTTTATCCATATCGGGGAAACCGGGGCTTTACAAACTGATCTCCAATACATCCAATGCGATTATCGTGGAATCCCTCCTGGACGGGAAGCGTTTTCCGGCCTATTCCAATGCCAAAATCATATCGCTCGAAGATATTTCCATCTACACCGAAAACGAAGACATGCCTTTGAAAGAGGTATTGAAGAGGATTTACGACAAGGAAAACGGAGCCGGCATCCTTTCACACAAGGATGCTACCGAAAAAATCCAGGCCTATTTCGAAGAGGTGGTGCCGGAATACGACAAGGACCGGGTATATGTATCGGATATGCGCAAAATCGTTCAGTGGTACAATTTGCTGAGCGGAAAAAAACTACTGGACTTTACCGAAGAAAAGAAATAGGAGTTCCATGAACGACTATTTCCAGTTCAAACGGTTTCGCATCTTACAGGGACAAACGGCGATGAAGGTCGGCACGGACGGCGTGCTGCTGGGTGCATGGGCCCGGCTGGAACAGGCCGCTTCCATTCTGGACATCGGCACCGGCACCGGACTGCTGGCACTCATGGCAGCACAACGGAATGCGGCCGCCCGGATCGAGGCCGTGGAAATCGACGATGCCGCCTACCGGCAGGCCTGCCAGAACATCGCCTCCTCGCCGTGGAGCGAACGCATAGCGCTTCATCCTCTCTCCGTTTTCGATTTTCATCCCGCCTCCCGTTTCGACTGCATCCTCTGCAATCCGCCTTTCTTTCTGCATTCGACCCCTGCTCCGGATTCCAGCCGGACAACGGCGCGCCACTGCAGCGAGTTCACCCATACCGACCTGCTTTCCCTCTCATCCCGCCTGCTGACGCCCCAAGGCAGACTGAATCTGATCCTGCCCGTCACGGAAGCGGAGAATCTCCTCCGGCAAGCCTCGCAATACGCCGCCTGCCTTACCCGGATAACCAAAGTGAAGCCGACTCCGGAAAAGGCTCCGAAACGCTATCTGCTCGAATTCTCTTTCTCACCTTCCGGCTCTCCCGAATCCGACGAACTGATTCTCGAATATTCCCGGCATCGTTACAGTCCGGAATACCAGGCACTCACACGCGACTTTTATTTAAATACGAAAGCAAAATCATAATTTTACTTACACTTCCCAACTATTTTCTTCGAAAATATACGCATTTTTTGTAAGATTATAAAAATTTTAACTTTATTTTAAACAGAGGTATCCGTTTTATAGCTATATTTGCCGTGTCAAAAACGGACAATCAAAAAATACGTTTTTTTCATAAGTTTGTATGTTTAGGTTAGTAGTTAGTAATTAATAAGAGATCGGTTTCCGGTCTCTTATTTTTTTTCTATATTTACCCCTGCAAAACGACAACGGTATTTGCGGTGCATGATTACGGAAACGTTACCAGCACGAACAGACTATAACAATTTAATATAAAGAATCATGAAAAAACAAGTTGCATTAGGAATTGACATTGGCGGTACGAACACCACCTTCGGTTTTATTGACAGAGATGGCAATTATCTGGCCGACGGCAATATTCAAACCCAGAAACACGAGGATATCAACGATTATCTGAAAGAGCTGTACATGGAAATCGAAAAAGCCCTGGATCCTCACCGCGAAGAGTTCGACGTCATCGGTATCGGTATCGGAGCCCCGAACGGAAACTATTACAAAGGTGCCATCGAGTTCGCCCCCAATCTGAGATGGCACGATGTCATTCCTTTGTGCGACATGATGAAGGAATACTATCCGAACCTGCCTGTATTCCTGACCAACGACGCCAACGCCGCCGCTATCGGCGAGATGGTGTACGGAGGTGCCAAGGGCATGAAGGATTTCATCATGGTAACGCTGGGAACAGGCCTGGGCAGCGGTTTCGTGGCTAACGGACAGCTGATCTACGGAAGCGACGGATTCGCCGGAGAGCTGGGACACATTATCGTATCTCCCAACGGACGCCAGTGCGGCTGCGGCCGGAACGGCTGTCTCGAAACGTACGTATCCGCAACGGGCGTGAAACGCACCGCCTACAAGATGATGGCAAAATACAATTACCCGAGCGACCTGCGTCTGGTTCCGTTCAATGAAATGACGGCCAAAATGGTGTGCGACGCAGCATTGAAGGGGGACATGATCGCCATCAATACGTTCAAATACACGGGCAAGATGCTGGGAGAGGCTTTGGCCAACATGGTTGCCATCACCAGCCCCGAGGCCATCTTCCTGTTCGGAGGTCTGGCAAAAGCCGGCGACCTGCTTTTCGAGCCGACGAAAGACCACATGGAAATGAACATGCTGAAGATTTTCGCCAATAAAGTAAAGCTGCTGCCTTCGCAGCTGGATAAAAACGCCGCCATTTACGGGGCCGCTGCATTGGTTTGGAATGAACTGAAGCGCTGATCCGAAGGACGGAAAAAGTCGAAAAACGGAAAGAGTCGAAGGGGTATGCCTTCACTCTTTCTTTTTGATTTTCAAGTCCTTTTCTTATTGTATTATTCTAATTATTATTTTTCGTTCGTGGTATGAAAAGATATTTTTGTGTGCTGTGCGCCTTTGCCGTCCTGTCGATTTCCTGTAACAAACATGAAAAGGAAACTCCCGTCACCCAATATGTGGACCCGTTTATCGGAACCGCCGGGCACGGGCATGTGTTTCCGGGAGCCGCCGTGCCTTTCGGAGGCATACAGTTGAGCCCCGACAATCCCCGCAGCGCGTGGGACTGGTGTTCCGGCTACCATTACAGCGACAGCATCATCTCCTCTTTTTCCCATACCCATCTAAGCGGTACCGGTATCGGCGATCTGCAGGACATCCGCTTTCTCCCTACCCTCACCCGTCCCCAGGACGAAAGCCCCGCCGGATATATTCAGGCGAACTACGCCAGGTTCTCGCATGAGAACGAGAAAGCGGAACCGGGCTATTACCGGGTAGAGCTGGACAACGGCATCATTACGGAATTGTCCGCGACCACCCGGTGCGGTATCCATTACTACCAATATCCCGCCAATGCGGTAAACGGACTGATCATCGACCTGACCACCGCACGCAACTGGGATCGCACGCTGGAAGCCTCCATAAAGAAAGTGAACAACCGCACGCTGACAGGCTACCGCAAATCGAGAGGCTGGGCGAACGACCAGCGGGTGTATTTCGTCATCGAGTTTTCACAGGACGTGGACGTGTTCGCCGGCAAAGACAAGTTCTCCCCGCTCGGCAACGGACAGAAAGTGAAAGCCGACAGCTGCTACGCCTGGGTGGATTTCGGCAGCAAGACCAACAAGATATTGGCGAAAGTAAGCCTCTCTTCCGCCAACATCGACGGAGCCGAGGCGAATATGCAGAAAGAGCTGCCCCACTGGAGTTTCGACAAAGTGAAACGCGAAGCCCGGCAGGCCTGGAAAAAAGAGTTGTCCAGGACGAAAGCGGAAAGCGACAACGAAAAGGACTTAAAAGTTTTCTACACGGCATTGTATCACGCCTACCTCGCCCCCTACACTTTTTCCGATGTGCTGGGCAACTTCAAGGGTCCCGACAGGGAAATCCACAGCGTAGGCTTCAAAAATGTCCAATATACCGTCTTTTCCTTCTGGGATACGTTCCGGGCCGCACATCCGCTCTTTACGCTGACCCAGCGGAAACGCCTCAACGATATGGTTCACTCCATGCTCAAGCATTACGACGCTTACGGTTTGCTTCCCGTATGGGAACTGGCCGGCAACGAGACCAACTGCATGATCGGCCTCCACTCCATTCCGGTGATAGCGGAAGCCTATCTGAAAGGCATCGGGGATTTCGATGCCGAAAAAGCCTACGAGGCGATGAAGAAGACCGTCCTGGCGGAACGCGCCGGCCTAAAGGAACTGCGGGAATACAGCTATATTCCCTATGACAAAGAACCGGAATCGGTATCCAAAACACTCGAATACGCTTACGACGACTGGTGCGTGGCCCAGATGGCGAAGGCGCTGAACAAAGAAAGCGACTACCTGTATTTCCTGCAACAATCCCAGAATTACAAGCAGCTTTTCGATACCCGGACCGGATTCATGCGCGCCAAATCTTCCGACGGCAAATGGAAGACGCCCTTTTCACCCCTCCGTTCCGAACACCGGGCGGATGAATACACGGAAGGAAATGCCTGGCAATACTCCTGGTTCGTCCCCCATGACATCGAAGGCCTGATCGCCCTCCACGGAGGAAAAGAGCCGTTCGTCCGCAAACTGGACAGCCTGTTCACCATCTCTTCCGAAATGGAAGGACAGGACGTATCTCCGGACATCAGCGGCATGATCGGACAGTATGCCCAGGGCAACGAACCGTCGCACCATGTCGTGTTCCTGTACAATTATGTCGGACAACCCCACAAAACCCAGTTCTACATCGACAAAATCCGGAAAGAACTCTACACGACGGCCCCCGACGGACTGTGCGGCAACGAAGACTGCGGACAGATGTCGGCCTGGTACGTTTTCTCAGCCATGGGCTTCTACCCTGTCAATCCGGTTGAAATGAAATACCAGCTCGGCACGCCGCTGTTCAAGAAACTGACGCTCAAAGTGGGACCGGAAAAACGCTTCGTGATCAAAGCCAACAAAGAGAACGACAGCTACATCTATGTCCGGAAAGTTTTATTGAACGGCAAAGAACTCGACCGCACGTGGATCACCCACGAGGAAATCATGCAGGGCGGCGAACTCGAATTCGTGCTGACGGACCGGATATAATCCAACGAGTGCAAATGAAAAACATAGGCATTATTCTGGCCGGAGGTTCGGGACAGCGGATGGGGAACGCACTTCCCAAACAGTTTCTGCCTCTGGCAGGGCAAACGATTCTGGAATATTCGCTGGACGCTTTCCAACGGCACGAGGGCATCGATGAAATATTCATCGTCACCCGTGCCGAATTCATGGAAAAGACCGAAGAAATTTTAAGACAGCATCCCCGCTCCAAAGTAACCCGGATTCTGCCGGGAGGCAGCGAGCGCTATCACTCCACGTTGGCCGCACTGCAAGCCTGCCCGGCAACGGACTGCAACCTGATCATACACGATGCCGTGCGCCCTCTGGTGTCCCGGCAGATGATCTCGGATTGCCTCGCACAACTGCAAACACACCCGGCGTGTACGACCGCCGTCCCGACGACGGACACGATTCTGTGCAGCGATGCGACCCGCACGGTCGTGCGGGAGATCCCCGAACGCCGTTTCCTGTTCAATGTACAAACCCCGCAGGCATTCAGAAAGTCCATACTGATTGCCGCCTACGAGAAAATCGGACAGGACCCGGACTTTCATCCGACGGACGACTGCGGGGTCGTCAAAAGATTTTTACCCGGGATCGACATCAAAATCGTTCCGGGCAGCCATTCCAATCTGAAAATAACCTATCCGGAAGATCTGGTCCAGGCAGAAAAACTGCTGTCCGTCCAATCCCGTTAATCCGCCGATACGCTATGAAAAACATCCTATTCATCCTGTTTCTGTTCATCGGAATGCCGATAGTGTTCTCACAGAGAACCGTCGAATACAAGGCTTCGCTATCGGGACTGGCTTCCTCCCGGAAACAGCTTCCCATGTGGGCAACCGCCAACCGATACGGTGTCCTGCCGGAAAACAGGGGCGGACTGATGCAGGCAGGCGTCTTCTCCGGCTTCAATCCCAAAAAGAAAGTACAGACGGCATACGGATTCTCGGGTGCCGGCTTTCTGTCGCAGCAGAAAAACAAGATTTTCATCGACGAACTGTATTTCTGCCTGAAATGGACGAAAATCCGGCTCGACCTCGGCATGATTCACCCGGAGGAAGAATTCAACGGCGTATCGGCGCAAAACGGCAATATCCTCGAATCCGCCAACACGCGCGCGATGCCGGGCTACAACCTTCACACGGACTATATCCGGGTGCCGTTTACGGGAAACGTGCTCGCTTTCAAATTCAACTACTCCGACTATGTGATGACGGACAAGCGTTTCGTAGACCGCACCCGCCTGCACCACAAATCCTTTTTTGTCCGCGTCACACCCTGGCACCGCATCGACCTGATCGGGGGACTCGAACACTGGGTGCAATGGGGGGGAAATTCTCCGATATACGGCAAACAGCCGGGTTCGCTGCACGACTACTTCCGGGTGATTACCGGACGGAACGGCGGTGCCGGATCCACAGTGAGCGACAGTGTCAACGCCCTCGGCAATCACCTCGGACGCCGGTATCTCCGGCTAAACTTCCGTGCCAACTCTTTTCAATTGTCCTGCTATTACGACAATCTTTTCGAAGACGGGCAGCCGGATCACCTACGCAGTCTTCCCGACGGCACCTACGGACTTTATTACGGCAACCGGCGGGAAACCCCCTGGGTCAGCGACGTCATCTACGAACTGACTTACACCAAATACCAGTCCGGACGCTATCACGACCGCCCCGCCACCCCGGAAGAAATGAAAAAACAGGACCCCAACGACTATTATTACGGCAAAATCATCCTCGGAGGAAACGACAACGACTTCAACAACGGAGAATACCAGAGCGGCTGGACCTATTACGGCAGAATCATCGGCACGCCGTTCATCACGCCGCGGACGCCAAATGCCGACGGCATCACCCTGGGGACATACAACAACCGGGTCATCGCGCACTATATCGGCATCAAAGGCTATTTCGACCGGAAAGTGCCTTACAAGCTCCGCCTGTCGTACTCGCTGAACTACGGAACTTACAGCGCTCCGCTGAAACATACTCCCGAACAGTGGTCGTTCGGACTAGAAGCCGGAATTTTAAGAAACGTCAAGCTTCCTTTCCTTGTTGACGTAGGAGTCTATGGAGATTACGGAAAATTGTACGATAACAATTTCGGGGTAAGCGTCCGCATCAGCCGGAACGGCATCGTCCGGTAACCTAAGAAAAAATTCATCATGAAAAGATATTTATTTTTTGTCAGTCAGGCATACGCCTATTCTATTTTAAGGCCGCTGCAGGCAGAAATCCGCAAACGGGGAGGAGAAACGGCATGGTTTATCGAAAAAACCAGCCCGGTATGTCTGAAGGAAGATGAAAGACAGCTAAAAACCATCCCCGAAGTCATGGAATACAATCCTTTGGCGGTCTTTGTTCCGGGCATTCATGTCTATGATTTTTTCCCGGGTATAAAAGTGGCTGTTTTTCACGGTTATGCCAGTAGAAAACGGATTGAGAAAATAGACGATCACTTTACCATACGGGGATATTTCGACATCTATTGCACCCAGGGGGAAAGCAGCACGCCTTATTTCAAGAAGCTGGAGCAGAAATACGGATTTTTTAAAGTCTATGAAACCGGCTGGAGTTTTGCAGACGTGTATTTTTCTCCCGAAACACAGCAACGAATAGAGAATCCGCGGCCCGTAATATTGTATGCCCCCACTTTTTCAAGAAATGTAACATCCGCACCCGTTATGTGGAAAGCTTTGGAAAAATTGGTGAAAGAAAAACCGTGGGATTGGATCATAACCTTCCATCCGAAATTGCAGGATCCGGAAATCATCGCGAAATACAAAGCCCTGGCAGAAGAGAATGAGAATGTCGTTTTCTTCGAAGGTGCCGATAAATTAGACCTGTTACGGAAAGCCGACGCGATGCTGTGCGACAGTTCATCGATCGTATTGGAATTCATGTTTCTGGACAAACCGGTGGTTACTTACCGCAATACGCACCCCGGCGACTTCCTGCTTAACGTACAGGAATTAGAGGAAATCGGACCGGCACTGGAAAAGGCGTTACAACGCCCGGCCGAACTGATGGAAAACATCCGCCGTTACACCCTTTTCCACGAGCCGCACCGCGACTGTCACTGTTCTGCCCGGATATTGGATGCGGTAGACGATTTCGTGAGCAATTACCAGGGAAAAATCAAGAAGAAACCTTTGAACTTAGTGCGCAAACTGAAATTACGCTGGAAAACGAAATACTTTCCGTTCGGCCCCCGCTACAAAAGCAAGAATTGAAGTCTGCACTGCGAAGCGGAATAGCATCCGGCTTGTTTGGTTTTGAAAAATTAACTAATTTTGAAAAGTCAACACAGTATCAAAAAACATATAAATAATTCCGTCCATGGCTTTTACCGATTTATGCAACCGTATATTCAACGAATCGATCCAGCACTATCATGTCACCGACCAGGTCGATACCCCCATAAACAACCCCTACCCCTTCAAATCCATTGAATACTATCTGTACCTGAAAAACTGGATAGATACGGTGCAATGGCATTTCGAAGACATCATCCGGGATCCGAACATCGACCCGGCAGACGCCCTGACACTGAAAAGACGCATCGACAAATCCAACCAGGACCGCACCGACCTCGTCGAACTGATCGACAGCTATTTTCTGGACAAATACAAAGAGACGAAAATACAGCCGGGTGCCGTCATCAATACGGAAAGTCCGGCGTGGGCAATAGACCGGCTTTCCATTCTGGCATTGAAAATTTATCACATGCAGCAGGAAGCGGACCGCACCGACACGACACCGGAACACCGCAGCCAGTGCGAAACGAAGCTGAACATCCTGAAAGAACAACAGAAAGACCTGTCTACAGCCATCGGACAGCTGCTCGAAGACATCGAAGCAGGACGGAAATACATGAAGGTGTACAAACAAATGAAAATGTACAATGACCCGGAATTGAATCCGGTTCTTTACAGCAAAAAGTAACCCATGAAACGATTGCTCGTATTTCGCTTTTCCGCCATGGGCGACGTAGCGATGACAGTCCCTGTTTTGTATTCCCTGGCAAAAGCTTACCCGGAACTGCAGATAACGGTTGTCAGCAGAGCAGCCTTTCAACCTTTTTTCGAACCGTTGCCCGGCAACATCTCGTTCATTGCCGCCGACTTACACGGAAGACACAAGGGCATCCAGGGATTGTTCCGCCTCTTTCGGGAACTGCATGCGATGAAATTCGATGCCGTTGCGGATCTGCACGACGTATTGCGCACGCTCTTTTTACGCACCTGTTTCAGGCTGACGGGGACTCCTGTCGAGCATATCGATAAGGGAAGAAAAGAAAAGAAAGCACTGACCCGCCGGAAAAACAAAGTGCGAAAACCGCTGCAAACCACATTCGACCGCTACGCCCAGGTCTTCCGGAAACTGGGTTTCACGTTCCCTCTTCATTTCGACAGTATCTTTGAGAATGCCGCCCCCGCCCTTTCCCTTTATCAGCCTTATACGGGAGACAAGGGACAGAACCGCTGGATAGGCATCGCCCCTTTTGCCAAACACACCGGCAAAAGGTATCCGACAGAGAAAATGGAAGAAGTCGTAAAGGAACTGAGCCGCAACGAAAACTACCGGATTTTCCTGTTCGGCGGCGGACAACAGGAGCTGGCCGCATTGGCGGAGTGGGAACAGAAATATCCCCACACCCGGACTTTGTCGGGCAAACTGCAGCTGAACGGCGAACTGGCACTGATTCACCAACTGGACCTCATGATTTCCATGGATTCCGCCAACATGCACCTGGCCTCCCTGACCGGTACGCCTGTCCTGTCCATATGGGGTGCGACCCACCCGCGGGCGGGTTTCATGGGCTGGAAACAATCCCCGGAAAATGTCATCCAGTCGGACATGCCCTGCCGTCCCTGCTCCATCTTCGGGAACATTCCCTGTTACAGAAACGATTATGCGTGCATGAACCGGATCACCCCGCAGATGATCATTGAAAAAGCAAACCTTTTACTGGAGAACCGATGACAACCCGTATTACGCTCAATCCGCGATTCGAACATTTACGCCCGTTCATCGCCTCGCTGCCGGAAACATTTTCCCGGTCCGGGGAGACATTGCATCAGGGGCGCAATGAAATCCGGCTCATCGAGCAAGAAGGCATCCGTCTGAATATAAAAGAATTCCGCATCCCGATATTTCCCAACCGCATCGTTTACCACCTGCTGCGCCCCACGAAGGCGCAACGGGCTTACGAATATGCCTTCCGGCTAAGAGCCGCCGGCTTCAACACGCCGGAACCCGTCGCCTTTGTCATCACCCGGCACCGGGGACTGCTGGGCAAATGCTACTTCGTCAGCCTGCAAGTGGACTACCCCCGCCGGTTCTACGAATTCGGCACCGAGCCCCTTCAAGGAAAGGAAAACATCGTCCGCGACTTCGGCCTGTTCTCGGCGCGACTTCACGATGCCGGCATTTACCACAAGGATTACTCGCCCGGAAACATCCTGTTCGGCATCCGGGAGGGGAAAACCGAATTCTGCCTCGTGGACATCAACCGCATGGAATTCGGCTGTGTCAGCCTGCAAAAGGGATGCGGCAATTTTTCCCGGCTTTGGGGCAAAGAACCCTTTTTCCGGCTGCTGGCGGAAGCATACGCACAAGGACGCGGTTTCGATCCGCAGACCTGTATTCACGAGGTGCTGAAATACAGACGCAGATTCTGGAACAAGTACCTGCGCCGCAAGCCGGCGAAATTCGAACTGGACCTGTAATATAAAACCATGGACTACGCATACGATTACCTCATCGTCGGAGCCGGATTGTTCGGAGCCGTTTTTGCACACGAAGCCCGGAAACAGGGGAAAAGATGTCTGGTCATAGACAAACGTTCCCATGCCGGCGGCAACATATACTGCCAGGATGTGGACGGCATCCACGTCCACCAGTACGGAGCGCACATTTTCCACACCCACAGCGAAGCAGTCTGGAAATACGTCAACCGGCTGGCCGAATTCAACCGCTTCACGAACGCACCGTTAGCCTGCTTTCAAGGGAAGATCTACAATCTTCCTTTCAACATGAATACATTCAACAGACTCTGGGGTGTCGTCACACCGGAGGAAGCCAGGGAGAAAATCCGGGAACAGTGCCGGAAATACGCCCACGTCGAGCCGAACAACCTGGAAGAACAGGCGTTGAAACTGTGCGGCGAGGACATTTACCGGACGCTGATCCAGGGATATACCGAAAAACAATGGGGACGACCGGCGACCGAACTGCCCGCCTTCATCATCAAACGGGTTCCCTTCCGCTTCACTTACGACAATAACTACTTCGACGATCCCTGGCAGGGCATTCCCGTCGGAGGCTACAACAAACTGACAGCGGCACTGCTGCAGGACATCGAATTCCGGCAGGACACCGACTACTTTGCCGACCGGGAACATTTCGACCGCCAGGCGGAAAAGATTCTGTTTACCGGATGTATCGACGAATTTTTCAACTACGAATTCGGCAGACTGGAATACCGCAGTCTGAGATTCGAGCATTCCCGTCCGGAATGCGCCGATTTCCAGGGGAACGCCGTAGTCAATTATACGGAAAGAGACGTGCCGTTCACCCGCATCATCGAACACAAGCATTTCGAATTCGGGCAACAGCCTTTCACCGTCATCACGCACGAATACCCACAGAATTTCACTCCGGGTTCGGAACCGTATTACCCCGTGAACGACCGGAAAAACACGCTCGTTTTGGAACAATACAAGGCGAAATCCGGTCTATGTTCCCGTTTCCTAATGGGCGGACGCCTCGGACAGTACGCCTATTTCGACATGGACGACACGATCGAGGCGGCACTGCAACTTGCAAACCGGGAATTAAATCTGAATCAATCCAGCCGTTTATGATTTGCTATTTCTCCAAAAATTACAAGAATATCAACAATGCCGGCAACAAGGCGAAGACCGACATCGAAGAAATATGGAAACGGGAAGGATTCGAAAACATCGGACTTCCGCAAAGCAGCAGTAAAAATAAAATCGCCGGCTTTTTACGGACCTTTGCCAGCGTACTGAAAGCCTCGCTGCGTCTGCACAGGAACGACATCCTCCTCCTCCAGTATCCGCTGAAAAAATACTATGCCTTCATGTGCAGGGTGGCACGCCTGAAAGGAGCGAAAACAGTCACCCTGATTCACGACCTCGGCAGTTTCAGAAGACAGAAACTGACCGTTCCGCAAGAAATCGGACGCCTGAATCTAAGCCACTACGTCATCGCCCACAATGCATCCATGCAAAAATGGCTGCAGGACAACGGCCTGTCGGCAAAATGCGGCTGTCTGGAAATTTTCGACTACCTTTCTCCCCACCCCGCACCGGAACGGCAAACGGACGCCTCCGCCTATCAGGTGGTCTACGCCGGAGGACTGCACGCCCGCAAAAACAAGTTCCTGTATGAAATCGGCGAATTCGCTGGCAACTACCACATCAACCTGTACGGTCGGGGATTCGAAAGCCAGCAGGCGAAAGGCAGGGAGCATTTCACCTGCAAAGGCTTCGTCCCCTCGGACCAGCTGATCGAATGCGTGGAAGGGGATTTCGGACTGGTGTGGGACGGAGACTCCCTGTCGGAATGCGCCGGAGAATGGGGAAGTTACCTGAAGTATAATAACCCCCACAAAACCTCTTTGTACATCCGTTGCGAACTGCCGGTAATCATATGGAAAGAAGCAGCCCTGGCTTCGTTCGTTGCAGAAAAGGGCATCGGCCTATGCGTCGATAATCTGCAGGAGTTGAACACCCGTCTGAATGCACTCTCTCCCGAAGAGTATCTTCAGATGAAACGGAACATCCGCCGCGTCAGCGAAGAACTGGCACAGGGACACTATTGCCGGAAAGCGACACGGGAAGCTGTCGAAACCTTAAAATAAGATAATGAAAGACGCTATCCATATTTGTTGTACTATTGATATAAATTATATCCGATATTGCATTGTCATGCTCACCTCTCTGTGTGAAAATAACAAAGACAGCCGCTTTGTCGTTCATATCGTATCCGATACACTCTCTTCAGAAGCGGAAGATGAACTCAAAAAAATAGAACAGAGGTATCCTGTCCGTCTGGAATTATACTATCCTAAAAAGGAGATTCTCAAATACTGCCCGATACCCATCAGCCGGCATATTTCCTATGCTACTTATTACAGGTGTTTTCTATCTGTTATTTTGCCGGAGGAAGTGCATAAATTACTCTATCTGGATTGCGACATCATTATTAACGGAAATATCAAAGAATTATGGAATACGGATATTTCAAAATATGCCGTCGGTTGTGTCGAGGATATGTGGAGTCTGAATACAGATAATTATACCCGTTTACATTACCCTGCCGAATATTCTTATTTCAACGCGGGCGTCCTGTTGATAAATCTGGATTATTGGCGAAAACACAACATTCATCTGCAAGTAAACGAATATTTACTTCATCATTCCGATGAACTTAGATTTCAAGATCAAGACATTTTAAATGCTTTATTTTATAATAAAAAGCTGTTCCTTCCTTTCCGCTGGAACATACAAGATGATTTTTTCAGACGCAAAAGAAAAATAAGAGAGAGTGCCTGGCCCGAACTGGATACAGCCATTAAGCATCCGACCATTCTTCATTATACGGGAGGCAAGAAACCCTGGCACTATAAATCGCAACACCCTTATAAATCGGAATATTTCAGGTATCTCGATATGACCTGCTGGAAAGGTTGGCGTCCCGATATTGATTACAAATTCTTATTCGTCAATACGCTGACAAAAGCCCTGCAGTACGCAGGCATTATAAAACGCAAATATCGAAAAATCAAATCCGCCGGTAATCGATAAAAGAGTAGTCGTAATCGTCCTTCTCGCCTGCCTTGAAATCCTGTCGGCCGACTTCCTGCCATTGCCGTTCATCAACGGCAGGAATAAACGTATCGCCTTCCGCTTCCGTATGCACCCTCGTCAGATACAGGCGATCCGCACGCCCCCACAACTCATTGTAGATTCGTCCGCCGCCGATGACAAACACTTCCTCCTCCCCCGCCGCCAGGGCCAGGGCCTCTTCCACAGAAGCGGCCGTTTCGCATCCCTTTGCCACGAACAAGGGATTCCGTGAGATCACTATATTGCGCCGGTTGGGCAAGGCCCTGCCGATCGACTCGAAGGTCTTCCGCCCCATAAGCACCGCATGCCCCGTCGTCAATGCCTTGAAATGCTTCAAATCCGACGACAGATGCCAGATCAGGGCATTGTCCCGTCCTATGACATTATTCTCCGAAGCCGCAACAATAATCGATAACTGCATCTCCTTCCATTTTAAACCGCTAATTTTCAACAAAGATAGGATAAAAACAGCAATAAAGAAAAAAGGGCTTATAAATCTCTCCATTGTATAATTATTGAAATTTCCTTAATTTTGCCCGGCAAATCACTCCTGTAAATACTACACCCCCATGACATTCTTGCAATACCTGAAAAACAATACTTCTCAGAATCATCTGAAATTCGGATTTACCATCTTCATCCTTGGAACATTGGCTCTATTTTCCCAGTTTTTCCTTTACTTCCTGCAAAGCAATATTGCCGAGACTACCGACCTCATCGGATACAGCTATTACCTGCTCGCCGCCTTTTCACATGCCGGTTTATTCGCTCTCATCCCTTATTTGTCATATATTCTACTATCGGTTCTCATCCCTTACCCCCGGATTAATCAAGGCTTTCTGATTACTTCCTATTTCCTGCTGAACCTTACGGCATATATCAACGGTATCGTCTTTCAACTGTATAAATTTCATATCAACGGTTTGGTCATAGACATGCTTTTCGATACTAATGCTGCACAAATCTTTACTTTCGACACCTCCCTCATTTTGAAACTCTCCTTAAAAATCTTATTATGGAGCCTTATCGGCGCAGCATTATTATGGATGGCCTACCGTTTCCATACCCATTTGAAAAAACGCTACATCCGGTATTATTTCTATTTTCTCATATCCTGTATTTTAAGCACCCATTTATTGCATGCCTACGCTGCTGCAAGCAACCAGTTTTCTATCCAAAACGTTACAAGTTGCCTGCCTCAATTCTATCCGCTCACTGCCAATAAACTCTTAGCCAAATTAGGAGTCGCCCCACGTCGGAATTCGACTCCTTCCTTTCATGACACCGGACTCAACACCGGCATTGTTTACCCCCTCAATCGATTAGATTACAAGGAGACAGATTCCGGCAAAAACATCATTTTCATTATCATAGATTCCTGGTCCGCACGCACCTTCACACCGGAAACCATGCCCAATCTGTTCCAATTCGCCCGCAAAAGTTCCGTCTACACCCGCCACTTAAGTTCCAGCAACGGCACAAGAGGCAGTATTTTCGGTATGTTTTTCGGCATCTCTCCTACCTATTGGCATGCCTTTGAACTATCAAACATCCAACCCCTGTTTATAAAAACCCTGCTCCAGCGAAACTTCGATATACAAGCCTATCCCAGTGCAACACTCAGGAACCCGCCTTTCAATCAAATTATTTTCGGCAGTATTCCCGAAATCCGCACGGAAACCGCCGGGGATACCCCCTTTGAACGGGACACGCAATTAACCGACGATTTTCTTCGATATATAGACCGCCCCAAAGACCGCCCTTTCTTTGCCTTCTTATTCTACGATCTGTTACATGCCATATCCATTCCCGCCCCTTACAGACAAAAATTCAAACCGTCTTGGGATTATGCCAATTACATGGCGCTGAACAACGATACCGACCCGACTCCCTACTTCAACCTGTACAGAAATTGCGGCTGGTACGTCGATTCCTTAATCGGCAACATTCTCGACAAACTGGAAGCTAAGAATCTTCTTAAAGAATCAGTCATCCTCATCACAGGAGACCACAGCCAGGAATTTAACGAAAATAAGAAAAACTACTGGGGACACGGCAGTAACTATTCAGATGCGCAGATCCATGTGCCTTTTATCTATTATGATGATTCCCGAGCTCCCCGCACTTATACCCATACGACCACCCATTACGACATCGTTCCGACACTGATGAACCAATATTTAGGAATAGCCAACCCTCCCGAAGAGTACAGCATGGGCTATCTCCTGTCAGACAGTCTGCCTCCCGCTTACCATTTGACTGGTACGGAAGAAAACTATGCCATCATCACCCCTCACGCTATTTACGAGAAAAAACATTCAGGAAAAGTCGTCATTACGGACAGTATGCTAAATCCGATAAAGCATAACCTATCCCCTCAACTTTTAAAAGAAATCATCGAATACAAAAACCGTTTCAGAAAACGGGAATAATCAAACCGGTCAAATCAGTTACACCGAGATGGCTCCCTTGATATGAGGATGGGGGTCGTAACCGGTCAGGACGAAATCTTCGTATTTAAAACCAAAAATGTCCTTTACCTCCGGATTCAGCTCCATACGGGGCAAAGCCCGCGGTTCGCGGCTCAGCTGCAGCTCCGCCTGTTCGATGTGATTCAGGTAAATGTGCGCATCCCCCAGCGTATGCACGAACTCGCCAGGCTGCAATCCGCACACCTGCGCCACCATCATGGTCAGCAAGGCATAGGAAGCGATGTTGAAAGGAACCCCCAGAAAAGTATCCGCGCTGCGCTGGTACAACTGGCACGACAATTTCCCGTCCACGACGTAGAACTGAAACAACGCATGACAGGGCGCCAGAGCCATATTCTCGATATCGCCGGCATTCCATGCACTGACGATCAGCCGCCGGGAATCCGGAGTGGTCTTTATATCGTGTATCACCTGGGAAATCTGATCCAGATGCGTACCGTCCGGACGCGGCCAGGAACGCCACTGGTAGCCGTATATATGTCCCAGATCCCCGTGTTCATCCGCCCAATCGTTCCAGATCTTCACGCCGTGTTCCTGCAAATAACCGACGTGGGTGTCGCCTTGCAAAAACCACAGCAATTCGTAAATGATCGACTTCAGATGAAGCTTCTTCGTCGTAAGCAGGGGAAAGCCTTTCTGCAAATCGAAGCGCATCTGGTGTCCGAACACACTGATAGTCCCGGTGCCCGTCCGGTCCGTCTTCCGGTGTCCCTCTTTCAATATCCGGTCCAATAAATCTAAATATTGCCTCATGATAATAGAACTTAATACCGGCAAACCGGTTCTTCTGCAAAGGTATTATTTTTTTCGTATCAGCATAAGCCCGTGGCGGACGGGCAGCAAAATATTTTCCACCCGGGAGTCGGACTGAACGAAATCGTTGAACTCGAGTATTCCCCGCGTCTGGGCATCCCGGCTCCCCGCATCCAGCACTTTCCCGTCCCACAACACGTCATCCGCCACAATCATGCCGCCGGGCCTCACCCGGTCAAAAACAAGCCGGTAATAATCCAGGTACTGCCGCTTGTCCGCATCGATAAACACCAGATCGAAGACCTCGTCCAGCCGGGGAATCACCTCGCAGGCATCCCCCACATGAAAGCGAATCCTTTCCTCCACGCCGCTCCGGTGCACGAAATCCCGGACAAGCTCTTCCAGTTCGTCGTTTATGTCTATCGTATGGAGCATTCCCCCGGCAGGCATCCCCATCGCCATCGAAATCGCCGCATAGCCCGTATAGGTGCCGATTTCCAGCACCCGCCGCGCCTGTATCATCCCGCACAGCATTTTCAGGAACTGCCCCTGCAGATTCCCCGACAGCATCCGGGGACGCATCACATTCAGATGGGTCGTCCTGTCCAGTTCCGCCAGAATCGCCGGCTCTTTCTCGCTATGCCCCGCGATATACGCCTCAAGCTCCAGATCCATATCCGCCTTTACCATTAACCTGCTATTTATAAATCAACACCGACTGTTTGCCGGCAGCAAAAATCTCGGCGGCAATCCGCTGCAAAGCCGACGCATCGATTTCCCTCACTTTCTGACACAGGCTCTCAATGCTGTCCACCTTGTCGTATATCAGAAAGCTTTTTCCGATCGACAGCATCGTATTCTCATGATTGTCGGCAGACAGCGTCAGCTGGCCGATAACCTGCGTCTTGGCTTTCCGCAGCTGCACTTCCCCCATGGGCTCCTGATACAACCCCTCCATTTCCCGGCGGCACAATTTCAGACACTTTTCCAGATCGACGGCATCGCAGCCGAAATAGACCGTAAACAGCCCCGTATCGGAATAAGGCGTATAAGCCGCCTCGATATTATACGCCAGGCCGTATTTCTCGCGTATGTTGAGATTCAGCCGGGAGTTCATGCCGCTGCCGCCCAACACATCGACCAGCAGGGAAAGCGGCAGGCGTCTTTCATCCCTGTAATCGTAGGCGACATTGCCTATTATGCAGTGGTGCTGATGCGTCCCCCTGGCAATCACCTTTTGCTGCGGGACATACAAAGCGGGCTTCTGGCGTTCCGCCTGGGACGTATCGCCCGGAATCCCTCCGAAATACTTCTCGACGATACGCACCAGCTTCTCGAAGCGTATGTTCCCGACGGAACTGATGACCATCCGCTGGGGCTTGTAATTCCGGTTCACGAACGCCAGTATCTGCTTCCGGTCGAAACGCCTCACCGCCTCCTCCGTTCCCAGGATGTTTCTGCCGATAGGCTCGTCCTTGTAAACCAGCTCCTCGAAATCGTCAAAAATCAATTCGCCGGGACTGTCCTTGTAGGAATTGATTTCATCGATCACCACCTCCTTTTCCTTCTCTATCTCTTTCTCCGGAAAAACCGAATTGAAGACGATGTCCGCGAACAATTCCAGCGCCCGGTCATAATCCCGGGGCAGGAAAGAGGCATAAAGACACGTATCCTCTTTCGTCGTATAGGCATTCAGCTCCCCACCCACATCCTCCAGGCGGCTCAGAATATGATAGGCCCTCCGTTTCCCGGTCCCCTTGAAAATCACATGCTCGATAAAATGGGCGATCCCCGTCTCCTCCGGCCATTCATCCCGGCTCCCGGCATTTATAATCAGCCCGCAATACGCCCCTTTCGTCGGCGCATCCTCATGAATTACCTTTAAACCGTTCTTTAAAATATAGGTCTGATACATATCGGTTCGTTCTGACCGCAAAAATAAAACTTATACGCAACAATCCACCACAAAAAAACAAAAAGAGAAGCCGGAAGAAAATCTCCCGGCCTGCTCTCTCTGTTATGAAAAAGAAAATTATTTCTGGAACAATTTCTCAAAATCGGCCATGGCGATCGCCTCCTCTTCCAGGTTCACATTCTCCTTTATCGCTGCAAAGACCTTATTATCCACGGCCCGTTCGTACAAATGCTGGCGCTGTTTTTCATCTTCCAGCAACTTTACGGCGAACCCGTCCAGCTGTTCGTCGGTCAGACCGTACAGACCGTACTGCTGAAGCTGGGCGGCAGCCACCTCGCGTGCCACCGCTTTCATGTCTTCCTGCTCCACTTTCAGACCGTACTCGCGGATCAGCGCCGTTTTCACTACCTGCCATTTGAATTCATCCCGGTAACCTTCGAAATCTTTCTCGATTTCCTCCGCCGTCATTCCCTTGTTGACAGCCAGAATCCACCTTTTCAGGAAAGCCTCGGGCAACACCGCATCTTTATTCTTTTTCAGCAGTTTCTCCCGGGCATCGATCGTAAAGCGGTATTCGGAATGACCTTTCAGCTGTTTTTCAATATCTTCCTTCACTTTGGCGCGGAACTCCTCCCCGCTCTTCACCGTGTCCTTGCCGTATACCTTATCGAACAGCTCCTGGTTCACTTCGGCGTCGACATAACGCTTGATTTCACGGATGATGAAACAGAACTCCGGATTGACATTTTCAGCCACTTCTTTGGTCACACCCAGCATATTGGAAAAATCCGTCTTGTTCGGGAACGCCTTCACCGCGTTGAACTTCACTTCCTGTCCCTTCCCGGCGCCCTTGAAAGCGGCAGCGGCTTCCTCGTCTTTCACATACATCAGAGAGAAAGAAGCATCCTCGTTACGGACACCGTTTTCCTTAACTTTCCCGTCTGCATCCAGTTCGATGATCTCCCCTTTCAGATACTCCGTACCTTCCACTTCCTCCACCGGAACCATCTCCCCGCTGTTTTTGCACATGCCCTCGATCTGCTTGTCGATCATTTCGTCGTCCACCTTGATCACGTAATAGGGCACCTTCTCCCGCTTGCTCAGTTTCACGTTCACGTCCGGAGACAGGGCGATATCGTAGGCGAATTCGAAATTTTCATCCTCCAGGTTCACCTCCTTCTGTTCCGTTTCGCTCGGAAGCGGTTCCCCCAGAATATGCAGGTCGTTTTCCCTGATATAATTATTTAAAGCATCCCCCAGCACCTTATTGACCTCTTCCACCAGAATCGCTTTTCCGTACATCTTCTTCACGATCCCCATCGGGGTTTTTCCTTTGCGGAAGCCGTCAATCACCGCTTTTCTCTGATAATCCTTCAATACGTTCTCTACGTTTGAAGCGTAATCTTCCTTACTTAACTGAATTTTGACGACAGCCGTCAGATCATCATTTTGAGTCTTCGTTATATTCATGCTCTAAATATTTGTTACTACAGTCGCAACGTTCACGACAGTCTTTAAATTATACATCCGAACCTGAAAAAGCCACCTTTCTCAGGCGGCTTTCATCCTGTACGGGCGAAGGGACTCGAACCCCCACGTCTTTCGACACTAGATCCTAAGTCTAGTGCGTCTACCAATTTCGCCACGCCCGCGCTTAGCACTTTTTCAGCGCTGCAAAAGTAAATTAAAATTTCCAACTTACAAAATCTTTCCCGCCCCGTTTGTCATTCGTCCTTTTTCTTGCGCAACTCGAAGTTTTTCCCCAGATATACCCGTCTGACCTCCGGATCCGCCGCCAGATGCTCGGCGGTTCCCGCCTGGAGAATTCTTCCGTCATACAGCAGATAGGCGCGGTCCGTGATGGACAACGTCTCCTGCACATTGTGGTCCGTTATCAGAATACCTATATTCTTGTCCTTCAGTTTGCGCACGATTCCCTGAATATCCTCGACGGCGATCGGATCCACACCGGCAAACGGCTCGTCCAGCAGAATAAAACGGGGCCGGATGGACAACGCCCTGGCAATCTCCGTACGACGCCGCTCCCCTCCCGACAACTGTATGCCCAGACTCTTGCGGATATGCTGCAGACCGAACTCGTCGAGCATCTCCTCCAGGCGCATCTTCTGCTCCTGCTTCGACATCTTCGTCATTTCCAGCACGGCCTTGATATTATCCTCCACGCTCAGACGCCGGAACACGGAAGCCTCCTGCGCCAGATACCCCACGCCCAGCTGTGCGCGGCGGTACACCGGCTCTTTCGTAATCTCCGTATCGTCCAGGAATATCCGTCCCCCGTTAGGCGTAATCAGGCCTACAATCATGTAAAAAGAAGTCGTCTTGCCCGCTCCGTTGGGTCCCAGCAACCCCACGATCTCCCCCTGCTGCACCTCCACGGAAACCCCTTTTACGACCGTTCTGCTCTTGTATTTCTTTACTAAATCTTCTGCTCTCAGTATCATAACACGTCAAACGTCAGTGCCTATATTTTACAAAAGTACACAAAAACGCGGAAAGGAAAAACTAAAAATCCAAATATACGCTGAAATTCACGGCGAAGTTCTGCACCTTCTGCCCGGGCACGCTATGCCGGTGGGTAAGCCTCCATACGGCATCCACCCGGAACACCCGGAAAATATTTTCAATACCGACCCCTGTTTCGAAATACGGCTTCGACACGGAAGACATCCCCTCCGGGAAAAGCAGACAGGCATCGGTTCCGGGCAGACTTCCGTTATTCCTGTCGGACAGCGTTCCGATCAGTCCCTTGAAAACGAACACTTCCCGCCACTTCAACCGCTTCATCAAAGGTATTTTCCCTAAAAAGAAGCCCTTGAAATGATGCTCCCAGATAAAAGAAGCCCACAGATCGGAGGCGAACTCGTAATAATTCATGCAAGAAAACGCGTAGGGATCATAAAAATAGGTGGCGTTCCCCTCGTGCAGTTTCAGCAAAGGATAAGGCACCTTGCCGAAAATCTTTCCGCCGCTCAGCACCATGTACGATTTTCCCATGGGCGCAACCGGGAAATCGTAACTGACATTTCCTTCCAGCCGGTAAAATTCATAGTCATTCCGAAACAATCCTTTCACCCCCATGGACAAATCCACGCCCACGACGGGATAATCCGACCCCATGGAATACTTGTCGAAGGTCTTCCGTATCACGATCTCATTTTTCGACAGGCGGGTATTGAGTCTCAGCATCGTGGACTGAACGGATTTCACCTCCCCGCCATCGGGTTTCACAAAAGGAACGTAGCGCGACGGAAAAATGTCGCGGATCTGCACCGCCAGCGTATTGGAAAACCCCTGCCGCCACTCCTGTTCGAACTGCGCATCCCACTGATTCGCCATACTCAGGCGGTCGTTATTTCCCCGCGCAAAAACGGAACTCAGGATATTGCCCGTAGTAAAGGCATTCGCCCCCGCCCCCAGCTGCAACACATCGTGCCTGAAGGACATCGTCAGCTGAGACGTCGGCAACTCCCTGAAAGAATACGTGAATCCGCCCCCGCCCTTGAACTTTTCATCCTTCGTCCCGTAAGCCGCATGCCCGAACAGCCGGATTTTCTTACTGAAATCCTCCGTCGTCCGCGCTCCCAGCTGAAAACGGCAGCCCTCCAGCTTGTTAAAGCTGAACAGCTTGTAATAGGGACCGAAAGCGATGTATTTCGTATCGTAATAGCCCCCCATGATCGTGGTGACAATCGTATATATACTCTGATAAAGAGGCACATTCTTGATGGAATCGACCATCCGGTAAATATCCTTTTCCTGCCTGCTCAGGGCATACGGGCGAACCGTATCCCAATAGGCATCGTCGTTTTTCAGCACGTCCCTGCCGATAATCACATTGTTGTCCAGTTTCACGACCTTCTCGGGTATCGCCGGATTCAGCGCCACCCGGGAATAATCCACCTGCCGGTTTCCCAGAAAGGAAACCACTTTCGACGAATCGGACATCACGATCGAAAAGTCGGCGAACAGCTTGTCCTGCTTCGGGAACCACACCGAATCCGCCAACAGCTGATAGGTATTCTCCATGACGAGATGCCGCAACCAGTTCACATTCAATCCCTTCATCATCTTCACCCGGGCGGATTGCAGCGCCCAGGACAGGGAATCGATATTCACCTCTCCGTCGAGCACCGGCGTGGAAAACGATTTGGGGTGGAAGCGGATTTTGTAGGTCTTCCTTCCATCCACCCGCATACTGTCGACCAGAAAATATTTGTAATACAGCAACCCGTGTTCGGACAGCGGACTGGCGAAACGGATCTCGAAAATATCGATATAATTGTCGTACAGATTGAATTTGGCATGCAGATGCCCCGTAAACTGCGCCAGCGTATAGTCCTCCTCTATTCCGGAAATCCGGCTCGCCTTTACGATTTCCCGCGACAAAGAGGGGGATTTCCTGAAATAATAATCCGCGGAAGCCTCTGAAATCATGATGGGCAGATACGCTTTCCCCGTCACCACGGAGGTATCGATGTGGTCGAAAATAAAACCGAAATTCTTCTGCAGCTTCTTGTTCTTGAAACCGGGTCTCATATTGGTCAGATCCAGTTCCATCTTGGTGTATGTATTGCAGAAATAGGAGGGTATCCGGTCGGGGTTGTTCCTTTTCTTGTGCTGCGACACATTCCGCAGAATCGCATGGGCCGGATTCTCTCCGGGCTTTACCTTTACCTCTTCCAGGTCGAAAGCCTGAGGCTGAAGCTGAAAATCGACCGTATTATAGGCCCCCGGCGCGACCTTCCGGGTCTGGGACACATAGCCGACGAACGACGCCTGCAAATCCTCCACGGCTTCCCGGGTTTCTATGGAATACATCCCGTCGAAATCCGTGGTGACCCCGACAAACGAGCCCTTAAACACCACGTTCACCAACGGGAGCGGTTCGCCCGTTTTCGCATCCGTCACCTTTCCCCGCACACGGGTACTCTGCGCCCAGATGCAAGATGCCGCCAGCAGCCCAACCAATAATACAACGGTCCTTTTCATTCAGCCATACATCTGTCCGGAACAACGGTGCGCCTATACCACGCCCTCCCGTAAAATATCGTGCAAATGAACCATACCTTTATATATGCGTTCCTCGCCGGTGACCACCAGCTGGGTGATGCTGTTCTTCTCCATGAGCATGAAAGCGTTGTAGGCCAGCTCATCCTCCGAAATGGTCTTCGGCTGCCGGGACATGATATCCCGGGCTTTCAGACCGTCCACATCCTCGTATTTTTCAAGCATGCGGCGCAGATCCCCGTCCGTGATAATCCCCAGCAGATGCTCCGTCTCGTCGACTACGGCGACAGCCCCCAGACATCCTCCCGACATTTCCACGATCACGGAACGGATGCCGTCTTCCGGCGCCACCCGGGGACGGTTCTCCTTGTCAAAGACATCCGATACCCGCGTATACAGACGCTTGCCCAGCGAACCGCCGGGATGGAATTTTGCAAAATCGCGACTGGAGAAACTGCGGCAGGCAATCAGGCACATGGCCAGCGCATCCCCCATGACCAGCTGGGCCGTCGTGGAATTGGTCGGCGCCAGATTATTCGGACAGGCCTCCTTCTCCACATGCGCCTTTATGACGTACTCGGCATTCTGCGCCAGAAACGAATCGGTATTCGAAACCATGGCCACGATCCGGTTGTTTCCGATATTGCGGATAAGCGGCACCAGCACTTTGATCTCAGGCGTATTCCCGCTTTTGGAGATGAAAATGACCACATCTTCCTCCCTCACCATACCCATATCCCCGTGTATGGCATCGGCGGCATGCATGAAAACGGAAGGCGTGCCCGTGGAATTCAGCGTCGCCACAATCTTCTGGGCGATCACCGCGCTCTTTCCGATGCCGGTGATGATCACCCTCCCCTTGCTTTCATAAATCAGTTTCACCACTTTCTCGAAACCGTCGTCTATAAATCCGACCAGATTCCGCACCGTGTCCGCCTCCTCGAGGATAACCTTCTTTGCAACGTCCTTAATATCAACCATGTTTATATTCATTTACAAAACGACAAAATAATTACAATATTTATGCCAAAAAAAAATCGGAAAAAATCTTGCAACAATAATTTTTTCTATAACTTTACTCAAAGACAAAAGTACAACAAATGACCGAAAGTTTGTCAGGTTTGCCGAACAAAGGCTGCGGGGGCAGTGCAAAATTGTACTGAATTTATTTGTTCATACGAATTAAGTTATAAATTTGCAGCCCTTGTGCGCGGCGAGCAAAAACATGGTTTATACGATGGCATTGGAGATTGATTTACATGCAAAACTGAAAGAGTATTTCGGCTTCGACAATTTCAAGGGGAATCAGGAAGCCATTATCAAGAATGTACTGGCAGGGAGAAATACATTCGTATTGATGCCTACGGGAGGCAGCAAGTCGCTGTGCTACCAGCTTCCCGCGCTCATATCCGAGGGGACGGCCATCGTCATATCCCCGCTGATCGCGCTTATGAAAAACCAGGTGGACGCCATGCGTTCGTTCAGCGCGGCGGAAGGGGTCGCCCATTTCCTGAACTCCTCCCTGACCAAGACGGAGATTCAGAAAGTCAAGGAGAACATTCTGGAGGGCAAGACGAAACTTCTGTACGTCGCGCCCGAATCGCTGACCAAAGACAGCAACGTCGAGTTTCTGCAGAAAATCCCCATCTCGTTCTTCGCCGTAGACGAAGCTCACTGCATTTCGGAATGGGGACACGATTTCCGGACGGAATACCGGAAAATACGCCCCATCGTGGAACAGATCGGGAAAGCGCCCATCATTGCCCTGACGGCCACCGCCACCCCCAAAGTTCAGCACGACATCCAGAAAAACCTGGACATGCTGGATGCGGAAGTGTTCAAGTCCTCGTTCAACCGGCCGAATCTGTACTACGAGGTGCGGCCCAAGAA
>CAZYJV010000010.1:0-28059 GCA_964647845.1 uncultured Odoribacter sp.
AGAACCACTGGTAAGAGTCAAAATACCGGAGCGCTCAGCTCCGGTATTTCTTGTTATAGTCACATTTATTATCTCATTATTTTCTCCTTGCCAGATCGGAATAAACATCCATTCAACAGAGGAAGATAGACTCCAACCTCCACTAGCCTCTATTTGTAGTTGATAACTTCCTCCTTCTGCAGGTATTGTCGTCAAATTACCTGACAATACGATAGATGCTGTATCCGAAACATGCTCTCCACAACGCCATGCCAACAAACATCCGATAATAAAAAATACTATATTTCTCATTCATCACTCTCTTAAAATACCACACCAATTGTTACATTATCAATGTCATAAGTCGTGGTTTTACTATTATCGGAATCACCATCCAATCGGAATGCAATATGTATTGTCCTACCAACATAGTCTTTCAAATTAAAGGAACCTACGTTTTCAAATTTGCCGTATCCAGAAGTAGGCGCCGTTGGCAATGCAAACTCGTTGGTTATATCCGTCCATGTCGCCTTTGTTTGATCTCCAGTAAAATCGGTCGAAATTAATATTGACAAACAAGAAGCATTAAAATAGCCAACCTCACAGTCAAACGTAAATTCCAAATCGTAACCTGCAGGTAGTTCCACCGCAGGAGTAATCAACCAAGCTTCAGTTACTCCTCCACCATTATATCCTGTACAACGAGCATATGTATTCCCATTGTAAAGAGAAGTATACCAGTTATTCCCTTTTACGCCAATAGTCGTCCAACTCGGTATATCAGCAGGAGAAGTAGATCCTACAGTTTCAAAATCCTGAGAGAAAATTGCATCCGGAACCACTAGCCATTTACCTTCTCTATACATACAACGTGAGACAATCGTCTCTACCGGTATCGTATTGTATTGCCAAACTCCAGCATATACATATTCATCCGCTTTTAATCCTGTAGTCTGAGTTTTACTATCATAATAATTGTATACTACTGCTTTCACATCTCCTTCCACTGCATACGGATACTTTACTGACAAAAATTTCGGCAAATAATTCTCGGCAAGAATCGTACTACTGAAATTATTATGAACGCCCGGTTCACCCATGGCCTTATAGTCGTCACTTGAAAGCGCCAACATATTTGCATTTACAGTCCATTTTCCAGCAGTAAACTCAACTGCCACTGCCTTTTGGGCAAGAGCTGCAGTGCCATTGGCTTTTGCCATGAAACTTGCAGTAGCAGCCACACGGCTATAATTCAGCACTGTAACATTATCTATCTGATACGTTGTTGTTCTGTTTGTCTGTTTGTCTCCTGTATATTTAAAACCGATATACACTGATTTTCCTATATAAGAAGACAGAGGTATTGAATAGCTTTTAAATCCTTGATATTTTTCATCCTGAGGTAGGGTCACATACCCCGTTACATCTACCCAAGTCGCACTTTCGACATTTGTTCCATCAAAATCCGTTGACAAATAAACCTCTAAACAATCTGCATTATAATAAGCACCGTTCAAATCAAATTTTAACACCGGAGTAGTTCCTGACGCAAGGGAGATTGCCGGAGTGATCAACCAAGTTGTATCACCAGCCTTTGCATTAAACGCAGAAACTTGTGCATAAACATTGTTATCATAATAAGTTGCCATCCATTGTTTGTCAGCTTTTGTATTCAACCAACCAGTTAATGCAATAACCTTAGGTTTGTTACTCGCAGCTAATTCACATCCTTCAAAATCCTCTTTGAAAATACTTGCCTCTTTTACGGCATTGTCATCTCCAAGATATAAGTTATCAATTTGATAGGTTGTCGTTTGTTTGTTATTTCCCGAACCGACATATTTGAATGCAATATTGATATTTTTCTTATACACACTCATATCCATCAAACCGGCAATTTGTGTTTTACCATATCCTGAGGTGGGTATCTGAGGTATGGCAAAATTGGCCGTAATATCCGTCCACGTCGCAGTCGTCACATCATCCACGTAATCTTCCGAAACAAGTACATGCAAACAATTAGCATTATAATGCCCTATTGTTATATCAAAACTAAGCGTGGGATTCACTGACTCTGCCAGATTTACTTTCGGAGACACCAACCAAGCAATATTTTCATCTCCTTCACTGCCATAAGCAGACATCTCAATATATTTATTTCCGGAATATTCTTTTCCTACCCAGGCCTTGGTTCCTTTTTCAACAAAATTAGTCCAACCGCTTAATGCCACATTTTCTTTATTCTCTACACTTTCAAAATCCTCATCAATAAAAGTCGGCAAAGCTAATTCCGGCTCGTTTTCAGAATAAGCATATTCTGCAATCAACACATCCCCTTCTTCTGCCTCTGCAAATTTTTTGTTCAAAACTTTCAATAATGCAGCTTCCGGTCCTTGTTCCGGTGTCAAATATTCAACACCTTCCACACCCCACACCGTTTTATAATCTCCGGCGTTCAAAACATAAGATCTTGCTTTCACCATTCTATCCAGATACTCCGGAGATTCAGAAGCCAAACGATAAGTAGTTGTAATCATCGAACCTTCCGAAGCCGAATAAAATTTTTTCATCATCAACGCAGGTAATACAAGGTCGGCAGGCGTTCGAGAAGATAAGTAACCATTCGCTTTTACCGCTGCTAAGTCAGCTGTTCCAATCCCGTCTATTGTTAAACCAGCAATTGTGGTATAATCCTCCTCTGTCAACGTATATTCCTTTGTTATCACATTTTCTGGAACAGCAACATCTTCTATATCGAAATTTTTCTCTGTCCAATCTTCACAAGCTACCAAAAGAAAAGTAGCTATTAACAGGCTATAATATTTTTTCATTTATTTGCGCTTTTAAATTTCATCAAAAGTTTATCTTCAAACGTACTGAATAAGTTCTGCCGAAACGATAAAAAACACGAGCAGTCTTCCAATCATGATTAGAGCCATCCAATGCGTCAGCAATTGTAATATTATCCAAGACATTATTAACATTCGCATAAATCACTGCCCCCAATTTGCCCATTTTAAACCGATAGTTCATATTCATATCCAACTCTCCTGCAGAAGGTATACGCCAAGGTGATTCATATTTTTTCTTAGCACCAAAATTCAAATCACTCGCACTAATATTAAAGTCTGCATAATTACGCCCCCAAAAACTATAATCACCCCCAACATGAAGTCCTTTCAATGGCTCTACTGAAGCACCCAATGAGAATGTTGTCTGTGCTGAATTACCAACTCGTACTCCATCAAGATCAATAATAGCCTTAGCATGATCATCCGCCCCTACACCAGAAGCAATTGTTCCATCGCTTTTAGCCAAAGGCTGCCCTGCTGAATTATAAAAATAACCTGTCGCCACACTATTCCATTTCCAATCACCGATAGAGAACATCCCGTTAATTCTCAACCAATTCATTGGACGAAGCACAAAATCAAGTTCTATACCTTGATGCAAAGCATCTACCCCCTGCATATTAATACTCCAACGATCCGTTGTTCCGTCCGCCAGTGTAATATCCGAAGAACGTGCCATAGTTTTATCCAACCATGCTGTCCGATAAAGATTAAGATTCACTGAAAACATCGAAGACCGGAAACCATACCCTACCTCCACCGAAAATGTTTTCTCATTTACAGCTTCAGGGTTCGTTGCATTACTAGTATTTGAATTTAAGAATACACCGCTACTATAAAAAGGAGCACGAGAAATATACCCTATATTGGCAAAAACATTATGATGCTCATTCAAATTATAGTTTGCACCCCCTTTGACCGTCCAACCCAAAAATGATTCCGTTGATGATTTTTCGTGAGCCTTATCATAATAGAAATGATTCCGCATCCAATAAGATGAATTTGAAAGAGAACCTGCAACAAATGTGCTTAATGGTCCAGAATTATATTCTGCTTGGAAAAATGCACCTCCCTGCGCTATATACCCATCATAATCCCGATAAATCACGTCTCCAATACCCAACTTTTGGTTTACGAAATTAGGATCTGCAGCAGCTGCATTATTGGCAGCTTTTACATTAGAACGGTAACGAACATCACAATAATAAGCACCACCAAAAAGATCTGATAATTCAAGACGATGAACTCCTTTATAATAACGAAAATCTATACCTGCAGAAAAATTTATTTTTTGGGCAACAGTTGTTGTATAAGTAGAAAGCAATCCATACCAGTCATGATGATTCAACAACTTACCAATCACCATCAACGAACCATTTTCACTTTCACTATTCATTTTATAAATCTGGTCATAAGCAAATGTTCCATCCGTATTTCTATAAGTATTATTAATCACACCGTCAGAGGAGCCATACCAACCATTCGAGTATCCAGAATAACCTTGACCACTATGTCCATATCCACGTCCAATAGAAACATATACTACAGAAGATAAACTAGATTTCTCATTTATCTGCCAAAAATGATTCAATGATATTTGAGGTTTATGGTATACATTATAATAAGCACTTTTTTGCTGACCGCTGGGTCCGAATCCATATGTCGGGTTATAACGATACTGCCGATTCGGTCCCATTTGAGCTTCTAATTTTTTCCATCCTTCAATAGTTAATTTATCATAAGATGACCGCTGAAAATGTTTTTGAGGAGCTCCAAAAGCTGTCAACGAAAGTTGATGATCTCCCAATTGTTTAGAGATATTTGCAAAATAACTATAACCATCAAAATTTGTCCCTTGTATATATCCATCGCCCCAGGTTTTTGCTCCTAAAAGTGAAATAGCCCAACCATTACGCAATCCTGTAGATACATTAAATGCTATTTTATTATATCCGTCATTTCCAACTGCATAAGATACAGATCCTCCTTCTTTAGCGTCTGTAGTTTTCGTTAAAATATTTATAGAACCTCCAATAGAAGGAACAGACACTTTAGAAGCACCTAATCCGCGTTGTACCTGCATGGAACGTGTCACATCCGAAAGCCCAGCCCAGTTTGACCAATACACCTTACCATTTTCCATTCCATTTACGGGAACACCGTTTATCATTACAGCTATATTTTCTGATGAAAAACCACGTAAATTAATACGAGAATCTCCATACCCTCCTCCTTCTTTAGTCGCATAAACACTCGGAGTTGATTTCAAAATCTCAGGAAATTCTTGTGTAGACAATTTATTTTCAATAGCCGTCGGCTCTATAACTGCGACAGCCACAGGTGTTTTACGTTGTATCGCCACGGATGCCGTTACCGTCACGTCGCCCAATCCGATGGCTTCCGTTTTCAGCTTTACCACCCCTAAATCCAATACGTTGCCGGAAAGCTGTACTTCTTTCTGGAGTTCTTTGTAACCTACACTCCGGAATACCAGCGTCTGCTTTCCCTCCGCAGTGGTTTTCAGTTCGAAACGTCCATCCAAGCTGGTGGCGATACCCTCGGTTGTTCCTTTTACCATTACCGTAGCTCCGACCAATTCTTCATTGGTCTCCGAGTCGATAATCTTTCCTTTAACAATGCTCTGTGACATGGCGGACAATGTCATAAAAAACACCGGCACCAATAATAGCAGGCCTTTCATAAAGATTTTCCTCATAAAATTTACCTAATTTTTATTAATTTATAGCACACATGCCCAAAAAAAGGATCGATTTTTTTGGCGTTGAAAATTAAAATGCGGCAAAGACTAAAATTTTGACAAGAACCTGATAGGAAGCTGTTTTATATTATTAAATTTGCGACACAAATTTTAAATGTATCGCCCAAAAAAACGATCGTTTTTCACGGAAAGGGGAAAAATCTGTCATAATTTATTATTTTTGAGAGGAAAATCATATACAATTCTAAATAACACTCAAAAATCACAGACATCATGAACATTACTTCTTTCCGCATTTTCATGCTGGCGGTGCTGTTCGGCTTTTCCGGCCTCCGTGCCGCCAATCCGGTGCAGCAGGAACTGAATTCCGGCTGGCAGTTCCGGCAGGCCCACGTGGGCAAATGGCTGTCCGCCACGGTGCCCGGCTCGGTACACACCGACCTGATGGCACACAAACTGATCGACGACCCGTTCTACCGGAACAACGAACCCACGGTCCAGTGGATAGACAAAATCAACTGGGAGTATGCGGTCACGTTCCGGCCTGCGGAGGCTATCCTGACAGCCGATAACCAGCAGCTCGTGTTTCACGGCCTGGATACGTGGTGCGACGTATTCCTGAACGGAGAAAAAATCGCTTCCCCCGACAACATGTTCCGCACCTGGAAAACGGACGTGAAAGGCAAGCTGAAAAAAGGCGACAATACGCTTTTAATCCGTTTCTACTCCCCCATCACGAAAGGGCTGGAAGAAATGGAGAAATACGGACTGATCCTTCCGGCATCCAACGATTATAGCCAATTCGGCGGCATGGGCGACGTGAGAGTCAGCGTCTTCACCCGCAAGGCGCCCTATCATTTCGGCTGGGACTGGGGGCCCCGTCTGGTGCCGTCCGGGATATGGAAACCGGTCGTACTGGAAGGCTGGAACGACCTGAAAATCGAGAATGTTTTCATTCGCCAGCCGGAAGTCACCCCGAAGCAGGCCCGTCTGGAAGCGGAAGTCAACTTCCTCGCCGGAGCAGCGGTGCCCGTCAAAGCGGAGGTGTGGCACAAAAACAGACTGGTAGCTCAAAAAAGCGTGACCGCCGAAAGCGGCAGCAACAAAGTGACGCTGCCTTTCAATATCAAGAACCCGGAATTGTGGTGGAGCCGAGGATTGGGCAAAGCCACTCTCCACGATTTTGAAATCCGCCTCGTACAGAACGGGGAAATCATAGCGAATCAGACCGTTAAAACCGGTTTGCGCTCGTTGAAGCTCGTCCGGAAAAAAGACGAGGCCGGCTCTACCTTCTATTTCGAATTGAACGGCGTGCCGGTGTTTGCCAAAGGCGCCAACATGATTCCCAACGATATTTTCCTTCCCCGCATCACCCCGCAGGATTACGAGAAAATGGTACAGGACGCCGCAGACGCCAACATGAACATGCTCCGCGTATGGGGAGGCGGCATCTATGAAGACGACCATTTTTACGACCTGTGCGACCGGGAGGGCATCATGGTGTGGCAGGACTTCGCCTTTGCCTGCGCCATGTATCCGGGAACGCCGGAGTTTCTGGAAAATGTCCGTCAGGAGGCCATCGACAATGTAGTCCGCCTGCGCAACCACCCCAGTCTGGCGTTGTGGTGCGGCAACAACGAAATCGACGCGGCCTGGGCGCGCTGGGGCTGGCAGAAAGGATACAGCCAGGCGGAAAAGGACCAGATATTCAAGGCCTATACCGACCTGTTCCACCACCTGCTGCCGGAAGTCCTCTCCGCCTACACCGACGGCGACGATTACTGGCCTTCCTCTCCCATGTCGGACACGGCCGTGAATGCCCACGAGCTGCTGCCTGCCACCAGCGGCGACAACCATTACTGGGGCGTATGGCACCAGAAGCACCGCTTCGAAGAATACGAAAACAACATCGGGCGGTTCATCAGCGAATACGGCTTCCAGTCTTTCCCGGAATTCAACACGGTAAAAAAATACGCCCTGCCGGAAGATTACGACATCGAGTCCGAGGTGATGGCCGCCCACCAGCGCAGCGGCATCGGCAACCTCCGCATCAAGGAGTATATGGGATGGTATTACGACATCCCGGAAGATTTCGAGCAGTTCCTGTATCTGAGCCAGGTCCTGCAGGCCAAAGCCATGCGCAGCGCCGTACAGACCCACCGCCGGAACATGCCTTACTGCATGGGTTCCCTGATGTGGCAGTTAAACGACTGCTGGCCGGTGGCAAGCTGGTCGACCACCGACTATTATCACAACTGGAAGGCAGCGCAGTATGCTTCCAGAGAGGCCTGCAAGACCGTGATTCTGGCTCCCAAAGTCACGGAAAAAGCGCTGGAGGTGTGGGTGGCCAACGATTTGCTGAAAACGATAAAAGGCGATTACACCCTCGAGCTGCTGGATTTCAACGGCAAAACGCTGAACAAGACAAACGGCAAATTCACACAGAAAGCCAATTCGGCCGGTTTGATCCGCACGATCGACCTGGAGCGCTTCCTGCAGGGGCATGACAAGAAAGACGTGGTGGCCGTGCTCCGCATAGCCGACGGCAATTCTGTATGGGACGAACAAACCTGCTACTTCACGGCGCCGAAAAACATGAATCTCCCGAAGGAACCCGGAATACGGGTAGAAACATTCCGGGAGAACGGAAAAAAATACATCCGTGCCACGACAAGCCGGCTCGCCTGCGATGTCATATTTTACTCGCCGGATGCCGACGTGGTTTTCAAGGAAAATTACATCGACCTGCTTCCCGGCAGAACCTATGTCATAGAGGCGGAAACGGAGGCGGACAAATATTCCGTCGCCACCCGCTTTATACAGTAAATACAAAAGGGACGCCTGACAGCGTCCCTTTTTTTACAAGCTATTCAAAAATCATTTACCGGATTTCGGACCCTGCCGTCACCTCCTTTTCCGGTGCCACAAACGCCAGGGATCCGTCGGCATTTTCCGCCATCAGTATCATCCCCTGCGAATCGATGCCTTTCAGGTTACGCGGTTCGAGGTTTACCAGAATGCTCACCTGTTTGCCGACCACTTCCTCCGGAGTATAATATTCGGCGATGCCCGACACCACCGTACGCCGGTCGATACCGGTATCGACGGTCAGCTTCATCAGCTTCTTGGTCTTCGCCACTTTTTCCGCGGCGACAATCTTTCCCGCCCGTATGTCCAGTTTCTGGAATGTTTCGAAATCGATGTTCTCTTTGGCCGGAGCCGCCTTGGCATTCGCCAGTTCGTTGGCTTTTTTGGTCTCCTGCAAACGGTCCAGCTGCCGCTGGATCTCCTCGTCCTCTATCTTGTCGAACAGCAAGCCGGCTTCGTTGATGCGGTGGCCCGCCGGCAGCACTTCGGCACTCATTTCGCCCCAGGCAAGCGGTTCCATGTTCAGGAATCCCCTCAGCTTCGCGGCGCTGAAAGGCATGAACGGTTCGGACAATGCCGTCAGGTCGGCCGTAATCTGCAAGCAGATATTCAGAATCGTCTTCACTCTCGCTTCGTCGGTTTTTATCAGTTTCCAGGGTTCCGTGTCCGCCAGGTATTTGTTTCCCAGACGCGCCAGGTTCATGCACTCTTTCAAGGCTTCCCGGAAATGGAAGTTTTCCAGGTTGTTTTCCACCCGTTCTATGATGGCGGGGATTTCCGCCAGCACGCTCCTGTCGTAATCATTCAGTGCGCCCCGTTCCGGCACCACACCGCCGAAATATTTGTGGGTAAGCACAATCGCCCGGTTCACGAAATTGCCGTAGATGGCAACCAGTTCGCTGTTGTTGCGGGTCTGAAAGTCTTTCCATGTAAAATCGTTGTCTTTGGTCTCGGGCGCATTGGCTGTCAGGACATAACGCAGGACATCCTGCTTCCCTTTGAAATCCTCCAGGTATTCGTGCAGCCAGACCGCCCAGTTCCGGGAAGTGGAGATTTTATCCCCCTCCAGGTTGAGGAATTCATTCGCCGGGACATTGTCGGGCAGGATGTAAGAGCCCTCCGCCTTCAACATCGCGGGGAATATGATGCAATGAAATACGATATTGTCCTTTCCGATGAAATGAATCATGCGGGTATCCTTGTCTTTCCAGTATTTTTCCCAATCCGGCGTCAGGTCTTTCGTCGCCGAGATGTATCCGATGGGAGCGTCGAACCACACATACAGCACTTTCCCTTCCGCTCCCTTCACCGGCACCGGCACGCCCCAATCCAGGTCGCGCGTTACGGCGCGGGGCTGCAAGCCGTTGTCCAGCCACGATTTACACTGCCCGTACACGTTGCTTTTCCACTCTTTATGCCCCTCCAGGATCCATTCCTTCAACCAGCTTTCGTACTGATCCAGCGGCAGATACCAGTGTTTCGTTTCTTTCAGCTGGGGCGTATTGCCCGTGATGGCGGACACCGGATTAATCAGGTCGGCGGCGCTCAGGCTCGTACCGCAGGCTTCGCACTGGTCGCCGTAAGCCCGTTCGTTTCCACAGTGGGGACATTTTCCGGTGATATAGCGGTCCGCCAGAAACTGTCCCGCTTTTTCATCGTAATACTGCATGGAGGTCTTTTCGATGAATTTTCCCTCCTCATACAGTTTTTTGAAAAAGGCGGACGACAGTTCGCGATGGGTTTCCGACGTGGTGCGGGAATAGATGTCAAAAGAAATACCGAACTCTTCAAATGATTTTTTTATCAGGCTGTGGTAGCGGTCCACGATGTCCTGGGGCGTCACGCCCTCTTTCTGCGCCTTTATCGTAATCGGCACCCCGTGTTCGTCCGACCCTCCGATAAACACGACTTCCTCTCCCCTGGCTCTCAAATACCTCACATAAATATCCGCAGGCACGTATACTCCGGCCAGGTGACCGATGTGCACCGGCCCGTTGGCATACGGCAAGGCGGTTGTAATCAGATTTCTTTTGAAATGGCTCATATATCGTATCTTTTTAAGTTTTACCCTGCAATTGAAACGCAAATTTATAAAAAAATCGTATTTTCGCATGATAAATAAGGCGAATAACCGACAGATTACATCCGACACTATGTTACGTCCTTCCTACTTGCAACCCGGCGACCATGTCGCACTGATTTCTCCCGCAGGGATTATCGGTACGGACGTGGTCGATCATGCCATCGACGTGTTACGCTCCTGGGGGCTGATCCCTCTGGTGGGGAAGCACGCGACGTCCCAATGCGGCTACTTCGCCGGAACGGATGACGAGAGGCTGGAGGATTTGCAATGGGCGCTGGACGCGGAAGACGTGCGGGCCATTTTCTGTACGCGGGGCGGTTACGGCTGTATGCGGATCGTCGAGAAAGCGGACTATTCCTGCTTTCAGGGGAATCCCAAATGGCTGGTCGGATTCAGCGACATCACCGTTCTGCACACCAAGCTGACCTCTTTAGGCATCGAAAGTCTGCACGCCCCCATGCCCAAAAGCTACCGGAACACGGAAGCCGAAGCGCTGGAGCGCCTGAGGCGGTTCCTTTTCGGAACGGTCGATTCGTACAGGCTTCCTGCCCATCCATTCAACCGGGAAGGGATTGTCAGGGCGGATCTGACAGGGGGCAACCTGTCGCTGCTGCACTGTCTCCGCTCCTCTGCCGTCGAGTATCCCCAGGACGAAACGATTCTGTTCATCGAGGACGTGGGCGAGAATCTCTATGCCATCGACCGGATGATGCAGAGTTTCAGGCTGTCTGGACGGCTGCGGAACTTGCAGGGGCTCATCGTCGGAGGATTCAGCGACATGAGGGGGGACAATTTCGGCAAAAACGCCTATGAAATCATCCGGGAAACGGTGGAGGACTACGATTACCCCGTATGCTTCGGTTTCCCTGCCGGACACATCCCCGACAATTACCCGTTAATCTTAGGCGCTTCCATCGAACTGACCGTCGATGAAAACGGAAGTGAAATCCTGTTTTTGTAAAACACTGCCGCTATGAAAAAATACATGCTGTCCCTGCTGGGATTCCTTTGTCTAAGCTGTCATTCAGACATTCTCTTCGAAGAATACAGGAATATTCCGGACGAAGAGTGGTGCATCAGCAACACCGTCCGTTTCAGGATAGAAATCCCGGAAGACGGAACGTACGAGTTTTTTTCCGGCATCCGCCACACGACAGACTATGAGATGGCGAACCTCTGGTGTTTCATCCGGGTCCGCGACTCCGCCCGGGTACTCTTCCGGGACACCCTGAACATGAAGCTGGCGGAACCGGACGGGCGCTGGCTGGGCGACGGATTTACCATCAAATCGATTGAACAGCAGCTGAATAAAAAGCCTTGCCTCACCCGGGGCGCCTATACCTGCGAAATAGAGCAGGGCATGCGCATGCAGTGCCTGAAAGGCATCAAAAACGTAGGGCTGATCGTCAAAAAAACGGAACAATAACTACCCGCATGGCCAAAAAGAAATTAGCCAGATTCGCCGAAATGGAAACACTGAAAAATGTTTTCCAGGCCCCGTACGAGGAAATTTTCCGCAACGACCATCCTTTAAAAGGAAAATGGGGGAAAGAGGTTTTCCGCAACGACCGCCCGATCGTGCTGGAAATCGGCTGCGGAAAAGGCGAATATACCGTCGGACTCGGGAAACTCTATCCGGGAAAGAATTTCATCGGCATCGACATCAAGGGCGCCCGCATGTGGCACGGAGCCAAAGCCGCCCTGGAACAAAACGTCGGCAATGCGATTTTTCTGCGTATCTATGCGGAGATGCTGGCCTCCGTATTCGCTCCGGGAGAGATTTCCGAAATCTGGATTACCTTTCCCGACCCCCAGATGACCAAAGCACGCAAACGGCTGACCGGCAGCCGTTTCCTCTCGCTCTACGCCCGCATTCTGAAACCAGGAGGGTTGATTCACCTGAAAACGGACAGTCCGTTCCTGTATGCCTATACGTCGGAGCTGATCCACCTCAACCGCCTGAAATGTCCTGTCCGGACGGAAGACCTGTATGCCGCCGGAATGGAAGACGAAATACTGGGTATCAAAACCTTTTACGAGCAGCAGTGGCTCTCCCGGGGGAAGCAGATCAAATACATCCGTTTTTCGCTGGACGGAGCGGATACGTTCGAAGAACCGGACGCCGAGTTTGAAAAAGACGATTATCACAGTGAAGCCCGTTATATGAACCTCAACCGAGCCGCAAACCGATGAAGAAAAGAGTTTTAATGGCGATGAGCGGGGGCATCGACAGCACCGTCGCCGCCATGTTGTTACAGGAACAGGGGTATGAGCCGGTAGGAGTGACCTACCGCACTTTCGACACGATTTCCCGGGGATGTTTGGAGAAAGAGAAAGGCTGCTGCAGTGTGGATTCCCTTTTCGAGGCAAAAAAGATGGCGCAGGAGCTGGGGTTCGAGCACCATATTCTGGATATCCGGCAAGCCTTCAAAGACAGCGTTATCCACAATTTCATCGATGAATATCTCCGGGGGCGGACCCCGAATCCCTGTGTAGTCTGCAACTCCGCCATAAAATGGGGCGAACTGCTCGAAGCAGCGGACCGGTACGGCTGTTCCCATATCGCCACCGGCCACTACGCCCGCATCGGACAGGAAGGCGGACGCTATTTTCTGCAAAAGGGTCTCGACGAAGCAAAAGACCAGACCTATTTCCTCTGGAAGCTCACGCAGGAGAATCTGGCACGGACCCTCTTCCCGCTGGGTTCCCTCACCAAATCGGAAGTCCGCCGAATCGCCCTGCAGCGCGGGTATGAAAAACTCTCCCGAAAAGGCGAGAGCCAGGAAATCTGCTTTATCCCGGACAACGACTACCGCTCTTTCCTGAACGAACAGGTAGAGAATTTTTCCGAAAAATACGGACCGGGGGATTTCGTGGACACCCGGGGCAACCGCCTGGGACAGCACAAAGGCTTTCCCCACTATACCATCGGGCAGCGGAAAGGGCTGGGCATCGCTCTCGGACAGCCCATGTTCGTCGTTGCCATCTCCGCAGAGGAAAACAAGGTGGTTTTAGGCACCCGGGAGGAACTTCAGGGACAGACTTTTTACGCCGACCGGCTCAATCTCATGAAATACGCGCAAATCTCCGACGGACAGGAAGTCGCCGTGAAAATACGCTACCGGAGCCAGGGAGGCAGCGCCCGCCTGTATCCGGAAGGAGACAGGATACGGGTCGTTTTCGAACATCCCGTGGATTCCATTACGCCGGGCCAGAGCGCCGTATTCTACGAAGGCGCCGACGTGGTCGGCGGCGGCATCATCGAATAATCCCGCTGCTTACGCCGGTTTCACGACACTGCGCCCCAGGCAGACGAATACGATGCCGAGGACGATGCTCAAAGCAAGATAGAGGGAGAAGTACCCCCAGTGTCTGTTTTGCATCAGCAGAAACATATCGTCCGCGAAGGAGGAAAAGGTGGTGAACCCGCCGCAGAATCCGGTAATCAGAAATACATTCATGCCGGCGGAAAGCCAGTGGGCCTTTTCCGCCATGCCGAAAAAGATTCCGATAAGAAAACTCCCGATTATATTGACGGCGAAAGTCCCCCAGGGATAAGGGGAGGAAAAAACGGCATGCGCCAGTTTTCCCGTCAGGTAGCGCAGGCAGGTTCCTATGAAACCGCCGGCACCGGCAATCAACATCGCTTTAAACATACTTTATTATTTTATCGATTATTATTTCTATTCTTTCACTATCCGAAATCCCAGGAGGCGGGTGATTATCCCGCCGGCCAGCAAGACCGCTATCGCCACGATCAGTACCAGGCTTCCTCCTCCCCAATCGAGTAAAAGGGGAATGACGAATGTGGCGATGATCGCCCCCAATTTCCCCAGCGCCGAAGCGATGCCTTCTCCTCCCGCCCGCTCCTGCAGGGTGTATATACGGCTCGGCAATTCGAATGTGGAGAGATGCGGCCCCGCATTCAGCGCCAGTTCAAACAGGAGAAACCCCGTCAAAAGCACGCCTGCGGGCGCATGCCATACATATCCCGCCCACGTCACCGCCAGACCGAAAGCGCTCAACAGGAAGCCCCAATACTGGGTTTTGATCAGGTTGAAGCGTCTCACGACACTCAGCCCCAAAATGAACCCAAACATAACAAAAAGATTTATATAAAAGGTGAACCGCAACGATTCCACGACCCTTTCAAAAGGATTTTCCCCCCGTTGTATCAATCCGAGCGTCAAAAGCAGCACGGGCGTGAAGATACCGATGCCGTACACGCCCATTCCCTCGCATCCCCAGGGAACACCGCTCAGGATGATTCGTTTCAGGTTTTGCCGGGTAAAAAGGTTTTGCCGGGAACCGGAAGAAGCGGAGGGCTCTTTTTTATGCGGCGCTTCGCCGAACCGGACATCCTGTCCCAGGAAATGCCGCAGATTCCGTTCCGCCTCCGCCGTTTTTCCGTGCGCAAGCAGCCAGGCGGGACTTTCCGCGAACCAGAAGCGGGACAGGAACGTAAGCAGCGCCGAGACGGCCAGGACCAGAAAGAGCTTATGCCAGACAGTCGGGTTGTCGGCGTGTTTCAGAACGATATAAGCGATAAATATCATCACGATGTTTCCGACGCCCGACATGGCTTTGGAAAGTCCCAGCATGGTCCTCCGCCATTTCACCGGCATGATTTCCGACAGATAGGACGGGTCGAGCGCATACGAACCGCCGATGGCCAGCCCGATAAGCAGCAGGCAGACGACAAGCAGCGGTATCGCCGGATAAAAGTAAACCCACAGGGAAGCGCCCGTCACGAGCAGAGGACAGAGACGAAAGAAAAAGAGATACCCGTATTTATCGCTCAATCGTCCGAAAAGCAGAGACCCGAGCATGATCCCGACCAGGCCGGAGGTACAGATTACGCCCTGGAGCCAGGAGGGCAATGCGGGATGACCGGTAACGACGATCAGGGGGGCTATCACGCCGACCAGTATCGCCAGCATGCCGCCGAAGCACTGTCCGGCGGAAGCGATTACCAGTATATACACATGTCTGAGGCGCAGAGGCATGTTCTCCATGTCCAGCGGTTGCGGTTTGTTTTCCATCATCCCTGCTGCAATGTTTTCTTATCCAAGTTCAGGTGGGGCAAAAGGAAGAGCCACGTCGCCACGCAGAAAGGTCCGGTAAGCGTGGGAATGCCGAACGGCCCGAAGAAGGTGTCCATCGCCGCCTGAATGAATACGGTGACGATGATGCCCGCCAGACTCCACAGGAAGGTGCGCCAGTTCACCCGATAAAAGGTGATCCCCAGGGCGATACCGGTCAAAACGGGGCTGAACCCGAAGAGCCCGCTTGCAATATCGCTGCCGTTGCTCTGGTACAGAACGGCAAATGCCAGCGCCAGCGCGGAACCTATTGCCGCCCATATCGCCGCCCAACGGTTGCTGATAGCCAGCCCGATTAAAAACAGCAGGCCGGTAATCCAGGAGTTGACTAAAAACACCTGGCTGATGCCCCTCAGCCAATACATGAGCAGGCTTACGAAAGAGAGGTCCACTGCCGAAGAGAAGTTTCCGGGCAGTCCGGGAGTTCCCAAACCCGCATGGGGCAATCCGTGCATGGTCCGTGCCGCCAGCAGGACGAACCAGGTGAGCAGCACGAAGGGAAATGTAAACGAACTGACCTTGTAAGGCGCCAGCAAATGATTCAATCCCACCATGACCCAGGTCGTCGCGGCAGAAAAGATAACCAGCGCCAGCCACATCAACGGGACATTCCCCAGGAAGGTCGGCAAGGCGCAGCCGACCAGGACGCCGTTGAATCCCCACAGCCCGGCAAGCCCTTTCGCCGCCGGATAGTTCAACACATAGCCCGTCAGGGTCGATACGATGACGCCGACAACGGCCCCCCAGGCCACGGCAGGTGTGCCCGACGCATAGGAACCGTAAAAAATCCCCGCTAAAAAGAACAGGCCTGTCCAGGCGTTGTCCTGAAACATAACTTGTCCGATTCCTTTCGATACGATTCGCCAGAATCCCAAAGAAAAAATTTTAGGTAATGCAACTGTTTGATTTTCCATATTTCATTCTTTTTTAATGTTTTCAACGCCAGATAAATTCTTCCGGCAGGGGTTTCCCCTTGATCTGCATGCGGACGACGGAACAGAATTCCCGCACGATTTTTTTCACGGGCTGGGTTTCTTTTCCCAATACTTTGAATATCAAACCGCTCCGGTTCGGCAGATGCGTGATTCCCACCGCCAATCCCTCCTCCCTGTCGATAAAGGCCCGGGTGCGTTCGTAGATTTGTGCGGCGTCTTTTTCCGGCGTCAATACGATGACATTGGCAAAAACGTCGTACCGGTGCATGACGCCGATATGCCGCACCGATTCTCTCTTCGGCTCCGCCACCATTTTTTCCCTGAAAAGCGGCGTCCCGTCCGGACGAAATGCCCGCGTGCAGACAGACAGCAGGTCGTAGACGAAGAGTTCGCCGTCTTTGTAATATTTCCGGCCGCCGGTATAAATCTCCCCGTAAAACAAGGTCGCGGAAGGGTGTATGTGAATATCGGTATCCGTCACATAGCGGCTGTTCCGGCACGGAATGGTCGCTTCCGGGAGGTATTCCAGGTAAGCGTTTTCCTCCAGCACGAACGTCTGTTTCAATGCCGAGTAGTTGTAAATCATTTCGGCTATTTTAGTCGCCGCGCCCGTCGATATGAAAGCATAGGCGTCTTTGCGGACCGTGAAGCGGTTTTCATAGCGGTCGCCGTCCACGTTGGGGCCGCCGGAAGACAGGATGTAGACACAGGGCATCTCCGGCATGCCCTCATCGAAGTAGAGTTCCTGCTGTACGATGAGAGGCGCCCGGCGGTCCCAGTGTCTCATGATGGATTTGTTGTCCGGATCCAGTTCGAACACCAGATCGAGCATTCCGTTTTTCCCCGGCGCCCCCAGACGCATGGCGGGTGTCTTTGTCAGGTAGGGAGCCAGCTCCCTGCATTGTGCAAAATCTTTCATGCCTCCGCCTTTTCTTCTTCTTTCTGCACTGTTCTGTCAAAAAGCGCCATGTTCCGGATCAGCTCCACCAGTTCCGTGATGCCCTCGCCGGTCATGCAGTTGGTAAACAGGAACGGCTTCCCCGGACGCATTTTTTCCGAATCGCGGCGCATGACTTCCAGATCCGCATGCACATAGGGCGCCAGATCGGTTTTGTTTATCACCAGAATGTCCGAGTAGGATATGCCGGGGCCGTCTTTCCGGGGAATCTTATCCCCTGCCGCCACGTCTATGACGTAGATGAAAAAGTCCACCAGCGCGGGACTGAAGGTAAGCGTCAGGTTGTCCCCGCCCGATTCTATCAGGACTATATCGCTGTCCGGAAACTTCGCCTCCATCTCCTCCACCGCCGCGATATTCATGGAGGGGTCTTCCCTGACCGCCGTATGCGGGCATGCCCCGGTCTCCACGCCGATGATGCGTTCTTCCGCCAGATAGCCTTTCAGCATTTTCCGGACGTGCTTGGCATCTTCCGTGGTGACGATGTCATTCGTGATGATCAGTACCTTTAATCCCGATTTCAAAAGATAAGGCGTTATCGCCTCTATGAGTGCCGTTTTGCCGGAACCGACAGGCCCCCCGACACCGATTCGACATGTATTGCTCATTATTTATTCGTTTTCAGTTGATTCAATTCATAAACATTCTCATGGTTCCCTTTTCGTGCAAAGAAGCCAGGATGTCCATTTCCGGCACGAAAGCCGTCATGTCCTCGTAGCCGGCGTCCCGGATATTTTCGTACTCCTCCGAGGCCTCGGCGCCGAGCCGATAAAGAATGGACTGGGTCTCGTAATGGGATACCTTCACACAGCGCAGCGCGGCGTTCAGCACCATATTGACGGCTCCGTACTCCACGGCGGCGAACAGTTCTTTCTCCGTCAGTCCGCATTGCTGGAAATAAACGGCCTGCGTGACGGGATAGGTTCCTGCCACCTGCTGTTCCCGGATATCCTGCAGCCATCGTTTCATCAAGGCGCTTTCCGTAATCCGGGTACAGATTTCCGCCATTTTTTTCCCCGTACGGGTAAGCATCTGCCGGGCTTCCGCATTCATTTTGCATAAAATGACCTGCCGGTCCGCCTCCCTGATCTCTTCATAATCGTTCCGGGCTGCCGCACGGAATGCGATCAGTGCCGCTATCGCATCGCAACGGAGCGTCTGCCGGAGCACGGTGCGGGCATATTGTTCCAGGGTCTCCGCATCATGCACGATGTTTTCAAAAGCCGCGGATTCCAATCCGTTGGAAAAAGAAAAGGTTCCCACCGGAAAAGCGGAGTCGGCAAATTCCGCCAGCCGCATCAAACGGGTTATATCGTCCGTCATATCCCTCCTTTTTCATGGTGATGCGCATGACCGTGCTCCACTTCCTGGGAACATCCGCCGAAAAGTTTCCGCACCTCATGCGGGGAGAGAAACGGGAGCACTTCCCGGCCGGACTGAAATTCATAGGTGATGTCTTCGAAATGGTGGGTATCCATCACGCTCGTCATCACCTTTTTGTCCACGGTCAGCGGGATATATACTTTGGTGCCTTTGACGATCGCCGGCCAGTGCTGGTTGCCTACCGCATGGCCCAGCTCCACGCAGCGGCGGATGATTTCATCCGGCGGGTACGAGGCAATTTTCTGCAAATCGGCCACCAGAACCGGTTTTAAATCGATGCGGATGACAACCGCTCTGTTGCTGCCGGCGTCATATTCCAGAATATCGCCGTTTCCGATGCGGGTGTGCCGCTTTAAAGCCACGGCGCACTCCGCGCCGGCGGCGGTTTTTACAATAAAACGGCTTTTCTGCGCCGTCCATTGGTCCAGATCGAGGTATTCTATCTCCGCCTCTTTTAATTTCAGCTGCCAGTCCGCATCCGAGTAGAGGTTTCCGAGAACTTCCGAGTAAATTTTCATAGGGGTTGATTTTAATTTGAAGGTGGCAAAATCATTGCCGGAAGAATCTTTTCAAATCCTTCCGGCACAATTTATCCTGTTTTTCAGGGATGATTAACTAAACCAGTAAAGCTGTCCCAGGGAGAATTTCTCCGCCGGCTTCACATAGGCATGCTGGCCGTCGACAAATACTTCAAAGGTTTCGGGGTTCACATCTATCTTAGGCATGTTTCCGTTCAGCACCATATGCGGTTTGCCGATCTGACGGCAGCTGTGCACGGGAAGAACGATCCGCTGCAAGCCGTACTTTTCCTTGATGCCCGCATCGTGGGAGGCTCTGGAGACAAAAGAAATACAGCTCTTAGGCATGGCGGAACCGAAACATCCGTACATCGGACGGTAGTACATCGGCTGTGGGGTAGGCAGGGAGGCGTTCGGGTCTCCCATGTTCGACCAGTTTATCAGGCCGCCTTTGATGACCATTTTCGGCTTGGTGCCGAAGAAGGCGGGTTCCCACAATACGAGGTCCGCCATTTTTCCTTTCTCGATGGAGCCCAGTACATCGGCGAATCCGTAGGTAATGGCCGGATTGATGGTCAGTTTCGCCAGATAGCGCAATACCCGGAAGTTGTCATTCCGGTCGGAGTCCTCCGCCAGTTTTCCTCTCACGTTCTTCATGTAGCTCGCCATCTGGAATGCCCGCATAAAATTCTCGCCGACACGTCCCATCGCCTGGGAATCGGAAGAGATCATCGAGATGACACCCAAATCATGCAGCACGTTTTCCGCCGCCTGCGTTTCCGGACGTACCCGACTTTCCGCGAAAGACACATCGGACGGGATTTTCGGGTTCAGGTTGTGGCAGACCATGATCATGTCGAACAGCTCCGCCTGCGAGTTGATGCCGAAAGGCAGGGTCGGGTTCGTAGAGGAAGGCAGTATGTTGGCCAGAGAAGCCACTTTCAGCAGGTCCGGGGCGTGTCCCCCGCCGGCGCCTTCGGTGTGGTAGGTGTGAATGGTGCGTCCGTCGATGGCGGCAATCGTGTCTTCCACATAACCGCCTTCATTCAGCGTATCGGAGTGAATGGCCACCTGCACGTCGAATTCGTCGGCAACCGCCATCGTGGCGCGGATAGCCGCCGGCGTGCTTCCCCAGTCTTCATGGATTTTGAATCCGCAGGCTCCCGCCAGCATCTGTTCTATCAGCGGACGGCGCACGGAACAGTTCCCTTTGCCCAGCAGGCCGTAGTTCACGGGCAGCCCGTCGATCGCTTGCAACATCCGTTTCATGTTCCACGTTCCCGACGTAATTGTCGTACCGTTACTTCCGTCCGTAGGTCCGATGCCCCCGCCGACAAGGGTGGTCACGCCGTTGCTCAGGCAATGATACGCCTGCTGCGGCGCAATCATGTGCACGTGTCCGTCGATGGCAGCCGCGGTCAAAATCAGGTGTTCTCCGGAAATGGAGTCCGTAGCGGTTCCGGTAACCAGTTCCGGATCCACGCCCCGCATGATGTTCGGGTTCCCGGCCTTGCCGATACCGGCGATTTTTCCGTCTTTCACTCCGACATCGGCTTTGATTACTCCCAACACGGGGTCGATGATGGTGACGTTCGTTATCACCAGGTCCAGCGTACCGCCTTCCGCCGTCGTCGTATTGGCTAGTCCCATGCCGTCCCGCAGCGTTTTTCCGCCGCCGTAAACGACTTCATCACCATACACGCAGAGATCTTTCGTAATCTCCACATACAGGTCGGTATCCCCCAACCGGATTTTATCCCCTACGGTAGGTCCGTAAAGGTCGTTGTATTGCTGTCTCGTTATTGTTGCCATATTATTTCTTTTTTTGATTTTTCTTTTGAAATTCCGCTTCCGCCGCCGCTTCGTCAGTCATTTTAAAACCCAGGTTTTTCGCATTCTCCAAGGCAAGGATGCGTCTCGGATAATAGGTCGGCGCATCTTCGTCGCCGGTAAAGCCCTGTACCAGTCCGTTGAAGCCCATGACATACTGTTTGCCGGAATAGGCCACGACTTCCACCTCTTTCTCGTCGCCCGGCTCGAAACGTATCGCCGTGGTGGCGGGAATGTTCAGATGGCAGCCGAACGCTTTCGCCCGGTCGAATTCGAGGTAACGGTTCACTTCGAAGAAATGGAAGTGCGAACCGACCTGAATAGGACGGTCGCCCGTATTGTGAACGACCAGTTTTGCCGTATAACGACCTTCATTGTACACAATCGGCTCAGAGCTCAGTATCTCTCCTCCGACACCCACATGCTGTCCCGGTTTGAATCCCGGCACCAGCTTCGTCTGTTGCGGTGTGCCCGCTTTATTTGTATCTGCCATAATTTTTCTATTTTATCGGTTGATGAATACTTACCAGACGGCTCCCGTCCGTAAAAACTGCTTCTACTTGAATCAGGGAAATCATATCCGCTACGCCTTCCATCACGTCCGCTTTCGTTAAAACTTTCGTGGAATCCGTCATGACCTGCTCCAGCGTTTTCCCTTCCCTCGCCCCCTCCAGTGCGGCAGAACTGATGTAAGCGACAGCCTCCGGATAGTTGAGTTTCAATCCTTTTTCTTTGCGCCGCGCGGCGATAGCCCCCAGCGACAGCAGCATAAGCTTGTCAATTTCTTTAGGTGTTAAATGCATAATTTTCTGTTTTTAAATTCATATCTCCCTGTATTACGTCCGGTCCGTCAATTTGTTTCAACACCCCCTCTCCAAACCGCCGATTTTTTCCCCTGAAACCTTTTGCCTCTTCCGCCGTATCAACCCCCATAACGCATAAACCCGAACGTTATGAACAAGTATTCCATGTATCAAAAACTCCTGTCTGGCAACATTGCACCGAGAGGCATGATAAAAGTTATCAGCAGGAAAGCCATTTTGCCTCTCAACAGTACATTATAAAATATGAAACACAGCCTTCTGTTTTTAGTGCTCTGTCCCTGCCTCTGTCCGGGACAAAGGACCGATACGACCTTCACGCTGCAGGAAGTCGTCGTCACCGGTTCGCTTCAGGAACGTCCGGTCACGAAAAGTCCCGGCAGTATCAACATCCTCTCCCCTGTTCTCCTTCGTCATTCACCCGCCCAAAGCGTAGACGACATTCTTCTGATGCTCTCCGGCGTAAACACCACCCGCTCGGACGGCCTCGGCAACATGCACTCCAACGTAAGCATCCGGGGACTGGCCGGAGACGAACAGGGACGCACGCTCGTACTGTTCGACGGCATTCCGATAAATACGTCCGACGAAGGATCGGTCAACTGGAACAGCCTCCATACGGAAAACATCCAGCGCATAGAGGTGTTCAAAGGCCCCGGCTCCTCTTTATACGGAAATAACGCCATGGGCGGCGTCATCAACATCATCAGCAAGAAACCGCTCTCCCCTTTCTCCGTCAATGCCTCGGTCTCCTACGGGACCTTAAACACCTGGAAGACCGGCGCAAGCATCTCCAGCCGGATAAACGAGCAGTTCGCGCTGTTTGTTTCCGGCTATTACAACCGGACCGACGGTTTCAACAACATTCCGGACAAGCTGCGCACAGACCCCGACTACAGCATCGCCCGCTTCATGAAAGAAGGCGGCGTATATGCCAAAATTCTGTACACGCCAGGCGCCTGGTGGAACGCCGAAATCGCCTGCGACCTTTACCGGGACAAACGGGGTGAAGGCGAAAAAATAGAAGCGCCCGAGGGGGAATACCGCCGTTTCAACCACCACCGGATACAAGCCCGCTTTTACGGCGAAAAGAAGGCATTCTCCTATAATCTGGCCTGCTATTTCCAGCGACAGGATTACTTCAAACTGGACGAGCGCATCACGAAAAACGCCTACCAGCGGTTCGACGTGAAGTCCGACCGCGACGACTGGGGCGCCATCCTGCACCTCCGTTTTACGGGCAAATACAACGAGTTCGCCATCGGAAGCGAGTTTAAAAACGGCAGCATCGACGGAGGGGATTACTATGTCACCTCTCCCGACAAGGTGCTCAACCGAGGCACCATGACCTTTCTCTCCGTATTCGTCCAGGACGAGCTGAATCTCCGGGAAGAACGGCTCTGGCTGCAGCTGGCGCTCCGGTACGACAACGCCTTTTTCCACAAAGGCAATTTCGAGGCCGCCGGCGACAATGTCGCCGACTTCAACAATTACAACGGCGCACTCCCCAATAACCGCTGGGACAATTTTTCTCCCCGCGTCGCCTTGCGCTGCAATCCCGGCCCCGCTGTTTCCGTCTACCTTTCGTATGCCCAGGGGTTCCGCGCCTCCATACTGGACGACCTCTGCCGCTCCGGCTGGATGTGGGTGGGGCCGAAAATCGCCAACCCGGACTTAGGACCCGAAAAAATCGACAACTACGAAATCGGCGGAAGGTTCCGGGTTATCCCCGGTTTGACCCTCTCCCCCGCCCTGTATTACGCCCGGGGAAAAGAGTTCCTCTACTACGTCGCTACCGGAGAAAAACTGTGGGGGAAAAGGGATATATACCAGCGCCGGAATATTTCGAAAGTGAACCTCAAAGGCCTGGAGGCCGATCTGGACTATACCCCCGTCAGCGGGCTGAAGATAAACGTCAACTATTCGTACAATCATTCCGAGATCAAGGACTTCAAGGAGAAGCCGGAACTGAACGGCAAGGCCCTCACCTATGCGCCCGGACACCAGCTGAAAGGCTATGTGCTCTGGACTGGGAAAACAATCGACGCCATGCTTCGGGGGCGCTACAAAACCAGGCAATACACCACCGAAGACAACGCCTCTTCCATTGCGGGCTTCGCCGTCTGGGACGTCCAGGTATCCCGGCGCTTTTTCCGGAACAGGCTATATGTCAGCGGGGAAATACTCAACCTGTTCGACAACCGGCACATGAACACCAAAGACTACCGTTCCGCCGGACGCCTCGCCAACATCAAAATCGCCGCGAATATCAACAAAGACTAAAGCACCTGCCATGAAACTCCTTGTCATTGTATGCAGCCTGTTTATCTGCGGTTCCTGTCATATCCGGCACGGGAATACCGCAGCCTGTACCCGTTCGGTGACCGACGCCCTGGGAAGGGAAGTAGCCCTGCCGGATTCGGTAAAAAGGATTGTCTGCATCCGCTCCGGCGCCATACGGTTAGTGACTTACGCCGGCGGCGCCCCGCTCATCTGCGGCGTAGAAGAGCAGGAATGCCGGCAAAACGAATTCACCCACATTTTCGCCTACCCCGAACTGGCGCACAAGCCCATCATCGGTCCGGCGATGGGCGGAGATGCGGAATTGATACTCTCCGTCAGTCCCGACCTTATTTTCATGGCTGCCACGACGACTGAGGACGCGGACGCCCTGCAAAAACGCACGGGCATTCCGGTGTTCGCCATCGAATACGGAGACATCCACCGCAACCGTCCGCTCTTTTACCGGTCGCTCCGGCAAATCGCACAGGTCCTGCACACGGAACCGAAGGTCGATTCACTCCTCCGTTTCATCGACGGACAAATCGCCGAATTAAAGCAGCGGACAAGCACCGTCCCGCATACTCCGAGAACTTACGTCGGCGGCATTTCATACCGAGGACAGAAGGACATCACCTCCACCGATCCCTATTATGCCGCCTTCGCATTCATCGGCGCCGACAATGTCGCGTCCCGCATCGACTCCGCCTATGTATCCCCGATTAGCGGGACTTACATCGACCGCGAACAGCTCATCGACTGGAATCCGGACGTCATCTTCATCGACGTCGGTGGGCTGCCCCTCGTCGAAGAGAATTTCAGGACGCAAAAAAGCCTCAACCGCCTGCTGGCGGCCTACCGGAACAGGCGGATATACACGCTCTGGCCCTACAACAACCACCACTCCAATTTCGAGGTCATGCTCATCAACGCCTGGTATGCGGGCAAGGTGCTCTGGCCCGACCAATTCGCGGACATCTCCATACCGGAAAAAGCCGACGAGATCCTGACCCGGTTTGTCGGCAAGCCCATACAAAAGGAACTAAGCCGGTGCTGGGGCGATTTCCGGAACATTTTCCACGACACACCTTCAACTGCCGAATTATGAACAAAGACCTCCTGCTTCAGTACAAGAAATACCGCTCCGGAAACCGGCGATTCGTTCTGATCGTCCTCGTCCTGCTGTTCGCCCTGTGCTTCATCGCCCTGTTTGCCGGCACCCACCGGATCGGCGGGCGGGAAATCATCAGGCTGTTCCAGGGCGAAGGCACGGAAATCAACCGGCAAATAGCCCTGAACCTGCGACTGCCACGCATCCTGGCTGCCGCCCTCACAGGAGCGCTGCTCTCACTGGCGGGCGTCATCATGCAAATCGTGCTCCGCAATCCGCTGGCATCCCCCTATACCTTAGGCATCTCCAATGCCGCCGCCTGCGGCGCCGCTTTCGGCATCGTATTCCTCGGTACGAACACCCCCCTGCTCCGCTCCTCCATGCTTCCCGCTTCCATCGCCCCCTATACGGTTACCGCATCCGCATTCATCGGCAGCCTCATCGGACTGGCAATCATCCTCTCCATCATCAGGCTGAAACAGGCCTCCATCGAGACCATCATTCTCTCCGGCATCGTCATCAACGCCCTCTTCGGTGCGGGCATCGCCGTCGTCCAATACCTCGCCGACAATGCGCAACTGGCATCCATCGTCTTCTGGAACTTCGGCGACCTGGGACGAAGCGACTGGCACAGGCTGATTTTCCTCGCCGCCGTAACACTCCCCGCCTTCCTGTATTTTTATCTCAAACGCTGGGATTACAAAGCGCTAAGCGCCGGAGACGAGTACGCGCAGAGCATCGGCGTCGCCCCGCAACGCACCCGCATCACCAGCCTCGTCATCACCTCCCTGTGCACGGCAGCGGCCGTCTCGTTCTTCGGCGTCATCGCCTTCGTCGGACTGGTCGTCCCGCACATCGTCAGAAAATTCACGGGCGCCAACGAAGAATTCCTCATCATCGGCTCCGCCCTCTTCGGCAGCATGTTCCTCCTGCTCTGCGACACCGTCGCCCGCACCGTCATCGCTCCCGTCATACTGCCGGTGGGCATCCTGACCTCTTTTATCGGGGTGCCCCTGTTTCTGTTCCTTTTAATCCGTAAAAAAACAGCATGAAACTACAGGTAAACAACATCTCTTTCGCCTACAAAAACGGCTTCCCCGCCCTGAAAGACATTTCCTTTCACACGCAGGAAGGCGACATACTGGCCATCGTCGGACAGAACGGCTCCGGCAAAAGCACGTTGTTAAAGTGCATCAACCGCCTATTGAAAGTCAGAAGCGGCGACATCCGGCTCGGGAATATGCCCCTGTCCTCGCTTTCTCCCGACCGGCTGGCCCACCTCATCGCCTACATCCCCCAGACGGAAGAATACGTCACCGACCTCTCCGTTTTCGACACCGTCCTGCTGGGACGCAAACCCCACATCCGACACACCCCCGCTCCGCAGGACCTGCGAATCGTCAGCAGCCTGCTGACACGCCTCGAACTGGACGCCATCGCCATGCGCCGCCTCACCACCCTCAGCGGCGGACAGCGGCAGCGGGCATTCATCGCCCGCGCCCTTGCCCAGCAGCCCGAAATACTCCTGCTCGACGAACCCATCGCCAATCTCGACATCAACCACCAGATGAAGGTCATGCAACTGCTGCAACAACTCGCCGCGGAAGGCATGAACGTCATTCTCACCATCCACGACATCAACATGGCAGCACGCTTCTGCAACAAGGTGCTGATGCTGAAACAGGGCGAACTGTTCGCCGCCGGCAGACAATCCGCCTATACCCCGGAAAACATACAAAACCTGTACGGCATACAGGTGGACATCGTAAAACACAACGACCACATCTGCATCATCCCGCAATAAAAAATGACCCGCATGTACACACGCTTAATCCAAACGCTTATGATCGTATTAGAACCCGTCGGCTTCGTGCACAATGCCTGCACCGTCAGCCAAGTCCCCGAAAACATCAGAAAAGAAATCTCCGAAATCGAAATCCTCCCTCCCTACGCCGAAGGATTGTTCGACATCGAACAGTGCGAATACCTCGATTTGTTATTCTCCTTCCACCAGGAAAAAGAGACAGAACTAATCACCCGCGTCCGCACCGGAGAAACCAAAGGCATATTCGCCTCCCGCTCCCCGCGCCGCCCCAACCACGTCGGAGTCACCACGGTAAAACTGCTCCGCCGGGACAACAACAGGCTGTATGTGGAAGGCGCCGATGCCCTCGACGGCTCACCCGTCATCGACATCAAATACTGCGACACCTCCGTCTTCGACCAGTCCGTCCTCCACCGCTCCATCCGGAAAGACGCCCCCCGCATCGACATCGTCCGTCACATCCTGGACAACGACACCCCGGAACTGCTGCTCCAGGCCGCCCAACTGCACGGGCACATCTGCCCCGGCTTAGCCTTAGGCGTCATGGCAGCGACCCGCGTCATGCACCGACTCTACGCGGAACAACGGGACCCCGCCGACTTCTCGCTCACCATACACATGAAGAACTGCCCGATAGACGGCATCCTCTACGTCACGGGCCTCACCCCCGGCAACAACCGCCTCACCCTTCACTACTCCGACGAAATGTACTTCGAAGTGAAAGACAAACAGGGACACGGCTGGCGCGTTCGACTCTCCCCCTCCAACCGCGACTACCTCCAAAGCCAGCTCCCC
>CAZYJV010000011.1:0-25879 GCA_964647845.1 uncultured Odoribacter sp.
AACGTGTTGTGAAAGAAAATACATACCTTTGTCCTAAGAAGTGAGAAATAGATTGCCAAAGAGGCATATTTTGCGAAAATGCATTGCATGGCTGCGATAAGTAAAGCAAAATGGGCTAAACGCATAAATACAGTCCTGAATGGTTAGGAAGAACGGGAAGCCGGAACTGATAGTCATTGCAGGTCCCAATGGGGCTGGCAAGACATTAATACTAAATACTTATAATTATGTTTAAACATCAAATTTTTTCCGGTTGTGCATTATGTTTGCTTTCGATTTGCTTGTCATCGTGTACCACTTCTAATTCGAATACTTCTAATCCGGTTGAACGTCAATTTTTGCTTTATGCCCAAGATAGTATTGGTAAGGATTTTAATGGGATTGTTGATATTACTCTTGAAAGTTCTTTATCTTTATTGGATGATGCAAAAAAGCAGAGGAGGGAATCTGAGAATTTAACTAATCTTCTTTATACACTTACAGAAGATGCAAAATACAAATATGGAAATTGTGGTTTTTTAGAGGAGTTGAGTAATAAGTGTTCAACCATTTGGATCGAAAATGACAAGCGATATAAAGAAGAAGTTGAACAATGGAGTGAGATTGATTCAATTCGTCCAACATTTATATATACAATAAAAGCTCAAATTCAAAAAGATACATTGACGTTTTATGCAATGGAATGTGCATTAGTGGATACCATAATTATATCTTCTATCCCTATGAGTATTGATAATATGCCTAAAAAAGAAGCTGATGCATTTCGTTTAGTTTATTGGCATTTAAATGATATGAATGAACGAATGAGGTATTATGATACACTTAAAGAGCTTTTAAAAATTTGGGAGCGATAAAGTATTAGATTTATTAGTAGACCAAAACAGCAAATCTCAAAATTTCCTGAATTGGAAGCTATGCTATAGGAGTTTCTTTGAGGTAGCTCCGTGGCTTATCATCTATTTTACTTTTCAACCTTTTTTGCATGTTGCTTTTTAAAAACATTGTGGGGAATACTGTTCCCATTGGAATGTAAAATGGTTTATTCCGGTTTATGATAGTTTAGAATAAAGCGGAGAGAAGAGGTGGATATGTCGCAAATAATTCATAATTTTGCGACAAAACAGGATGAAATGACAAGTATCGAGGATAATATATTGTCGGCGATTAAAGAAAAAGGGAGGGGAAGTATATTCTTCCCATCTGATTTTACATCGTATGGCGAGACCAAGTCCATAGGTAAAGGTCTTGAACGCTTGACAGTCAAAGGTGATATTGTCAGGTTGGCAAGAGGAATTTATACTTATCCTGAAATAGATACAGAATTGGGGCTTGGCGTTCTGATGCCTTCGATAGAGCAGATAGCCGAAACGATAGCTCGCAGGGATAAGGCTCGTATTGTTCCAACAGGCATTTACGCCATGAACAGGTTGGGTATTTCCACTCAGGTGCCGATGAATTTTGTTTATTTGACTGACGGAGCACCTCGAAAAGTAAATTTGGGTAACGGGCGTTCAATACAGTTCAAATACACAACTCCCAAAAATTTATCTTTTACAAATTATCTTGCCATGCTTGTCACATTCGCTTTAAAAGAGGTAGGACGTGAAAATGTAACGGAAGACCTGACCGAGCAAATAAAACAGGTTATCTTAAAGGAAGATAAGAGTAAAGTGCTGGCAGATCTCGAATTGATGCCGGCATGGATAAGAACGATAATAAAGCAGGCGTATGAATAACTATTTTCAGCTTTCGATTGATAATCAACGCCGGGTGTTGAGTCAAGTCGCCAATCAGACATTTTTGCCGGTGCAAGCGGTTGAAAAAGATTTGTGGGTTACAACGTTATTGCAATTGGTGTTCACATTGTCTTTTGCTGATAAGCTCATATTCAAAGGAGGCACATCTTTGAGCAAAGTGTGGCATCTAATAGAGAGGTTTTCAGAGGATATAGATCTGGCTGTTGACCGTTCGCTTTTTGGTTTGGAAGGTGATTTGACCAAGAAACAGATAAAGCAACTTCGCAAGACATCATCCCTATTTGTGAAAGAAGATTTCTGTAAAGAGTTGCAAACAGCAATGGAGCAATACGGTTTAGGGACACTTTGTTCATTAGAAGTGCAGCCTGATGGTGAAGGTGACAATACCTATCCCGAACCTCGAAAACTGTTTGTGAAATATAAAAGTGTATGGGAAGAACCGCTTGAGTACTTGCCGCCGGTGGTGATGTTAGAGATAGGGGCAAGATCTCTGATCGAACCCAACGAACAGGCGAATATTAAGAGCATAGTGGAGGAATTATTTCCAACGATTCAGACAACGCTGGCAGATAGTCGGGTTTCCACAGCACTTCCGAACAAGACGTTTCTGGAGAAAGTATTTCTACTTCATGAACTGTTTTCGATGGAAGGACATGGGAGCGAAGCCGGACGAAAGTCGAGGCATCTCTATGACTTGTACAGAATGATGGATAAGGATTTCGCCGTTGCAGCTATTAAAGATGATAAACTTTGGGAATCTATTCGGCATCATAGGGAGATATTCACGAGCGTGAGAGGTATGGATTATACTCCGGATGTTCGCAAACGCCTCACGCTTGTACCGTGTGCAGATATAAGAGAGGCCTGGGAATCGGATTATAACAGTATGAGTTCGTCCATGATTTTTGGCGAGAAGCCGTCTTTCTCCCAACTTTTGGAAAGAATGGAAGAACTGGGAAATAGATTTAAACTGCTGATGACGGACAGTTAAGCTTGAGGATTTTACTTTTCGGCCTTTTCAACTTTTTTTGTACCTTTGCGAACTTAAATGCGTTTATAGGGTGAATTTTAGAATTTGAGTCTATGAAATATATAGGTGCACATGTTCATGTTACGGGAGGGGTGGAAAACGCTCCCGTGAATGCGGAGGCTATCGGAGCCAGGGCGTTTGCCTTGTTTACGAAGAATCAGCGGCAATGGACGGCGGCCGCTTATACGGATAAGAACATTTCGCTTTTTAAAGAACGTTGCCGGGAATACGGTTATAGTCCGAAGCATATTTTGCCTCACGACAGTTATCTGATAAATCTGGGTAATCCGGATGCCGAGGGGCTGGAGAAGTCCAGGGCGGCGTTTCTGGATGAAATGAAGCGGTGCGAGCAGCTGGGACTGGAATTGCTGAATTTTCATCCGGGAAGCAGTCTGAAGAAGATTTCCGATGAAGCCTGTCTGGAGCGGATTGCCGAGTCTGTTAACCTGACTCTGGAGCAGACGCGGGGCGTATGCGCCGTTATCGAGAATACGGCGGGACAGGGCTCCAATATGGGATATACCTTTGAGCAGATAGCCTATATCATCGAGCGGGTGGAGGACAAAGACCGCGTGGGGGTCTGTATCGATACCTGCCATACGTTTGCCGCCGGATACGATCTTTCGACGGAGTCGGGATTTGCGGAGACGTTCGACCGTTTTGACGAGGTGGTCGGTTTTAAATACCTGAAGGGAATGCATCTGAACGATTCGAAGAAGGGTGTCGGCTCGCATGTGGACCGGCACGAGTGTATCGGCAAGGGGATGATCGGGCTTGCGGCGTTCCGGATGATTATGCACGACAGCCGTTTCGACGATATGCCGTTGATTCTGGAAACGCCCGAGGAGGATGGCTGGGCGGAAGAGATAAAGATGCTTTACGCTTTATGAAACGCATCGGGCTGTTATCGGACACCCACGGGTGGCTGGATCCGAAGCTGACGGAGTTCTTTCGGGATTGCGATGAAGTGTGGCATTGCGGAGACATCGGCGATGTGGCGGTGGCCGACGCTTTGGCCGCCCGTTTTCATCTGCGCGCCGTGTACGGGAATATTGACGGGGGCGTGTTGCGGCGCATGTTCCGGGAGACGGAGGTTTTCGAATGCGAGGGGGTGAAAGTGCTGATGACGCACATCGGAGGGTATCCCGGACGCTATGATTTGCGTATAAGACCTTTGTTGTCGGCGGAGGCGCCCCGTCTCTTCGTGTGCGGGCATTCCCACATCGCGAAGGTCATGTATGACAAGAAACTGAATTGCCTGCACATAAATCCGGGGGCAGCCGGCAGATACGGCTTTCACAAAGTGAGGACGGCGGTCCGCTTCGGGCTGGACGGGGGGAGTGTGAAGGATCTGGAGCTGGCGGAATATGAAAAAGGAATATAGAAAAGGAAAATAAAGACATAAGGAAGAACAGATGAAACGCTTTGTTGTTTTAGGAATGGTTTTACTGGGAATCCTGTCGGCGGGACAGGCCCAGCGCAGCAACACCGACGTGAGGGAGCAGACCTTGAAGTTTCAGCGGCTGGTCGCTTTGATCGATGCTTTTTACGTGGATACGGTCGATCTTCCGAAATTGACGGAGGATGCCATTGTGAAGGTGCTTTCGGACCTCGATCCCCATTCGGTGTATATTTCCAAGGAGGAGATGGAGGAGATGAACGAACCGCTGGAAGGGGGATTTTTCGGGATAGGCATTCAGTTCTCGATTTTGCGGGACACCCTGATGGTGGTTTCCGTGGTTCCGGGCGGCCCGTCGGAAAAAGTCGGCCTGCTGGACGGAGACCGCATCGTGGAGGTCGATGGCGAGAATATTGCCGGCGTGAAGCTGGGCAATTCCGCCGTGCGCAAGAAGCTGAAAGGAGAGAAAGGGACGCTGGTGCGGATAAAGGTGTTGCGTAACGGGGAACTGTTGGATTTCGACATCATCCGCGACAAGATACCGATTCACAGTGTCGATGCCGCCTATATGCTGGATAAATCGGTCGGATACATCAAAATATCCCGTTTTTCCGCCAATACCATCGAAGAATTCGAGGAGGCGGTCGGGAAGTTGCAGGCGGAGGGAATGAAGGACCTGATTCTGGATTTACAGGGGAATTCGGGCGGTTACATGGGGGCCGCTATCGGTATCAGCGACAATCTGCTCGACGACAAGAAGATGATTGTTTACACCGACGGTCTGTCGTCCGGGAAAAGGGAGGAGTATGCCACCTCCAAGGGATTGCTTGAGAACGGTCGGGTCATCGTGCTGATAGACGGGAATTCGGCTTCCGCCAGCGAGATTGTTTCCGGAGCGATACAGGACTGGGACCGGGGGTTGATCGTCGGGCGCCGTTCTTTCGGCAAGGGACTGGTTCAGCGCCAGTATCCCCTGACGGACGGAACGATGGTAAGACTGACCACGGCCCATTATTATACGCCCTCGGGGCGCTGTATTCAGAAGCCGTACAAGGACGGGAATTACCGGGCCGAATTGTATGAGCGTTACAGCAACGGGGAGCTACTTTCCGCCGACAGCATCCAGATCAATGATACGCTGAAATATTACACGAAGCTGAAAAAGAGGACGGTTTACGGCGGCGGCGGTATCATTCCGGATATTTTCGTACCGATAGACACGGGGATCAATTATGCCTATTTCAACCGGCTGGTCGGGAAAAGCGTGATCGGACAGTATATCAATAATTATGTGGACCGGAACCGGTCGGAGCTGAAAAAGAAATATCCGGATTTTGGCAGGTTCCTGAAGGACTATACCGTTACGGACAAGATGATCCGGGAGATCGTGGCGGAAGGGGTGAAAGCGGGCGTTCCGGAAGACGAGAAATTGCTGACTCCGGTGATTCCGGTGATGAAGCTGCAGCTGAAGGCGCTGATTGCCCAGAATCTGTGGGGGATGAATGAAATGTACATCCTGATGAACGAGGACAACAAAATCATGCGCGAGGCCTTGAAGGCACTGCATGACGGGAGGTATGACAAGAAGCTGAAAGGTTGACTTTACTGTCTGAACGTCCGGGCTGTGAGTATTCCGTCCTGCGGCAGGTATTGCGGCAGATATTGGGGCCTGTTGGCACGGACGGGGCAGATGTCGATGCCTCCCCGGCGGGTGTAGAGGCAGGCCACGGCAAGAATCTCCGGCCGGTAGAAATCGGACAGACGTTTGAATGCCATTTCGCATATTTCCTCGTGGAAATGGTTCTCGTTGCGTATGGAGACGATGTATTTCAGCAGGGAAAGCCTGTCCGGCAGGCGCGAGGCTTTCATCCGGATATAGATGCTTCCCCAGTCGGGCTGGGTGGTAATCTTGCAGTTGCTTTTCAATAAGTGGCTTCCCACTTTTAATTCTTCTCCCGACTCTTGGGAGTTTTCGGTCAGGTAGGCGGGATTTTCCTGATACACGCTGAAATGCGCCTGTTCCGCCTCCGGCGTGTTTTCCAGAATTTCGTATTCACTGAAATCAAAAGGCGCGGCGGCAGGGGCTTCGTGGTAGAACGAGATTTCCGTCCGGGTTTCCAGCAGCCGGTTCAGATCCTGCCGGATTCTTTCCCTGAACAGGGCGATGCCTTCCCGGGGCGTGTCGCCGAAAGGGGTCATGTTCATTGACCCCAGATAGAGTTTCAGCGATTTGCTTTCCACCAGAAATTCACTGTCTGCGGGATATACGATTTTCAATACGCCTGAGACGGGCAGTCCCTTTTCGGTAATGAAGCCGGCTTCGTAGGCGTGCCAGCTGTCGTAACCGTAAAAAAGGCTTTCCGGAGCGCCGATGCCGTATATTTCACGGTTCAGTTTCCGGGGGACTTTCACCAGTATCTCCGGACAGTAGGATTTCGGATAGGCCACCTTCTTTCCCAAAAGCGCCGCTTCATTCAACTCTTTCAACTTTTCAACCTTTTTAATCTTTTAAAAATTCTGCATTTGATAGAGTTTCGTGTAAATCCCGTTCAGTTGCAGCAATTCTTCGTGCGTGCCTTTTTCGACGATTTCCCCTTCATGGAACACGCAGATCAGATGGGCGTTCTTGATGGTGGAGAGACGGTGGGCGATGACGATGGAGGTGCGGTTGCGCATGAGGTTGTCCAGCGCTTCCTGTACCAGTTTTTCCGATTCGGTGTCTAGGGCGGAGGTCGCCTCGTCCAGAATCATGATGGGCGGATTTTTCAAAACGGCCCTGGCGATGCTTAACCGCTGGCGCTGTCCGCCGCTCAGTTTGCCTCCCCGGTCTCCAATGACGGTCTGGTAGCCGTTCTCCGTCTGCATGATGAAATCATGGGCATTGGCTATCTTCGCCGCATTTTCCACTTCCCCGGGGGTGGCATTCTCCACACCGAAAGCGATGTTGTTGTATATGGTGTCGTTGAAGAGAATCGGGTCCTGGTTCACGTTGCCCATGAGCTCCCGCAGGTCGTAGAAGGAAAACTCCCTGATGTCCCTGCCGTCGATGGTGATTTCTCCCCCGATGACGTCGTAGAAACGGGGCAGCAGATCGACGAACGTGCTCTTGCCGGAGCCGGACTGTCCTACAAGTGCGACGGTCTGGCCTTTCGGAATGGTCAGATCGATGTTTTTAAGGACGGTCTTGGATTCGTTGTAGGCGAAAGAGACGTTCCTGTAGGCGATCGCCTCGGTGAATTCTTTTATCTTTACCGGTTGCCGGGGCTCCAGAATGGAGGATTCGGCTTTCAGTATGTCGTCGATGCGGTCCATCGCCGCGAGGCCTTTCTGTATGCTGTAAAAGGCATTGGTCAGGTTCTTCGCCGGGTTGATAATGGAGTAGAACAGGGCGATGTAGGCGATGAATTCGGGAGCGGTGAGGGAGCCGGTGCGGTTGAGAATCAGCGTTCCGCCGAACCACAGCACCAGTACGATTACGATGGTCCCCAGAAATTCGCTCATCGGGTGCGCCAGGGAGCGCCTTCTCATCAGCCGGTTCTGGATGCGGCGGTAGCTTTCGTTCTCGTCCGAGAATTTCCGTTCGATTTTGTTTTCGGCATTGAAAGCCTTGATGATGCGCAGGCCGGACAGCGTTTCTTCCATCAGCGACAGGAGTTCGCCCATTTTGTTCTGTCCTTCCCGCGAATGGCGTTTCAGGTTTTTGCCCACTTTTCCTATCAGCGTTCCCATGACCGGGAGCATCACGAATACGAAAAGGGTCAGCTGCCAGCTCATCAGCAGCATGGCGGAGAGGTACACCAGAATCAGTATCGGACTCTGGAAAAACATGTCCAGCGAGCTCATGACGGAGGCTTCGACTTCCTGCACGTCGCCGGTCATGCGGGAGATGATGTCTCCTTTCCGCTCTTCGGAAAAGAAAGGCAGCGGCAGCGACAGGATTTTCCGGAATATTTTCCGCCGTATGTCCCGCACGACGCCGTTGCGGATGTAGATGGTCTCGTAGGCGCCCAGGTAGGCGAACCCCGTTTTCAGAGCCGTGGCGGCGATCGCGATGAGTCCGACGAACAGCAGGGTGCTTGCCGGGCCGTATGCGTCGCGGGCATGGGTGATGTGATAGTAGAAAATGTTCTTCAGCGAATCGATGTCGAAGGCAAAGGGCACGCGCTCCGTCACATCGGGCTGGGTCCCGAAAAGGATGCCCAGTACCGGGGCGAGCATGGCTATCGACAGGGTGCCGAAGACCGCATGCAGGATATTGTACAGGACGCTTTTGCAAACCCGGAATTTGTAGGGAGGTATGAACCTTCTCAGGATGGAAAAGAAATCACGCATGGCATATCCTTTAAATTCCGGTATAGTTGGCCGGTGTAATCTGTTTCAGCTGTTCCTTGAGCTTGTCGGAAATCTCCAGGGTGTCGATGAATTCGGCGATGGATTCCCGGGTTATCTTGCTGTTGGTGCGGGTCAGGGCTTTCAATGCCTCGTAGGGGTTGGGATAGCCTTCCCGCCGGAGGATGGTCTGGATGGCTTCCGCTACGACCGCCCAGTTTTTCTCCAGGTCGCGTTCGATGGCTTCCTTGTTGATGATCAGCTTGTTCAGCCCTTTCAGGGTGGATTTGAAAGCGATAAGGGTGTGGGCGAGCGGCACGCCGATGTTTCTCAGGACGGTGGAGTCCGTCAGGTCCCGTTGCAGGCGGGAGACGGGCAGTTTGTTGCTGAGGTGCTCGAATACGGCGTTGGCGATGCCCAGGTTGCCTTCCGAGTTTTCGAAATCGATCGGGTTCACCTTGTGCGGCATGGCCGACGAGCCTACTTCCCCCGCTTTGATTTTCTGTTTGAAATAGGACATGGAGATGTAGGTCCAGATATCCCGGTCGAGGTCGATGACGATGGTGTTGATGCGGCGCAGGTTATCGAAAAGGGCGGCGAAGTTGTCGTAGTTCGATATCTGGGTCGTGTAGCTTTCTCTTTCCAGTTGCAGTTTCTGGGTGAGGAACCGGTTGCCGAATTCCACCCAGTCGATTTCCGGAAATGCCGCATGGTGGGCGTTGAAGTTGCCGGTGGCGCCGCCGAATTTTCCGGAGATGGCCACTTTTTTCAGCAGTTCGAGCCGCCGGCTCAGACGGTAGGTGAATACCCTGATCTCTTTTCCCAGCCGGGTGGGGGAAGCGGGTTGCCCGTGGGTCTTCGCCAGCATGGGCACGTCTTTCCATTCTTCCGACAGTTCCTCCAATTTGGCTATCAGCTCGCCTGCCGCCGGGTAGTACACGTCGTGTACGGCATCGCGGAAGGAGCAGGGAATGGCCGTATTGTTGATGTCCTGGCTGGTCAGTCCGAAATGGATGAATTCTTTGTAGGCATGCAGGTTTAACGCATCGAATTTGTCTTTGATGAAGTATTCCACCGCTTTGACGTCATGGTTGGTGATTTTTTCCGTGTCTTTGATTTTCCGGGCGTCTTCCACCGTGAAGTTCAGGTATATTTCCCGCAGCTGCGGAAAGAGTCCGGCGTTGAATCCTTTCAGCTGGGGCAGCGGTATTTCGCAAAGGGCGATGAAGTATTCGACTTCCACCATGACCCGGTAACGGATCAGGGCACTTTCCGAAAAGTAGTTAGCGAGATTTTCCACTTTGTCTCTGTATCGTCCGTCGACTGGAGAAATGGCTGTTAATGCTTGCATGGTATTCTAATTTACAACTTGTTATGTTCTTTGAAAATAAAAAAAGCGTACACCGTCGCGCTTATGTAGGCAAAAATATAAAAAAATAACGTAAGTAAATAGCGTAACTCCCATCTTGTTTGCGGCTTTTGAGTTTTTTCGCTTACTTTGTTCTGTATAAAACTTGTGCCATGAATCTGTTTTACGGTTTTTTCCGGGGGATAAGGGCGTACGGTCCTGCTTGCCGCATGCTGCTGAGCCGGAGGTTCTGCTGGTTTTTCATATTTCCGGTGTTTTTGCTGGTGCTGTTTTTCATCGGCGGGGAGTGGCTGGTGGCGTCGGCTGGAAATTCCCTCTCGGAGTGCGTGCGGCAGAAGATGGCGGTATGGGTGGAAGGGATTTCGTGGTTGTCCTGGGCCGCGGATACGGCCGGATTTCTGATCCGCTTCCTGGTGAAGCTGCTCTATCTGTTTTTGTTTTTCACGTTCGGCGGCTATTTCGTGCTGATTCTGATGTCTCCGGTCTATTCCTGGCTTTCGGAACGTGCGGAGCGGGAGCTGACGGGAAAGGATTACCCGTTCGATTTCAGGCAGATGCTGTGGGAGGTAGGCCGGGGCATTATGCTGGCGTGTCGGAATATGTTTTTCCAGTTCCTGATCTCCTTTCTGCTGTTTTTGTGTTCTTTTATCCCGTTGGTGGGGTTGCTGACGCCTTTCGCGATGTTTTTCGTGAGTGCCTATTTCTACGGTTTTTCTTTTATTGATTATGCCGTCGAGCGGAAGCGCTTCAATATCCGGAAGAGCACGGCTTATATGAAAAAGAACATCGGGATGGTGACGGGGGTGGGGGCCGTGTTCGCCTTTTCCCTGCTGATTCCGTGGGTCAGCGTTCTGGCGTGCTGTTTTGTATCGCTGTTCTCGGTGGTGGCGGGAACGGTTATTGTCAATGAAATGCAGGAATGATTATGTTGAAGAAATGTCTGTTATTATGGGGGCTGCTCGCTGTCTGGGCGACGGGAGCCTTGGCCGGACAGCCGGAAGTGGTTTATCGGGTGGATGTGAAGGACGAAATCGGTCCGGGAGTGTGGCGTACGGTCAAAAAATCGTTCGGGGAGGCGGAAAAGGCCGGAGCCGCTTACATTCTGGTGGACATGAACACTTACGGCGGACTGGTGGTGTATGCGGATTCCCTCCGGAGTCTGATTCTCAACACCCGTCGTCCGGTGTGGGTATTTATAAATAACAACGCCGCGTCCGCCGGGGCTTTGATTGCTGTCGCCTGCGACCGGATCTATATGCGGGAGGGGGCGAATATCGGGGCGGCTACGGTGGTCAGTCAGACGGGGGAGGCGATGCCGGACAAGTACCAGTCGTATATGCGTTCCATGATCCGTTCTACCGCCCAGGCTCACGGTCGGGATACGGTCGTTCGCGGCCGGGACACGGTTTTGCGGTGGAAAAGGGACCCGCAGATCGCCGAGGCGATGGTGGACGAGCGTATCCGTATCGCCGGGGTGACGGACAGCGGGAAGGTGGTCACGTTTACTCCCCATGAGGCGATGAAATACGGCTTTTGCGACGGTATCGCGGATAATGTGGCGGAGGTGCTGGAACAGGAGGGCGTGGGGACGTATACTCTGCTGAGCTATACGCCGACGGCGCTGGACCGGCTTATCGGTTTTCTGATTCATCCGATGGTGCAGGGGATTTTAGTGATGCTGATTATCGGGGGAATCTATTTCGAACTTCAGACTCCGGGCGTGGGTTTCCCGCTGGCGGTCGCCGTGTTCGGCGCCGTGTGTTATTTCGCGCCTCTTTATCTGGAGGGTTTTGCCGCTTCCTGGGAGCTGGTCGTTTTTGTGCTGGGAGTTATTCTGCTGCTGCTGGAGATATTCGTCATTCCGGGCTTCGGCGTGACGGGCGTGTCGGGAATCGTCTGTATGGTCGGGGCGCTGGTGCTGGCGGGGGTGGATGATTTCTCCTTCGATTTTCTGGGGGATTTCGTCGGGACGATTTTGCGTTCGCTGTGTGTGGTTATTGTCGCTTCGCTGCTTTCATTCGGACTGAGCTGCTGGTTGGGAGCGAAGGTGCTGGGAGCGGGACGCTGGGCTTTTGCCTTGCATGCGGAACAGCGTCCGGAGGACGGGTTCGTCGGCGTGGACATGACGGTCCGGGAGGAAGTGGACAAAGAGGGATACGCCGAGACCGACCTGCGTCCCTGCGGGAAAATACGCATCGGCGGGGAGCTGTATGACGCCGTGGCGGAACAGGGCGGTTATATCCCGAAGAATACGCCCGTCAGGGTTGTGAAGTACCAGACAGGGCAGTTGTATGTAGTGAAGACCGGAGAGTAGGCGATCCCACGATGCCGTAAAAGAGCAGGTCGATGTATTCCAGGATGGTGCGGGAGTTCTTGTCCTTGCGCCCCGTGATGATGAAAGCCTGTTCCAGGCTTTTGAACATGAGCAGCAGGTTTTTGGAGAAAATTTCCGGGTCGCTTACCCTGAAAATGCCGCTCTGTTTTCCTTCCCGGATGATGCCGGTGAGGAGTTTTATCTCTTTGCGGTCGATGTCTTTCCGCAGGTGTTCCACCCGGATGTTGTTGAACAGGAAGTCGTAACGGATGTAGCGGTTGCTTTTGACCAGGGAGTCTATCACGCCGAAGTGTTGCAGGATATACAGTTTCAGTTTTCTGTCTGCGGGCAACCGCGAATCGGCGGCTTTCTGCAGTTTGTCGTTGATGGTTTTGACCTCTTCGTCGACGACGTACTGGCAGAGTTCTTCCTTGCTTTTGAAGTGGGTGTATAGAGTCCGCCGGCTCATTTTGGCGGCCCGGGCGATATCGTTCATCGTGGCTTTGTAGACGCTGATTTCTTTGAACAGGGCTTTGGCGACACTGATGATTTTATTTTTTGTCTTGCTCATAGTCTGGTGTTGCGGCAGGGTTTCCGAACGGCCGGAACCGGATTGCAATGTTAGTCATTAAATTTCGGAAATAGCTGACATTTGTCATGTTTTTTTCTTTGTGCCGGAAGTATATTTGCACGCGAATCTGCAGGGGCGTATGCCGGCGGAGGTGTAATTATAACGATATTTGACCATGAATGTTACGAAAGTATCCTTTTACAGGGAGAAGATTTTTTCGGCGCGTTGGTATCAGACGTGGGGGACTCTTTTGCTGGGTTCCATGGTGATAGCGACGGGATATACTTTTTTTATGACGCCCTATCAGATTGTGCCGGGAGGCATTTACGGCATCTCGACCATCCTGAACTGGAAGCTGGGCTTTCCGATCGGTATGGCAGCCCTGTGTTTCAATCTGCCGCTGAGTCTGATCGGTTTTAAGATTCTGGGCCGGGATTTCGGTTTCCGCACGTTTATCTGTTTCTGGCTGGTGGCGCTGTTTGCCGACGGCTTTCCCTGGATGCTGGAGCATCTGTGCGGCTATTCGCCGGAGTTCGCGCATGACCCTCTGCAATTGGTGAAAGGCGGAATCAATAATCCGGATTCGGCGAAAGAAGGCGTGCTGCTCGCCAGCATCTTCGGGGGCGTGGTGATCGGTGTCGGTGCCGGACTGATTTTTAAGACGCGTTCTTCCAGTGCCGGTACGGACGTGCTGGCTGCGGTGCTTCACAAACTGACGCGCCGGCCTTTGGGAATGATGCAGATGACGGTGGACCTGATTATCGTCGTACTGGGGTTTGTGGCTTTTCCCGACTGGAAGACTCCTTTTTATTCGCTGATTACCATTTTCATCATGGGGAAGGTCATAGATATCGTCATCGGCGGCTATTCCAGCGACAAGACGTTTTTTATCGTTTCGGAGAAGACCGAGGAGCTGCGCAGTTTCATTCTGACGGAGCTGCACCGGGGCGGGTCTATTCTTCCGGTGAACGGGATGTGGAACCGTTCGGAGAAGGAGATGATCATGACGGTGGTGAACCGGAAAGAGGTGACGACCCTGCAGCGAGCGATTCAGCATATCGATCCCCACGCTTTCACGATGATTCTCGATGCCAAGGAGATTATGGGCCAGGGATTCAAGAGAGCGGGATGGGATGACAAATAGGGGCTGTGGCTCTTTCGAAGATGCCCTGCAGCCAGGCGAGCGTCATGCCGTAGTTGCTGACGGGTATGCCTGCCTCGATGGCGGGGCGGAGTCTGTTCTGAAGTTGCCGGGAGGTAATCATGCACCCGCCGCATTGTATCACTAAAGCGTAGTCTGTCATGGGCCGCCGGATGGCGCTCAACCCCGCAATGAAATCGAATTCCAGTTTCCGTCCGGTTCTTTTCTGCAGCAGGGCGGGGATTTTTATTCTTCCGATGTCTTCACAGGATACATGGTGGGAGCAGGACTCCAGTATGAGCACGCGGTCGCCGTCTTGCAGCCGTGCGATGCGGGAGGTGCCTTCCATGAATTTTTGAAAATCGCCTTTCATCCGTGCCAGCAGGATGCTGAAACTGGTCAGGGGAACGGACGGAGGGACGATCTCCGCCACCTGCCGGAATACCTGGCTGTCGGTAATGACGAGCCGGGGTGACAGGGGCAGGGTGTCCAGCAGACCGGGGAGTTCTTCCGGCTGGACCGTTATTCCGATGCAGTGCCGGTCCAACAGTTCGCGCAGCGTTTGTACCTGGGGAAGTATCAGCCGGCCGGTGGGGGCTTCCGAGTCGATAGGAGCGACCAGCACCACGGTGTCGTTTTTTCCGGCCAGTCCGTCGAGCAGGGCTGCCGGACCGGAAGCGGGCAGAAGGGACTGTATCGCCCGGATGATTGCCTCCGGTTGTTCCCGTCTCAGGGCCGAGAAGTCGATGACCGTCGTGCGGTATTCTTTTTCCAGTGCTTCCTTTAACCGGGAGTGCAGGGGTGTCCGGTCGGATTTGTTGTGGATGAGCAGAAAAGGGACCGCGTGCTTCCGGAACAGGGAGGCAAGCCGGCGTTCTGCTTCTTCGAAGCGGTTGTCCGTGAACACAAGCAGGGTGATGTCGGCCTGCGGAATGATTTCCAGTGTTTTTGCTTTTCTTTTTTCCCCTAATTCTCCGTCGTCGTCGATGCCTGCCGTATCGATGAAAACGACCGGGGCGGTTCCGGGTATTTCGTAGGCTTTTTTCACCGGGTCGGTGGTCGTGCCCGCCGTGTCGGAGACAAGGGCCGTTTCCTGCCCTGTGAGCGCGTTAATCAGCGAGCTTTTTCCGACATTCCTGCGTCCGGACAGTAGGATGTATCTTTTTTCCATTTCCGGCGGCTATTTGTAGAGTTCGATGTCGGCGGGGGAAATGACGGAATTGCACAGGATGATCAGCCGCTCTACGACGTTGCGCAGTTCCCGGATGTTGCCGGACCATTCGTATTTTTTCAGGCATTCGATGGCCTCCGGGGCGAACTGTTTGGGCGTAATGCGCATGTCGGCGCATATTTCCGCCGTGAAGTGGAGAACCAGGTCTTCGATGTCCTCGGTGCGCTCTTTCAGAGGCGGTACGTTGATGATAATGACGCTCAGGCGGTGGTAGAGGTCTTCCCTGAATCTTCCTGCGGCGATCTCCTCTTTGAGGTTCTTGTTGGTGGCGGCGATGACCCTGACGTCTACCTGTATGTCCGAATCGCTGCCTATCCGGCTGATTTTGTTTTCCTGCAATGCCCTCAGCACTTTGGCCTGTGCATCCAGGCTCATGTCGCCGATCTCATCCAGGAAGAGCGTGCCGTTGTGGGCGAGTTCGAATTTGCCTTTTTTCTGTTTGATGGCGGAGGTGAAGGAGCCTTTTTCGTGTCCGAACAGTTCGCTTTCGATGAGTTCGGAAGGGATGGCGGCGCAGTTCACTTCGATGAATGCGTTGTCCCGGCGGCTGCTCTTTTCGTGCAGCTGGCGGGCGACCAGTTCTTTGCCTGATCCGTTGGGGCCTGTGATCAACACTCTGGCGTCGGACGGGGCCACTTTGTCTATGATGGATTGGATGCGGCCGAGGGCTTCCGAGTGGCCTATCATCTCGTATTTTTTGCTGACTTTGTGTTTCAGGGTCTGCGTTTCCTGCAGCAGCAGCTGTTTGTCGGTGGCGTTTTTGATGGTAATGAGGATGCGGTTCAGGTCGAGGGGTTTTTCGATGAAGTCGTAGGCGCCCTTTTTTATGGCTTCGATGGCGGTGTCGATGGTGCCGTGTCCCGAGATCATGATTACCGGCGTTTCGCGGGAGAATTCCTTGATGCGTTCCAGCACTTCGATCCCTTCCATTTTGGGCATTTTGATGTCGCAGAAGACGATTTCCGGTTTTTCGGCTTTCAGCGCGACCAGTCCTTCGAGTCCGTTTTCGGCCACCGTTACTTCGTGTCCTTCGAAGGAGAGGATGTCTTTCATGGAGTTGCGGATGCTCCGTTCGTCGTCGATGATCAGGATTCTGGCCATAATGTTTTGAATTGGTGTTCCGAAAATTAACGGGCAGGAATCGTATTCCCGCTAACTTTACGGACCGTTTGACGTATTTTATTGAAAAAACTGTAATACAGCGCCGGACAAAAATAATTAAATATTGTGACTTTTCTGTGAAAATGCCGGAAGGATGTATTGTCCGGTTCTTAATTAAGACTAACTTTGTTTTAACGTTTGCTGGTATGTTTCGGATGAGAAAAATAGGGATATGGACGGTCGTTTTGCTTTTTGCGTGCAGCGGGGCGTATGCGGGGCGGAAGAAGGTCGGGCTGGTGCTGAGCGGAGGCGGGGCGAAGGGCGTGGCGCATATCGGCGTGCTGAAGGTGCTGGAGGAGGCAGGCATTCCTATCGACTATATCGCGGGCACGAGTATGGGCTCGATTGTCGGCGGACTGTATGCCATCGGTTACGATGCGCGCTGTCTCGACAGTCTGGTGCGGGTGCAGAACTGGCCTTTCCTGCTGAGCAACCGGGTGTACCGCTACGATCTGCCATTCTCGGAGAAGGAAAAGGACGAGAAGTACCTGCTTTCCGTTCCGATGCTGGGAAGCAGGCTGATACAGATGCCGGCGGGGTTTATCGGCGGGCAGAATATTTACAATCTTTTCTCTGAACTGACGCTCGGTTATCATGATTCGCTCTCTTTTTCGGCACTTCCGATTCCTTTTGCATGTGTGGCCGCGAATCTGGTCGATGGCGGGGAGGTGGTGCTGAGCAGCGGGAATCTGCCTTTGGCGATGCGGTCGAGCATGGCCATACCGGGGGTGTTTTCGCCGGTGGTGCTGGATACGATGATGCTGGTGGACGGCGGGATTGCCAATAATTATCCGGTGGATGTGATGCGCGGAATGGGGGCGGATGTCATTATCGGCGTGGATGTTTCCGCCGGTCTGCGGACGATGGATGAACTGAATTCGGTGGTGGAAATCGTGGACCAGCTGACCAATTTTCTGGGTATGGCGAAGTATGAGGAGAATATCAAATCGACGAATCTGTATATCAAGCCGGATATAGAGCCCTATTCGGCGGCCAGTTTCGATCCGGCAGCCATAGATACGCTGATTCTTCGCGGGGAGCGGGCTGCCCGGGCGCAATGGGATGAGATTCTCCGGCTGAAGGAGCAGTTGGGACTACCGGAGGGGTTCCGCAGGGAGCGGGGGATAAAGAGTCCGTTTATTTCATCCGATTCGCTTGAGATCGGGCGTATCCGGATGGAGGGTGTGAGTGCTTCGGAGGAAAAATGGGTGCGGAAGAAAGCCGGGCTGCAGGAGTATTCCCGGATTGCGATGAAAGATTTGTACCGGGCTATTGCCGCGCTTTACGGCACGGGCGCTTTTTCGCTGGTGAATTATCATCTGAGCGGGCAGCAGGTGTATGACCTGACGCTGGTGCTCAAGGAAAAAGGGATGAGTTCGCTGAATCTGGGGTTCCGTTTCGACTCTGAGGAGATGGCGGCCATCCTGGTGAATACGACGATTATGCACCGGAATCTGCGGGGGTTCCAGCTGTCGGTGACCGGCCGGCTGAGCATGAATCCCTATGTGCGGCTGGATTGTTCCCTGGGGAATACGTTTCTGCGGAATGCCGGTCTGACGTATATGTATAAATACAACGACATCGATTTGTACAACCGGGGACGCAAAGCCGGCAATATCACCTTCTCGTACCACCAGGGGGGACTGAATTTTTCGGATATTTACCTCCGCAATCTCAAGTTCGAGCTGGGAATAAGGTACGAGTATTTCGATTTCAGTTCTTTCCTGTATGCCCAGCCCTGGGAGCGGGAGGAGGTGAAACCGGAGGGGTTCCTGAGCTATTACGGGCTGATGCACTACGAGACTTACGACCAGAAGTATTATCCCGAAAAGGGGACGTCGCTGAGAGGGGAATATACGCTGTACACGAGCAACGGTCTGCATTATGACGGCGGGGCTCCCTTTTCAGCGCTTGCAGGCAGTGTGACGACCGTACTGCCGGTGTCCCGCCGTTTCGCCGTACTGCCTTTCGTGTACGGGCGGGTGCTGATCGGGCGGCGGATACCGTATGTCTATCAGAACAATATGGGCGGGATGGTGACCGGCCGTTATTTTTCGCAGCAGCTGTCTTTTGTGGGGATACACCACCTGGAGATGTTTGAGAATGCGGTGCTGGCGGGCAGGATGAAGTTCCGCTACCGGCTGGGGAAAAAGAATTATCTGACGGCCGTGGCGAATTATGCGAAGCAGAAAAATAATTTTTTCGATATACTGAGCGGTGACGACATCTGGGGCGGAGGCGTCAGCTATTCCTACAATACGCTGGTAGGGCCGGTCGATTTGTGGCTGGATATGTCGAACCGAAACAGGAAACTGGGTGTGTATTTCAATTTAGGATATTATTTTTGACGGATGGAATAAAAACTGAATAGGATGAAAGCGGGTGTAATGATTTTGTGCATCCTGGTGCTGTGCGGATGCAAACGCGGACTTTTCCGGCATACGGAAGGGACGATTTACGGTACGTATTACCGGATTGCCTATGAATCGCCGAGAGTGCTGGATGAACCGCTCCTGCAGGAGATGGAGCGGGTGAACGCATCGCTGTCGATGTTTAATCCCCGTTCTGTCGTTTCGCTGCTGAACCGGAATGAGAGCGGCCGGACGGATTCGCTTTTCCGCCGCATGTTCCGTATGGCGGAGGAGGTGAGCCGGGAGACCCGGGGCGCTTTCGACATTACGGTGGGACCTTTGGTCAATGCCTGGGGATTCGGTTACAAGAAAGGGGTTATGCCGTCTTCAGGGAGGATCGATACGTTGCTGCAGTGGGTCGGCATGGATAAGGTGCGGCTGGAGGGGGACAGCCTGGTGAAACGCTTCCTGGAGACGGAGCTGGATGCCAGTTCGATAGCCAAGGGGCTGGGGGTGGATTTGGCGGCGGAGTATCTGGAAGCACAGGGCGTGGAGAATTACATGGTGGACATCGGGGGCGAAATCCGGGTGAAAGGGCGGAGCGGAAAGCGGAGGCCGTGGCGGATCGGAATAGACAAACCGGTAGAGAATCCGGAGCTGCTGAACCGGGAGCTGCAGTTTATCGTGGGGCTGGAGAAAGGTGCATTGGCTACTTCCGGCAATTACCGTAATTTTTATGTGAAGGACGGCAGGAAATATGCCCATACGATCAGTCCTTATACGGGGTATCCGGTCCAGCAGGAGGTGGTGAGCTCGACGGTGTATGCGCCTGCGTGCATGGAAGCGGATGCCTATGCGACGGCCTTTATGGTGCTGGGACTGGAAGCCAGTAAGGAAGTGATCGGGAAGCGTCCGGAGCTGGAGGCTTGTCTGATTTATCAGCAGGACGGCGAACTGAAGCTCTGGATGACGGATAAATTCAAAAGTTTTGTCGTAGAATAACGGTACGGGATAAGAAGATGCGAACGTGAGGCGGATAGGAATCATAGGAATCGTCTGGATAGGCATATTGGCGGCATGTGGAGGCGTGGCGGCGAAGGAGTGCGGCTTCCGGGATTCCGTGCTGGCTGTTTCGCTTCTGGAGGATTCTCTCCGGATAAAGAGAGAGCCGGTATTGGGTATGCCGGTGGTCTTTCTGCCCGACAGCCTGATTCGCGACACGCTGCGTTACGAGTTCACCAGAATCAGGAATATCGCCGGCAGGAGCGCTTTTACGAAGGAGCTGTACAAACTGATTTTTGTCAATCCGAAGCGCAACCGCGTGAATGTGATGCGCACCCAGAACAGCGAGGAACGTTTCAGGGATTTCAGCGGGGACCGCATCCGGAGTATCCGCATAAAGGTGTTGCCTCCGTACGGGACGAGCGTGTACGATACGACTTATTCGGAGCAGGATCTGGGATGGCTGCGGGTGGTGGCGAACAGGATTCACATGAAAACCGCCGAATGGACGCTGCGGAAGCAGCTGACGATAAAGCCCGGCGACCGGCTGATTCCCTTCGAGCTGGTGCAGAATGAAATTATGCTCCGGAAACTGGCTTATATCGAGGATGTGGCCGTGCTGGTCAGCCGCGTGGACGGTGCACCCGGGGAGGTGGACATAACTGTTGTCTGCAAGGACGATTTTTCCTGGGGCATGGAGGTGTCTTCCAATTTTATCAATTCGGCGCGTATCGGAGTGCAGAATAAGAATTTCATGAAAATAGGCCATCTGCTGGACTATGAAATCAGCTACAGGGGGACGAAAGACCGGAAATGGGGGAATATCCTCCGCTACCAGGCGAACAGTATCCTGGGGTCTCATTTCGATCTGCTGTTCTATTATCAGAATGACTATAACGCCAAGCAGCTGTGGGGAACGTTCGAGCGCCGGTTTCTGACTTCCGGTGTGAAATGGGCGGGCGGTCTGACGCTTAGCCGGGTGTTTCGCTCCGACGACCTGCCCGACGCCGATTTGAGACGCCAGAAATATTCGTTTGACTATGCTGCCCAGGATGTGTGGGCGGGAAGGTCTTTTCTGCTGAAAAACAGGAATTCCTATACCCGGAATGTTTATGTTACCGGCCGTTTCCTGAATACGGTGTTTTATGACCGGCCGGTGATTTCCGCCGATTCGAACCAGTTTTATTACAACCGGCACAGTTATTTCGCCGCATTCACTTACCAGAAGCTGAAGTATTACAAGGCGAATCTTATTTATGATTTCGGCCGTACCGAGGATATTCCGGCGGGGCTTTCTTCCGCTTTTACCGTAGGGTATGAAAACAATGATTTCCGGAATTCCATGTATTGGGGCTATCAGCTCCGTTACTCGCATTTCAACAGCAGTACGGAGAGGTATTATGCCGCCGATGCGGCGGTGGGCTCGTATCTGTCGGGCGGAAATTTCCAGCGGGGGCTGCTGAAAGTGGGACTGCATCACATCAGCAATCTGATAAGCGCGGGGAATTACCGCTTCCGCTTTTACAACGATGTGAATTATATCACCGGTTTCCGCCGTTATCCGGACGATTATCTCTATTTCCGGGATGAGGATATTCTGGGGTTCGATTCGGACACTTTGCGCGGCAATCAGAAGCTCTCGGTGCTGTTGTCCACGACGTTTTTTGTCCCTTATATCTACAAGGGGTTCCGCATGTCTTTCACCAATTTCGTCGATTTCGGCACGATTGTCCCGAAAGAAACCTCCGTTTTCAGGGGAAGGACCTATTGGGGCATAGGGGTGGCGGTGAACCTGCGGAACGATAACATCGTATTTAAGAACATCAGTCTGCGGCTTTCGTTCTATCCGAATCCGCCTGCGGATATGCGGTGGTTCGAGGCTTCGATGTCGGGAAAACTACGGAACGGTTTTTACGATTATCAGGTGGGGAAGCCTGCGATTATCGCGTATGAGTGACATTTTTTTTATCTTTGCGCGGTCGTGTCGGAAATAAATTTGGTCTGAATGAAAAAAGTTGTTTTGTTTTCCGTTTTTTTGTTGTGCGGATTGGTGTTTTCCCAGGTGTTGCCCGGGATGATGGGGGATTCCTATCTTTTTTTCGAGAGGGTATTCAAGAATCTGATGTTCGTCTGCCTGGCGTTTATCATGATTCATGTCGGGAGGGAGTTCGAGCTGGACAAGAAAGAATGGAAATCCTATACGGCCGATTATTTTATCGCCATGGCGACGGCCGCCGTACCCTGGCTGCTGGTGGCGTTCTATTACATCTGGCTTTTGCCGCACAACGGTCTGTCGTGGGACAAGAGCTTGCTGATCAGCCGGTTCGCCGCGCCTACGTCTGCCGGTATCCTGTTTACGATGCTGGCTGCCGCCGGGCTGAAAAAGGAGTGGATTTACAGGAAGACACAGGTGCTGGCGATTTTTGACGACCTGGATACCATTTTGCTGATGATTCCGTTGCAGATTCTGATGATCGGTTTCAGGTGGCAGCTGTTCGTGGTCGTTCTGGTGGTGTGCGTGCTGCTGCTGCTGGGATGGAAGAAGCTGGGCGCTTTGAATCTGCCTCAGTCGTGGCGGGCCGTATTGCTGTATTCGGTCTGTCTGGTCGCCGTCGTGGAGAGTATTTATCTGATAAGCAAGTCTCTCATGGGAAGCGAGGGGGCTGTCCATATCGAAGTGCTGCTGCCTGCTTTTGTGCTGGGGATGGTCATGAAAACCGTGCATGTCGAGAATCGGGGAGAGGAACGGGCCGGTAATGCCGTTTCCTATGTTTTTATGTTCCTGGTGGGGCTGAGTACCCCGCTTTTCATCGGTGCGGGGGCGGATGCCGGTGATGCCTTTTATCTGCCGTCCTGGGGAACGGTCGCTTTTCATGTCGCCGTGGTCACCCTGTTGTCCAATATCGGAAAGATGTTTCCACTGCTGTTTTACCGTGACCGGAGTATCCTGGAGCGGCTGGCGCTGTCCATCGGGATGTTCACCCGGGGAGAGGTCGGTGCGGGAATTATCGTCATCGCCTTGAGCTACCAGCTGGGAGGCATCGCCGTTATCGTTTCTTTGCTGAGTCTGGTGCTCAATCTGGTGCTGACCGGCTTTTTCGTCGTGCTCGTAAAGCGTATCTCGCAGAAGGTCTATGGTATGAAAGAGTAGGAGCTTTCGGCAGGCTTATTTTTCTTTCTTTTTAAACAGGTTGCCTATTTTTCGGAAAAAGCCTTTCTTTTCTTTTTTGTCCGTCGTATCCTGAGTGACGGAGGGGTTTCTTTTTTCCAGCTTCTTATCGCCGACCCGGTCGAACAGTCCCGTGTGTTCTTTGAATTCCGGTTTTTCGAGCTGTTTCTGCTGGGCTGCCGGGATGATGGGAAAGGTGAGATTCTGCCAGTGCCGGTAGGTCGGGCTTTGCAGGCACCGCTGCATGAAAAGCCCGAAAATGGGCAGGGCCGTATTGGCGCCCTGGCCTAAGCCGGTGGAGTTGAAATGAATGTTGATGTCGTTCGCCCCGACTCTTACCCCGACTACGAGTTGGGGGGTGTATCCGATGAACCAGCCGTCCGCCTGATTCTGTGTCGTTCCGGTTTTTCCTGCGAGGTCGTTGGTCAGGCCGTAAACGGTACGGAGCCTTCTGCCCGTGCCTTCGTTGACGACCGCCGACAGCATGTCCGACATCAAATTGGCCTCCGATGCCGGGAGAACCTCTTTTATCTGGGGTTCGGGGGCTTTGTAAAGGATGTTGCCCTCTCTGTCTTTGATTTCCTCGAGGTAGTATGGGGCGGCTGCTTTCCCTTTTCCGGCGAATACGGTATAGGGGACAACCATCTCGTTCAGGGCGATGTCCGCCACGCCGAGCGCCAGGGAGGGGTATTGGGGCAGCTCTGCTTTTAGTCCCAGATTGCGGGCATGAAGCAGCACTTCCCCGATGCCTGTTTGCAGCAGCACTTCCACGGCGATGGTATTGACGGACTGGCTGAGGGCCCCTTTGAGGGTGTAAAAGCCTGTATAGTCGTTGTTCGAGTTGCGGGGGCTCCAGTTGTCGTATTCTTTGTACGTCTTTTGTTCGTTCTTGTAGTAGGCATCCACCCGGGCCCCGTTGTGAATGGCAGCGCTGTACACGACGGGCTTGAAGACGGATCCTACCTGCCGGGCGGCCGTTACCTGGTCGTACTGGAAGTACTTGTAATCCAGCCCGCCGACCCAGACTTTGATTTTGCCGGAAAGAGGCTCGATCGCAATCATCCCGGGATGCAGGAGTTTCAGATAGTGTCTGACGGAGTCGATGGAGGACATTTCCATGCGTGTCTCTCCCTGGAAGGGACTGTAGACAAGTATCGGTTTTTGCCGGTTCATGGCGGCCCGGATTTTCTTGTCCGACAGGCCCTGGTTTTGCAAAGCCAGGTATGCGGCGCTGCTGCGGATGGCCTGTTCTAAGATCTGCGGATGGTTGTGCCAGGGCTCTTTGTCACCCCAGTGCGTGTAAAATTGCTCCTGGAGTTTCTTCATGTGCTTTTCGACGGCTTCTTCGGCGTAGCGTTGCATCTCGGCGTCGATGGTGGCGGTCAGAATCAGGCCGTCTTTGTACAGGTTGTAATCCGTGAGGTGGGACGCGTTGTATGCGTCGATGATTTTCACCGCGTCCTGCCTGATTTTTTCCCGGAGGTAGGGAGCCAGTCCGGAATAGTGTTCGCTGGCTTTGTACCGCAGGTCCAGTTCCGTGTTTTTATGCTCTTCTCCGGCGTCTTCCGGCAGGAAGTCGTATTTCATCATCTGGCCGATGACGGTGTTGCGCCGCTGTAAGGCACGTTCCGGATGGAGCCGCGGATTGTACCGGGACGGACCTTTCAGCATCCCGATGAGGGTGGCCGCCTGCGGCAGGGTGAGGTCGGAAGCGGAGGCGGAGAAATATTTCTGGGCGGCGCTTTCGATGCCGAATGTCCGCTCTCCGAAGGAAACCGTGTTCAGATAGAGGGTCAGAATTTCGTCTTTGGTATAGATTTTTTCCAGCCGGTAGGCGGTGAAGATTTCTCGCAGTTTCACGACGGGCACGAATTTGACCTGCTGTTCCTCGCGGGGATAGAGGTTTTTGGCCAGCTGCTGGCTGATGGTGCTGCCTCCGCCCGAATGGCGGTCGCCCAGCAGCAGCGTCTTGAAGAAGACCCTGAAAAGGCTGATTTTGTCGATGCCCTTGTGTTCGTAGAAGCGTACGTCCTCGGTGGCGATCAGCGCCTGTACGGCATGCGGGGAGATGGTGTTGTAGTTGACGTTGGTGCGGTTTTCGATGTAATATTTCCCGATAAGCTCCCCGTCGTCGCTGTATAGTTCGGAAGCCTCGTAGTTCCGGATGCTGCGCAGTTCCGCGTAGTCGGGCAGGCTTCCCCACAGTCCGGCGTATACCGAATAAACGAAGAGGGCCAGGCAGACAACCCCCGCCAAGAGCAGGAGCAGCAACCCTTTGATGAGCCGGAGGTTCCGTTTTCTGTTTTTCCCTCCGGATTTCTTTCTGCTGTTTTTTTTCTGTCTGGTTTTCATGGGCTGTTCTTTGCATGACAAAAATAAGGCAAAACCCGTTTTGTTGTGCGAATGCGGCGGGGTTTATTTTTCATTTAAACGATTGTTTTTTATCTTTGTCGAAATTTATCGGATTAATTAAAAACAGAACGGAATTATGTTGAACATCGCATTATTTGGACCTCCCTGCGCCGGAAAGGGCACGCAGGCGAAACGGATTGTAAAGAAATACAACCTGGCTCATCTTTCTACCGGAGACATGATCCGCAAGGAGATTGCGGAGGGGACGGAATTGGGGAAGATGGCCGCCGACATTATCAACAGCGGACAGCTCCTGTCCGATGAGTTCGTTATAAAACTGATACAGGACAGTATGGAGAAAAGCAGCGGGGTAGAGGGTTTCCTTTTTGACGGATTTCCCCGTACGGTGGCGCAGGCCGAGAAACTGGACGAGATGTTGCAGGCCAGCGGTTCGCCTCTGCGCTGTCTGCTGAGCATCGAAGTGCCGGTGGACGAATTGAAGCGCCGGATGCTGGAGCGGGCGAAGATCGAAGGGCGTGCCGACGACAATGAAGAGGCCATCAACAACCGTTTCAAGGAATACCATGCGAAAACCGTCCCGGTGGCACAGCATTACCGGGCCATTTCCCATCCCGTCAAAGGCGACGGCACGATGGACGAAGTGTTCGCTGAAATGTGCGCCATCATCGAGAAGGTGAAATAA
>CAZYJV010000012.1:0-1534 GCA_964647845.1 uncultured Odoribacter sp.
AGGGTAAGATGTGGGGAGGAAAACGATTACGGAATTAAAATTACGAAATACATGACAAACGAGAAATGTTGCAATGAGAGTCGGATAGCCTTGAAGCGTGAAGATTTTCAGATGGAAGTGAACGGGAAGGAAACGGATCTGTTCATTTTGAAAAATAAAAATGGAGTCGAAGTGGCCGTGACGAATTATGGCGGTTTTGTAGTGGCCGTGATGGTGCCCGACAGACAGGGAAAATATGCCGATGTCGTTTTGGGACACGGTTCGTTGCAGGATTATTTGCATACTCCCGAGCCTTATCTGGGATCTTTGGTAGGGCGTTACGGAAACCGTATCGCAGGAGGGAAGTTCACGTTGGAAGGGAAGGAATATACATTGGCGATCAATAACGGACCGAATACGCTGCACGGCGGATTGACCGGCTTCAATGCCGTGGTATGGGATTCCGAACAGCTGAATGCCCAGACATTGAAACTGAATTATCTTTCGGTGGACGGAGAGGAGGGATTCCCCGGCAACTTGTCCGTGGAGGTGGTATATCACTTGAGCAACGATAACGCTCTGGAGATTTCTTACCAGGCGGCCACCGACAAGACGACGATTATCAATCTGACGCAACATTCGTTTTTTAATTTGGCCGGTAATGCCAAACCGACACCGACGGTGTGCGGAAACCTATTGACGATTCATGCAGACCACTATACTCCGATGGATGAGGTATCCATCCCGACAGGGGAAATAGCTCCGGTAGAGGGTACACCGATGGATTTCCGAACCCCTCATGCTATCGGCGAACGGATCGACAGCGATTTCGAGCAGCTGGTTTTTGGAAGAGGCTACGATCACTGCTATGTGCTGAATAAGAAAGAAGCCGGAGAGTTGTCGTTTGCAGCCAAAGTGGTGGAACCGCAAAGCGGGCGTACCTTGGAAGTGTATACGACAGAGCCGGGAGTACAGCTGTATACGGGCAACTGGCTGGGCGGTTTTGAGGGGAAATACGGAGCGACGTATCCCGAGCGGAGTGCTGTTTGTCTGGAAACCCAGCATTTCCCGGACAGTCCCAACAAACCTCATTTCCCGACGGTAGTGCTGCATCCGGACGAACTGTATACTCAAAAGTGCATCTATAAATTTGGTGTTGAAAAATAATTCTTTATTTACAAATTAATTTAAAAATATGAGTCAGAAACAAAAGCAATGGGGAGCCATTATCGTGATGATTGCGCTCTTCGCCATGATTGCCTTCGTAACAAATCTTTGTACGCCGATGGCGGTTATTGTAAAAAGTCAGTTCGGTGCGTCTAACGTACTTGCCCAAATCGGTAACTACGGAAATTTTATCGCTTATCTTTTGATGGGTATTCCTTCCGGTATGCTGTTGAAAAGAATCGGTTATAAGAAAACGGCCCTTTTGGCACTGCTGGTCGGAATCGTGGGTATTTTTGTACAGTATATGAGCGGTTGGGAAAGTATCGGCGGTTTCGGTCTTTATCTGGTAGGTGCTTTCGTTGCCGGTTGCTGTATGTGTATGTTGAAT
>CAZYJV010000012.1:1634-20917 GCA_964647845.1 uncultured Odoribacter sp.
GTTGCCGTGTATTGGTTTATGATGCTTATCGGCCGTTTCGTCGGAGCTTCCATCGGAGGCAAGGTCTCCAGCCGTCTGATGATAACCACCGTTTCTATCGCAACCTTGGTATTGGTCGCTTTCGGAATGTTTACTCCGCAGGATATTCTGGTCAGTGTTCCGGGAGTAGACTGGGCGAATGTGGAAATGATCTGGCAGAAAGTGCCCGTCAGCATTTTCGCCTTCCTGCTGGTGGGGCTTTGTACATCCGTTATGTGGGGAGCGATCTTCAATATGGCTGTGGAGGGATTGGGTAAATATACCTCTATCGCTTCCGGTGCATTCATGACGATGGTATTCGGTTGTGCTGTAATGCAGGCTATTCAGGCTTGGGTTGCCGACCTTACGGGTTCGTATCTTACAAGTTATGTCGTAGTGCTTTTCTGTGCTGCCTACATTTTATTCTACGCTCTGGTAGGTTCCAAGAACGTGAATAAAGATATTCCGGTTGAATGAACATTGTGAAACTTATTAAAGATAAAAATCATGGATACTTCAATTGTCAGGAATAAATTTAAAGAAAAATTCGGTACGGAGGGAACATTGTATTTTTCTCCGGGGCGTATCAATTTGATCGGAGAGCATACGGATTACAACGGCGGATGCGTACTTCCCGGTGCGATAGACAAGGGAATCTTAGCTGAAATCAAACCGAACGGAACGGATAAGGTACGTGCTTATTCCGTAGACCTGGACGATTATGCGGAATTCGGTCTGCAGGAAGAAGATAAGCCGAAAGCCTCTTGGGCCTGCTATATTTTCGGTGTTTGCCGGGAGATGCAGAAACGGGGGGGAGAGGTGAAAGGATTCGACACCGTGTTTTCCGGAGATGTGCCTTTAGGTGCGGGGTTGTCTTCTTCTGCCGCTTTGGAGAGCACCTTCGGTTTCGGTTTGAATGAACTCTATAATTGCGGTTTCGACAAGAAAGAGCTGGTATTGATCGGCCAGAAAACGGAACACAATTATTGCGGGGTGAATTGCGGAATTATGGACCAGTTCGCTTCTGTGTTCGGTAAGGAAGGGCATCTGATTCGTCTGGACTGCAGCACGATGGAATATGAATACGTGCCTTTTGCTCCGAAAGGATATAAGGTTGTTTTGATTGATTCTGTCACCAAGCATGAATTGGTGGATTCTCCGTATAACAAGCGTCGTCAGTCCTGTGAAAGGGCGGCTGCGGCGATCGCTGCCAATCATCCTCAGGTGAAGTTGCTGGGGGATGCCGATATGCAGATGCTGGAAGAGGTGAAAGGGAAAATCAGCGAGGAGGATTATATGCGTGCCACGTATGCTATACAGGAAAACGAGCGCTTGATCAACACATGTGAGGCATTGAAGAAAGGGGATTACGAGACGGTAGGTAAAAATGTGTATGCGACTCATCATGGATTGAGCAAACTGTATGAAGTGAGTACGGTGGAACTGGATTTCCTGAATGATGTGGCCAAAGAGTGCGGCGTGACCGGATCCCGTATTATGGGCGGCGGTTTCGGCGGCTGCACGATAAACTTGGTGCCGGAAGATAAATACGATCATTTTATTGAAACGGCGGTGGCTAAGTTTAAAGCCAAGTTCGGCAAGGAACCGAAAGTATATCCGATAAAAATCAGCGACGGCGCTCGCAGATTGAGCTAAAAAACGGAGCCGGAAAGTAAACGCGTGGAAATTTTTCCACGCGTTTTTCGTTTCTCTGCTTTTGATAAATGGAAAGGATTTGATAATTTTGGGCGCTTTGAAATAGAGGAGGGGAAAGGAAATGTCGGACGTAAAAATGAATGGATATTATGGGAAAGTACGAATTGAATAAGAACCTGGCTCAGATGCTGAAAGGCGGAGTCATTATGGACGTAACGAATGCGGAACAGGCAAAGATTGCCGAAGCGGCGGGAGCTTGCGCTGTTATGGCGCTGGAACGGGTGCCGGCGGATATTCGTCGTGACGGGGGCGTTGCGCGTATGTCCGACCCGCATATGATTAAAGAGATACAAAAGGCTGTTTCGATACCGGTCATGGCTAAGGTGCGGATCGGTCATTTTGTCGAAGCTCAGATACTGGAGGCAATCGGTATCGATTTTATCGACGAGAGCGAGGTCCTGACACCGGCAGATGAAATGTATCATGTGGAAAAATCCGGGTTTAAAGTTCCGTTTGTTTGTGGCGCCCGCAATTTGGGGGAAGCGTTGAGACGTATCGGTGAAGGCGCCGCTATGATTCGTACGAAAGGGGAAGCAGGAACAGGGAATGTGGTGGAAGCTGTGACTCATATGCGTCAGATTACGGATGAAATGCGTCGGGTAAAAAATGCTCCGGCCGAAGAATTGATGAGTCTGGCCAAAGAATTCGGCGCACCTTATGAATTGATAAAATACGTTCATGAAAATGGTAAATTGCCGGTGGTTAATTTTGCTGCCGGTGGTATCGCTACACCGGCCGATGCGGCCTTGATGATGCAGTTGGGGTCGGAAGGGGTGTTTGTAGGTTCGGGAATCTTTAAATCCGGTGATCCGGCCAAACGGGCGAGGGCGATAGTGCAGGCCGTAACTTACTTTAACGACCCTGTAAAACTGGCCGAATTGTCTGAGAATCTCGGCGAACCGATGTCGGGATTGGAAATTAAGACGTTGGATGATAAATATGCAGAAAGAGGCTGGTAATAAAGTGCTCCGGCACTCTTTCTCGAAGGTCAAATGAAGATAGGGATTTTAGGTTTTCAGGGAGCTGTTATAGAGCATCAACGGCATATCGAGAAATTGGGGCACGAGGCGGTGAATGTGAAGTATCCGGAACAGCTGGAGGAATTGAACGGAATAATCTTGCCGGGAGGGGAGAGTACAACGATGGGAAAACTCCTGGTGCGTACCGGGATGATGGAGCCTTTGCGCCGGAAGATCGAGAACGGATTGCCGGTATGGGGTACTTGTGCCGGTATGATACTTTTGGCCAAAAAGTTAGAAAATGACCCGGTGACGCATCTGGCTGTGATGGATATTTGCGTCAGGCGGAATGCATACGGGACCCAAATTGACAGTTTTGATACCGCTCTGGTAATACCGGCGGTCACCAAACGGGAGATTCCATTGGTTTTTATTCGGGCTCCTTATGTGACGCAGGCAGGAGAGAGGGTTGACGTGCTGTGCCGTATTGACGGACATATTGTGGCGGCCCGGGAAGATCATATGTTGGTGACTTCTTTTCATCCGGAATTGACGGAAGATTCAGCCTTTCATCGTTATTTCATTGAGATGTGCGGAAAATAGCGGAACCTGGAAACAGAAAAAGGAAAATTGCGTATATTGTTGGTAAAATAAAAAATGAAAAGATGAAAAATTGTATTTTATTTCTATTGGGAGGGCTGCTATTTCTGTCGTCTTGTCAACCGAAGGAGGAAATTGAGGTGCAAACCAGTAAAAGGGCGGACAGTACGGCATACGTGAAAGCGAATATCGTTCAAAGCGTTTTTACGTCAGCCAATTCGGAAATCCGGAAAAGCTGCGATATGCTGAATGCGAAAGTAAGCTATCTGATCGACAGCATCGAAAAAAGCCTGTTATTGCAGGCGGATACGTTTTATACGGGGCTGGAGCAGGCGGGAATGGAGCGTCCGGTATGGGATTTCGAGATGTATGCGGAGGATTCCGTATTTATGGCTTCACCTGATTACATCAGTCTCCGGATAACGGTTTATACCTTTCAGGGCGGGGCACACGGGATGACGGAATTTTATGCTTTCAACTACGACGTGAAACGCCGGCAATTCCTGGAACCGGATCAGATTCTGGATTTCGGAAAATACAGGGAGATCAACGAACTGCTGAAGAAAAACTTTGTAAATACGGACAGTTGTTTTACAGACGTACCGACACTGGAAAACGGTCTCGCTGCATTGAATGTAACTGCGGAAACGGTTTGTCTGACCTATCCTCCGTATGTTCTGGGGCCTTATGCTTGCGGATATGCACAGGTCGTTATACCTCGAAGCGAACTGAAAGGCATGTTATTCCTCCCCGCCGAACTCCATTAAGTAGGCTTTTATAAATTCATTGATTTCACCGTCCATTACCGCCTGTACATTGGAAGACTGGTAATTGGTGCGGTGGTCTTTTACCCGGCGATCGTCGAATACGTAGCTCCGAATCTGGGAGCCCCATTCGATTTTCTTCTTGTTGCTTTCCACCTTTTGCTGCTCGGCCATCCGGTGCTGCAATTCCTTGTCATATAAAATAGAACGCAACTGCCGCAGGGCGTTTTCTTTGTTTTTGGGCTGATCCCGGGTTTCCGTGTTTTCGATCAGAATCTCTTCCTCCTCACCGGTATACGGGTCCTTGTACTGATACCGCAGACGCACTCCGGATTCGACTTTGTTGACATTCTGACCTCCTGCGCCGCCGGAACGGAATGTATCCCAGCTGATCGCCGCCTGGTTGATCGAGATTTCGATGGTGTCGTCGACCAATGGAGTAACGAAAACCGATGCGAAGGAAGTCATGCGTTTCCCCTGCGCATTGAACGGGGAGACCCGGACAAGCCGGTGTACGCCGTTCTCTCCTTTCAGATAACCGTAGGCATAATCCCCTTCGATTTGCATCGTAACGGTTTTTATCCCGGCTTCGTCACCGTCTTGCAGGTTGCTGATAGCGGCTTTGTAATTGTTGGCTTCTGCCCAGCGGATATACATGCGCATTAGCATGGAGGCCCAGTCCTGGCTTTCCGTACCTCCTGCGCCCGAGTTGATTTTCAGAACGCAGCTCATTGGGTCGGCTTCTCCGCGGAGCATGTTCTTCAATTCCAGTTTTTCCACCAGAGCCAATGTGTCTGCATAGTGGGCATCCACTTCTTCTTCCGTGGCTTCGCCTTCTTTCGCGAAATCGAAAAGAACGGCCAGGTCCTCTACGGCTTGTTTGATTTGCTCGTAACCGGAAATCCAGCTTTTCAGCTCCCGCACTTTCTTCATGACGACTTCCGCTTCCTTTTGGTTGTTCCAGAAGCCCGGGGCCTGCGTGCGCAGTTCTTCTTCTTCTAATTGGATTTTCTTGTGTTCGATGTCAAAGATACCTCCTCAACGCGTCACCACGCGTTTCAAGCTCTTTTAAATGGTCTGTCGTAATCATGTTTTTGTTTTTTTAGCTTTGAGAACTGCTGTCTAACCTCTTTTCCAACTCCGGTTGATAGGGCTGGACAGCAGTCGGGTTATAGAGGCTTTCCACCTGATTCCGTATGGCTTTGGCCAGATCGTTTCTGCCGGCACGCTGCGTGTAGGCAATCAGTGCGCGTATAACTTCGAGACTCATGCGTTGCTCCTGCTGGAGTTCTCCGCTTTGGGCGTCCGACGGAGCCAGAGAGTTGATATATCTCAGCATCTGGTAATGCTTTACAGCCAATTCACGGGCCAGATTGTCGGCTTTCTCCGTTTCCCCTAAATCATAATACAACGCAATGTAATTCAAGATGTTGTTGTCGATGGGCACTTGTGAGGTCGGCAGTTCTTCCAGACTCTTGTTCAACGCGGCGATAGCCTTCCCGTTCTTGCCTTCCTGAATTAAAGCCTCTGCCAGACGCAGGAAAGTATTCCTGTAACGCATCACGGCAATGGTGTTATCGTGGAAATGGTCGATATTGACTTTCGGATTCTTGATGTCTCCCCATTCGAATTTGTTCATCACGTTGTCGTAGAGGATGTCCGTATCGATGCGTCCTATGCTGTAGTATCCCTCGTTGGGGGTTTTGATGGGCACGAGACGGTAAGTCGCTCCTTCCAGCTGGAAATAATCCTCCAGTCCCATGTAGTTCTCGCTGCCCATGCCGATACCGAAATAAATGGGGCGTTCCCAGGCGTTGGTCGCGATAATGTCCAGCACCATCAATTCCGATTTATTCAGGTTGTTTTTCTTGATGGGAATTTCCACCTTGTCTACAATCAGGGCGGAATCCTTGGCATGAACCGTACCGTTGGCGATGACTTTCTGCGCGTCTACCGGAACATAGACATGCTTGGTCGGGATGTAGTCCACCATTTCATTGTTGTAGGCTGATCTGGCTTTGGTGTTGGGATGGTCGCTGGCGACGAATTCCATCACGTCTTTCAGATTGGCGGATTTGAAACGTTCCTGTACGGCTACCCAGTCGCGTACGCCTTCATGATACTGTTCGTGGGTGAAGGAAATAGGCACCCGGTCGCTTTCGTAAGCTTTCCGGTTGATCTGGTCTATGTACCAGCCTCCGGCCAGCAGGCTCAGGTTTACGATCCGGATATCCCGTCTTACGCCTTCTACTTCCTGGGCGTACCAGAGCGGGAACGTATCGTTGTCTCCGTAAGTAAACAATATCGCGTTCGGCGCACAGGAATTCAGGTAATTCTTGGCGTGGGCCAGTGTCGCGTAACGTCCGGCACGGCTGTGGTCATCCCAGTTCTGTGCAGCCATATTGACCGGCACTGCGATGAGGCAGATACCTCCGGCCACTAAGGCGGCAGCCCCGGAATTCAGCTTTTTGCTCAGGAATTCCCAGATGGCAAGCACTCCCAAACCTATCCAGATGGCATACGCATAGAAAGAACCGGCATAAGCGTAATCCCGCTCCCGGGGCTCTCTTGGCGTCTGGTTCAGGAAGATGATAATGGCCAGGCCTGTCATGAAAAACAGCAGCATGATGACCCAGAAATCCTGTTTCCCTTCCTTGCCTTTTCTATACTGGTAGAACATACCCAGGAGACCTAACAGGAAAGGAAGCATATAATACTTGTTCAACGCTTTCTCCGATTTCAGTTCGTCCGGGAGTTCGTCCTGATTGCCCAAACGCAGTTCGTCCAGGAACTTGATGCCCGTGATCCAGTTTCCGTGCAGGATGTCGCCGTAGCCCTGGATATCGTTCTGGCGGCCGGAGAAATTCCACATGAAATATCTCCAGTACATGTGGCCTATCTGGTAGGTGAAGAAATATTTCAGATTGTTCCCGAAACTCGGTTTTTGTACGGCTTTCCCGTTTATCATGTACGTAGGGCCGTTGGGTTTGCCTCCCCAGGCTTCGTATTCCTGCGGGAAATACGATCTCTGGTTGCTATACATACGCGGGAAAAACGTACAGAAGCGGCTGTCATAGGTATAGTTGGGCTTGTTCCCGATTTTGTCGTATTTGCCCGTGAGTTTATTCTGGTAGTAAATCGGTGCTCCTTCGCTGATATCGGTCAGGGGCGCGTTGTAATACTGCCCGTAGAACAGCGGGGAATCTCCGTACTGGTCGCGGTTGATGTAGGACAGCAGGGAGAACACGTTGTCCGGACTGTTCTCGTCGATCGGGGGATTGCTGATGGAGCGGATAACGACCATGGAATAGGAAGAATAGCCGATCAGCATCACGATAAAACAGGTCAGCACCGTGTTGAGTATCGTTTTGTTCTTTTGCAGCGTGTAGCGGATACCGTAAGCCAGTCCGCTGATCAGCAGCAGGGCGTAGATGATGACGCCGGTATTGAACGGCAGGCCCATGCCGTTTACGAAAATCAGTTCGAACGTTCCCGCGAGCTTAATGACTCCGGGGATTAGCACGAAATTGACGACTCCCAGGATAATCAGGGACAGGATCCCAGTTTTGATAATGCCTTTGGTCGTCGGTACGTATTTTTTGAAATAGTATACGAAGACGATTGCCGGAATGGCCAGTAAGTTCAGCAAGTGCACGCCTATCGAAAGGCCTATCAGATAGGCGATCAGAACCAGCCACCGGTTGGCGTACGGTTCGAAAGCCACGTTCTCCCATTTCAGGATCGCCCAGAAAACAACGGCAGTGAACAGGGAGGACATGGCATATACTTCACCTTCCACCGCGGAGAACCAGAACGTGTCGCTGAATGTATAGGCCAGGGCACCGACAAGGGAAGCCCCCATGATGGCGAACAGTTGTCCGAGGGTACATTCCCTGCTGTTCTTTAAAACCAGCTTGCGGGCCAGATGGCTGATACTCCAGAACAAGAACAGGATGGTAAAGCCGGAACACAAGGCGGACATGTAGTTGATCATTAACGCCTGCTTGTCCGGAGAAGGGGCGAAGATGGCGAAAAGTCTCGAGATAATCATGAATAAGGGCGCCCCGGGAGGGTGTCCCACCTGCAGTCCGACGGAGGTCGTGATGAATTCTCCGCAATCCCATAAACTGGTTGTCGGTTCAGCCGTTAAAATGTAGGTGAGGCTGGCGATGATGAATGTGATCCAGCCGGTGACATTATTGATAAGCTGATACTTTAACTTTGGATGATTCTGAATCTGGTACATTTGCTTCTTATTAATAAATGCCTTTTAATATTCTGAATATCAATATGTTTTAAGAGATGCACCCGTCTGTTCCAGACGGGGAAACAACATCTCAATTTATAAAGCACGAAAATAACTATTTTGATTGAATTTTAGTGCTTTTTTTTGTTTGAAAAAGAAAAAGTTTTACATTTGCAGCGCTTGAAGCAAAAGCGCTTGTCCCATTGTGTAATGGCAGCACAGCAGGTTTTGGTTCTGTCAGTCCAGGTTCGAATCCTGGTGGGACAACTTGCCGGACTCCCTGAATATTTTCAGGGAGTTTTTTTATGTCCGGACGACATTCCCCGCACTTGCCGCAGCCTGTTTGCATGCCAATTTTTGATGTGTGACTATATTTGTGTCTGATATTGAATGTTAAACATTTTAAATTCGCATTTATGGCTTCATTGAAAGTTATGCTGGATAAGCAAAAAATTAATCAGGAAGGAGAATGCCCGGTAATGATTAAAGTGCTGCACAACCGGGGGCGGCGTTTGATAAATCTGTTTCAAAAAGTAAAAATAGATGATTGGGACACAAAAAAAGCCAGGTTGAATGAAAAACACGGGACCTTGGAACAACGACAGAAACATATAAAAGTGAATTTTTATATCGAGTCGGAAATGATGAAGCTGAAAAAAATCATTATGGATTTTGACATGAGCCGGACCATCTATACGATCGATGACATCGTGAAGAATTATTACAATAAATCTTCGGTGGTCCCGATTTTCGATTACATCAGCGACATCGTCCGTTCGTTGGAGAAAATCGGGAAGAACGGGAATTCGAATGTCTATCGGGAAACTATGGGGCGGTTGAAAAAGTATTCCAACCGCGAAGACCTTACGTTCGGGGAAGTGGATTACAGTTTTCTGAAGAATTTTGAGTCCCATTTGCAGGAAAGAGGGTGTAAAATCAATACGATCTCTTTTTATTTGAGGACGATACGCTCGATTTTCAACCGTGCTATCAAAGACGGCATCGTGGGGGAGGAGTATTATCCGTTTAAGAAAATAACGATTCGCAAAGAGAAAACGGTCAAGCGTGCGATATACAAGGATGAAATCGCCGCCATCAAAAACCTGGATCTGTCCGCCCGGCCCCATATCGAACTGGCGCGAGACCTGTTCTTGTTCAGCTTTTATATGCGGGGCATGTCTTTCAAGGACATCGCCTTCCTGAAAGTGGCCAATATTATGGGGGACAGGATTTATTATTCCCGTCAGAAAACGGCCCAGAAACTGAATATCAAACTCACCGACAAGGCGATGGGGATCATATTGAAATACAACGATCTGTCCAATAAGGGGGCTTTTATTTTCCCGATTATCCGTTATCCCGGCAGGAATGAATTCAACCAGTATAAAAACGGTTACCGCAAAACGAATCGCAGACTGAAGATGCTGGGGGACATTCTGAATTTCAGAATACCCCTGACTACGTATGTCGCCCGCCATTCCTGGGCTTCCATCGCCAAGCGTTCGGGCATTCCGACTTCCGTAATCAGCGAGGGACTGGGACATGATTCTGAAAAAACCACGCAGATTTATCTGGACAGTTTCGAAAACAATGTACTGGATGCCGCCAATGAATTGATTACGGATATTTAGCCGGCGGCGATCCGTTTATTTTTCAAACAACGGGGTTTTAATTATGTATCTGGAATACAGTGTTCTATGAAAAACAGCGGATAAAAAAAATTCGGAAAGATGATTTTTTTTTAATTTCATCTTTCCGAAAATTTGGCAGGATGAAAATTGTTTGTATCTTTGCACCGCAATGCCCGAATGGCGAAATTGGTAGACGCGCTAGTTTCAGGTACTAGTGTCTTTACGGACGTGCAGGTTCGAGTCCTGTTTTGGGCACTTTGAAATGGTGGAGATTTTAAGCCCGGATGGTGGAATTGGTAGACACGCTACTTTGAGGGGGTAGTGGCCGCAAGGCCGTGCAAGTTCAACTCTTGTTTCGGGCACTTGTCCGGGGAAATCGGAAAGCATTGAAAAAGCCGCAGTAAAAACTGCGGCTTTTTTGTTTGTATCTTTGGCTTCACCCGAGATACTTCCGCTCGGCAAAATGCAAATAAATTTGCTTTTGCTCCCGACTTATTCGTATCTTTACCTATTCCGGGTAGAGGAGATAAGGTTTGCGCTGTTGCCTGAAGCGGAGGATGTCGGGTTGCCAGCGGGCTTTTATTTCATCGGCGGACTTGCCTGAGGCGATCATCTTGCGGACATAGCCGGCGCCCATCAGTTTTTCGAAAAAAGAATTGAAAAAGAAATCATCCAGATGCAGGTTGCGGTAGGCGTCGATCAGGTAGCTGAGGTCGATGCCTTTTGCCAGGATTTCCTCCTCTGTCAGCTGGCTGAGATCGGTTCCGTAGCATTCCCGTTCGAGCTGGGGCGGATTCTTGGCGCCCGGCACACTGTGGGGAGTAAAAGAAAAACCGTATCCCTGCATGTTCGGGTGACCGTATATCTGAAAAGGCAGGGAGGTGCCCCGTCCCAGACTTACGGGCGTTGCCTCGAAGAAGCAAAGGGAGGGATAGAGGTAGACTGCCTTCATATTCGGCAAATTCGGCGAGGGAGGAATGGGAAGCCGGTACAGTGTCTGATGGGTGTAATTTTTACAGGGAATTACCGTCAGGTCGCAGACCCGCCCTTGGGACAGCCATTTCTCCCCGTTCACCATCCGGGCCAATTCCCCTAAGGTAAGGCCGTGCACGACGGGAATGGGAAGCCAGCCGACCCCCGATTTGTACTTCATGTCCAGAATCGGACCGTCGACATAGTGGCCGTTGGGATTCGGGCGGTCGAGTATCAGCATCTTCTTTCCGTGTTCGGCGCAGGCGTCCATCAGTTTCACCATGGAAATATAGTAAGTGTAGAAACGTACGCCGACATCCTGGATATCTACCACCAGACAGTCGAACGTGTGCATGGTTTCGACCTTGGGTTTGCCGTTTCTTCCGTCATAGAGGGAACGGATCGGAATGCCTGTTTTCGGGTCGGTGCTTTCGGCTACATGCTCTCCGGCATCGGCCGTGCCTCGGAAGCCGTGTTCCGGGGAAAAAATGACCACCACATCGAAGCCGGAGCGTTTCAATAAATCTACCGTGTGTTCATTTCCGACCATGCCGGTGTGGTTGGAGAAAACGGCGATTCTTTTCCCCTTGAGCAGCGGGAAATATTCCTTTGTACAGGCCGCCCCGACCTGTACCGCCCGGTCTTGTGAAAAACAGACCGTCGAAGCGAGGGACAGCCAAAGGAAACAGAGTAACTTCAAATACATAGCTGATTTTTTTTCAATGATATAAAAATTTCGGGACATACGGGAGATTATTTTTTGTTTTCTTTGAATAATAATAAACCGGTGACAGTCAGGGCTCCGTTGAGAAGCAGGATTTCAAAACCGAACCGATAACCGTTCAAAAGCACTTCCGAATAGCGGTCGATACCGATAGTCAGAGCCATGGAGGCTGCGGCGATAAAAGGAATGGCTTTATCGCGCACCCGGACTTTTAACAGAATTCCGACGAAAAACAGGCCGAGCAGAGGCCCGTACGTATAACCGGCGAATTTGAAAATGGCGTATACCACACTCTCGTTGTTGAATGAACTGAATGCGATCATCACTGCTGCCAGTAACAAGGTGCAGCCGATATGGGTGTAAAAGCGGATTTTCTTTTTTTCGCCCTCCGTCCTGTTTTCGATACCGTACAGGTCTACGGTAAAGGACGTCGTCATGGCAATCAGGGCGGAATTGGCGCTGGAAAAGGCGGCGGCGATGACTCCCAGCATAAACAGAATACCGGTTGCCGCGGAGAGATACTGCGTGGCGAGCATCGGGTAAATGCTGTCTGTTTTTTCCGGCACCGGAATGCCTGTCTGGTTCATATAGATGTAAAACAGCACTCCCAGGCACATAAAAATAAAACACACCGGAATGGAGATGACGCTGAACGTCAGAAAATTCTTTTTCGCCTCCCGGATGTTTTTCAGGCTGAGATTCTTCTGCATCATGTCCTGGTCCAGTCCGGTCATGACGATGGCGATAAAAATGCCGGCGACGAACTGTTTCAGGAAGTGATTGGGATTGGACCAGGGATTTTCAAAATCGAAAATCAGGAACTGGGGATTCTGTCCGATCTGTTTCAGCATTTCCGGAAACGAAAGCTCTAACGCCTGCTGAATCGAAAAAATCGTAAAGACCACCGCGAAGATGAGAAAAAAAGTCTGTACGAGATCCGTCCACACGATCGCCTTGATTCCCCCCCTGAAGGTATAGGCCCAGATGACAGCGACACAAAAGAAGGCATTGGCGGCATAGGGAATGTTTAACGGCGTGAAGATGGTGATTTGCAGAACTAGGGTGACGATAAACAGGCGGAAAGAAGCCCCGATCGTTTTGGACAGCAGGAAAAGGGAGGCGCTCGTCTTGTAGGCCCGGAAACCGAAACGTTCCCCGATATAGGCATAGATGGATGTGAGGTTCCGGCGGTAATAAAGGGGCAGCAGCATCCGGGCGATGAGCAGATACCCGACGAAATTTCCCAGGATGACGGCAAAATAGGTCATCTTGGCCGGCGAGGATACCCAGCCGGGAACGGAGATAAAGGTAACGCCGGACAAGGTTGTGCCGATCATGCCGAAAGCGACCGCCCACCAGGGGGATTTGTTCCCGCCCCGATAAAAATCGGCGGTGCCGGATTGGTGTGAACTGAAATAGGACACCCACAGGATAAGACCTAAATAAATCGCTACGATCGATATGGAGAAATAAGGATTCATCGTTTATCGGTTTTTATTTCGAAATTCCGGTATTTTCAGATAGCGTATGATAATAAATCCGGGGATGGTGCATAGCATGACCCAGAGGAAAAACGACGGGTAACCGAACCTATCGCAGATCCAGCCGGAAATCATGCCCGGAAGCATCATGCCCAGCGCCATAAATCCGGTGCACAGGGCGTAATGGGCCGTTTTGTATTCTCCGTCGCTGAACAGAATCAGATAAAAAGTGTAGGCTGAAAATCCGAAGCCGTAACCGAACTGTTCCGCCACCAGCAGAGAGGAGATCAGCGTCAGGTTTTCCGGCTGGCACCAGGCCAGATAGACGTAAATAAAATTGGGCAGGTTGATGGCCAGGGTCATCCAGCCGATCCAGTGCTTCAGGCCGTGCCGGGCAATCAGTATGCCTCCGATGATTCCCCCTGCGGTAAGGGCGATCATGCCTAAAGAACCGTATACGAGTCCGACCTGGGAGGCGGTCAGTGCCAGTCCTCCCTTTTCTTTCGGGTCCAGCAGGAAGGGGTACACCATTTTTAGCAGTTGGGATTCCGAAAGGCGGTAGAGCAGCATAAAAGCCAATGCCGTCCCGATGTGTTCCTTGCGGAAAAAACGGACGAACGTCGAGAAAAATTCCTTGACGACTTCTTTGCCTTTCCGGTGTGAACGGTCGGAAGAGGCATGAGGAAGAGCATAGTAATGGTAGAGGCAGAGCACGACAAAAAGCGAGGCGACGCACAGGTGGAGTATTTTCCAGGATTGTGCCGGGTTCCAGTGCTTCTGCAGAATGTCGGAGAGAGAAAAGAGGCTGCCTACTCCGACAATCGTGGCGAGGCGGTAAAATGTGGTGCGTATGCCTACGAAATAGGCTTGCTGGGTGGAGTTCAGTCCGAACATATAAAATCCGTCGGCGGCGATGTCATGGGTGGCCGAACAGAATGCCAGCAGCCAGAAAAACAGAAGGGAATAAAAAAAGAAATGGGATGCCGTCAGGGAAAAGGCGATGCCGCCGGCTCCGAGGGCGATGAGCAGCTGCATGAGCACCACCCAGCGGCGTTTCGTACCGAACAGATCCACGAACGGACTCCACAGAGGCTTGATTACCCACGGCAGGTAAAGGAAGCTGGTATAAAAGGCGATGTCTGCATTGGAAATCCGGAGGTCCTTGTACATGACAATCGAAATGCTGATAACCAGAATATAGGGAAGTCCTTCGGTCAGATACAGACTGGGCACCCAAAGCCAGGGATTGCGTGTGTTTTCTTTTAAAGCGGCCATCTTCCGGGGATTAATATTTGGTTTCCAATGCGGCATGCGGGAAATAATGGCGGAGAATCTCCCGGTAGGAGTAGCCTCTGGCACCCATCACGGCGGCTCCGATCTGACAAAGTCCGACACCGTGCCCCCAGCCTGCGCCTTTTAACAAAAAGCCTTGCAGTTTCCCGCCTTCCTGTTTTTTCCGGACGATGAAAGCCGAACTGTAAAGGTGTGTCGGAGAAAACGCTTTCCGGATGACCAACTCCTTGCCGATGATCATACTGCGCCTGGTGCCGGTCACTTTCAGCCGGATAATGCGTCCGGACTCGCCCCGCTCCAACGGGATCAGGTCGGTAATGTCACCGAAATCGATACCTAATTTCCGGCGGGCGAGAGCGGAAATCTCCTCTTGGGTATAATACACTTCCCACCGGAAAAAATCGTGCGTTTCCTGGTCGTATTCATTCAATACCTCCGACAGTATCCGGTGGTCCCGGGTATTGCAGAACACATCCGGCGAACTGTCGATCCATTTCTCTGCCTCTTCTTCCCGGATGGGAAATGCCGGCAGTTCTGCTTCCTCTCCGTCGTACACTGTGGTCAGATAAGGGTGGGGGACAGCTTCCCATACGTTTTCGAATTTTTCGCTGAGCCCTCCGCAGCATTTGGAAAAACGGGCGTCACAGGTGCAGTGACCGTAGCACAACACCTCGCCCCGGGTTTCTGTTACCGCCTGCTTGACGATAGGGGTAGAGGCCTTGTGTATGCCTTGGTAGCGCTGGCAATGGTCGTCGGCGCACACATCGAAATTCCGGTGGTCCTCCCGGTCGTACCAGCGTATGTATTCCTCTTCGTTTTCCTGCACCGATCGGTAGGTCTCGCCGGATTCTTTCAGTTTGGCCGATTTTTCGCACTGGGCGATGAGCCAGCTGCGGGAAATGACGGCATGGGCCTTCAGGAACTCGAGGGAAGAAGTCGCCTTCATCTCCGAAGATATGACGCTGAGCAGGTAATCCTCGATGTCCAGCGTGTTGATGGCGGACAGATGATTGTCTTCCGCGATCACTTTCAGGCTTCCTTTGAAAAACTGGTTTTCCTGTCTTTCCCAGTGGAAATTTATCCCGATGGTGACATCCGTCAATTCGATTCTTGCCGTCTCCTCCGTTTCGGGGACGAACTCCAACGGCAGACAAACGGGCGCCGATTCCCGGGGTGTCGTTAAAAAAACGCCTTCCGGTTTCTGTATGACGGAATATTCTCCGGAGAATACCCCCGGCATATTCTTTTCACGGAAGACGCCGTGCAGGCGGAAACGGATGACCGGAGCAAATAAGATACCGACAGAGATCAGCATAATCGGGAGTTTTGAATCAGTTTTTTTAAGGTTGAAAATTCGTTTTCGTGAAAGGTCAGTTGGGAAAACATCTCTTTAAGCGTTTCTTCGTCTAGCCGGTTGAAATCTTTTTCTTCCGTCAGAATCGCCACGCCTCCGAAATCCACAGCTCCCGGACTGAAAACGATTCGTTTTTCTCCGGTTTCGAAAAATTGGGACGGACGGTGGGCTTTACGGGGGAAAATGCAGACTTTCCAGCGGTTGTCTGCAAACATCGCCAGCAAATTGACCATCGGTTCCGGCTGGCAGGGCACCACCCGACCGATGAACCGGCAGATTTCGGCAACCCCCTGTGTCAATAGGGAGAGCGAATTGCTTTCTGTCACGATGACTTTCCGCAGTTCGTCGGTTTTTCCGCTTATTTTAAGCTGTGACGAGGCGCAGATAACCTCTGTCCCGTTTTCCGTTTCCTTTTCTATCGGCATATAACCGCGGACCCCGGCCTGGAAATGGAAATGGTCGGGAGCCGAAGCACCGCAGCCGGGGCCGTTGTAAAATACCGTGTATTCCGGCAGATTCCGTGCGAGGACGAGCATGTCCTCTATGCGTTCCGGCGTCAGCAGCTGGGCACGGTGGCGCTTGTCCACGATCGTGAAATGCCGCTTGAAAATAGGAAACGGATTGACCAAAATGGCATAGCTGTTCCAGGAAATGCTTTTTTGCTCTGCCGGGCGGTTGGCAGGACAGAGAAAACAGGGGCGTTCCTGTATGGACTGCGGATCGACTTTGGCCGTTGAGGAGCCTTTCCGGCAGGGGTTGTAGGTGAGGAGCAGAGAGCAATGCGGGTAAACCATTTCCCGGCTTTTTACTTTTTCCAGCTCCCTGTATCGCCGGGCCACCGTTTCCCAATCCCGGATTTGCTCCTCGAACAGACGGTTGACGTCCGGCAGAAGAGCGGGTTGCTGTACGGCCTTTTTCCGGGCTTCCACCTCGAAGGTGCGTATCCGGTCCTTGAAAACATTGTTTTTATTTTCCTTGTCTATGCTTAGCGCGGCATCGGAATTGCCTTCCCAGCGGCGGCACAGATAAAGGGGGCGATAAATCCGTCCGATCTGATAATGCCGGGAGATGGCCAGTACGGCGGCGTAATCCTCTCCGTAACTTGTGTTGGGGAACATCGTTTTTCGCAAAACCGATGTGCAGAATGCTCTGGGGGCTCCGAGGCCGTTGATGCGCAATGCGTTGTTCCTGCCGTTATCGGGAGTCCATTCTCTGTGGTCGATGAGGCCCGGCGGCAGGGGTTGCAGATTGAAATCGACAATCCGGTAAGAACCGATGACGGCAGCCGTCTTCTGGGCATAAAAGGCATCGTATACCTCTTGTAAAACAGAGTCGTCGATGTATAAATCGTCGCTGTCCAGCTGTATGCAGAAGCGTCCGCAGCGCTCGTCGGTGACCGCCCTGTTCCAGCATCCGCCTATGCCGAGGTCCTGTTTCCCGGGAATAAGGTGAATCAGATTGGCGTAGCGGGAGCTCAGTTCCCGGAGAATGGCGGTTGTCCTGTCGGTGGAATGGTTGTCCACGACGATTACGTTAAAGGGGAAAGCCGTATGTTGGTTCAAGGCGGAAGTGACCGCCTCGGCGATTGTCCGTTCCCGGTTTCTTACCGGAATCACCACACTCATTTCAACGGGGAAATTTCCGCCGAAGTCGGGAACCTGAAACACGGGCGGAAGCCAAGCTCCGATGCATTTCAAATGCCGGCTGCATACCGCTTCCATTTCGGACTGCACTTCTTTGTTCTTCGGGTCCACATAATCGAAATTCTTTTCGCCCGAGAGCCGCAGATCGGTGGGAGTCACATTATACAGGCTTTCGGGAATATGCAGGATTTCTCCCGACCGGGAGAGCGTCAGCCGCAAATCGTACAGCGCCGCGAACCGGTAGGAGTCGTTCATATGCTGTACGGCTTCCTTGAATTTTTCCGTCCGGAGCAGCCATAATGCACCGAAGTCGAAATCGTCCCGCAGGCTTCCGGGCTGGTAGTCGGTGAGCGGATGGGGAGTAAGGCCGTTGGCTCCGTTATCGCTGTAATCTGAATACAGCATGACTGCGGAGGTCGTTTCAGCTATCTGTAGAAAGCGCTCCAGGGCGAACATGCCGATGTCTATGCGGTGTGGACGGGTGACGAGTAGCACATAAGGCGTATCGCAACAGGACAGAAGTCCCTGCAAGGAATCCGTCCGGCAGAGATTTCCTGTCAGAACGGGGACCTGCATATCTTCTTCCGGCTCGTGCGGGCAGAGAACGTAAACGTTTTTGACACACGATTCTCTTTCTAATTGCGTGATAATATGGGCTGTATCATGGGAATCGCCACAGGCGACAAAGCACGTCAGTTCTTTTTTCATGGGGTAGAATTGATGGATTCAAATATACATCATTCTACCCGGAAAAAGGCGTATTCCTGCCGGAAAAATAGGAATGGAAAAAGAATATCCATTATCTTTGGTGCGGGAGACGATTTCCCGCCGAGTAATAAGAAAAGTTATGTATTTGATTGCAGACAGCGGTTCCACGAAAACCCAATGGAGTGTCATGGAAAACGGAGTGCGCGAAGTCGTTTGTACTTCGGGAATTAATCCGGTGTATCAGTCGTATGAGGAGGTGCTGCGGATATTGGAGCAGGAGTTCGGCGCCCGGGAAAAGAGGGCGGAGGCCGTTTATTTTTACGGTGCGGGCTGTGCTTTCCCGGAAAAGAACGAACAGGTGCGACAGGCTTTGAAAGATTTTTTTGCCGCTCCCCGGGTGGAGGTCGCCTCGGATCTGCTGGCTGCCGCCCGTTCTTTGTTGCAGCATTCGGCAGGGGTGGCGTGTATTCTGGGGACCGGTTCCAATTCCTGTTATTACGACGGGAGCGACATTGTCCGGAATGTTTCTCCCCTGGGATTTATCCTGGGGGATGAGGGCAGCGGCGCCGTGATGGGGAAACGGTTGGTCGCCGATGTGCTGAAAGGGCTCCTGCCGGAAAAATTGCGGGCATGTTTTTTTGAGGAATACCGCTGTTCTTACCCGGAAATCATCGACCGCGTTTACCGTCAGGCATTGCCCAACCGTTTTCTGGCATCTTTCACCCCGTTTCTGAAAAAACACATCGCCGTTCCCGAAATCGAAAATATCGTCTCCGCGTCCATCGAGGAATTTATTTGCCGCAACCTTTTGCAATACGGGGAGATCCGTCGTTCGACCGTCTCTTTTACGGGGAGTGTGGCCTTCCATTTTCAGGAGCAGCTCCTCCGTTTGCTGGAAAAATACGACCTGCGGCCCGGACGGATATGCCGGACGCCGATGGAGGGGTTGATCACCTTTCACACAGGTTCTTCACTTCGGTAAATACCGGCCGGAGCGAAGCGTATGTCCGGGGTATGATCGTCTCTATCGCCGAGCAGGGAAGCCAGTATGCCTTTTCGATATCTTCCTCCGTCTGTGGCGTCAGGGGCTGGTCGGGCGCACACACCATCGTAAACCAGCGGGTCTGTTTCAAATGCCATTTCTCATCCCGGAAATAGATGTGCCACGTGTCTT
>CAZYJV010000012.1:21017-25021 GCA_964647845.1 uncultured Odoribacter sp.
CGGGTCTGTTTCAAATGCCATTTCTCATCCCGGAAATAGATGTGCCACGTGTCTTGCAGCGGCTCTTCGATCCGGAGCTCCTGCAATCCGCATTCTTCCCTGACTTCCCGGAGGGCGCATGTCTGCGTGTCTTCTCCGGCTTCGATGTGGCCTTTGGGCAAATCCGGCACACCCAGACGTGTTATGACCAGAATCCTGTCCTTATCCCGGACCACGCCGCCGGCGGCTCCAACCGCTTTAAAGCAGGACCGGAAACGGGAAAACAATGAATCCAGGTCCGGATGGTAGATGACGGTATGAAAAGTGTCGTCCTGTTCCAAACGGGCGTGTATGAAAGAGGCGAGTTCGTCTCTCCCGGGTCGGGAGAGGGCATCCGGGTGATTTTTAAGCATTCCGGCATCATCGGTTAACTGAAAAAAGCTTTCTTTAAAAAATACTTTATACATTTGTACCAGAATTGAAGAGAAAAGCGCGGACCGGAATCCGGACCTGAAACAATAATTTTAACCCGACAAAAATAATAAAAATGAGTACAGTTGCAGAAAATGTCGCTTCACATTTGTTGAAAATCAAAGCTATAAAATTGGAACCCGCTCATCCTTTCACGTGGGCGTCCGGTTGGAAATCACCCATCTATTGCGATAACCGGAAGACGTTGTCCTATCCGGAAGTGCGCAATTATATCAAGGAACAGTTCGCAGCCGTTATCCGTGAAAAATATCCCCAGGCGGAAGTCATCGCCGGAGTGGCTACCGGTGCCATCGCCCAAGGCGTACTGGTGGCGCAGGAACTGAACTTGCCTTTTATCTACATCCGTTCCTCGGCCAAATCCCACGGTCTGGAAAATCTGATCGAGGGAGAATACAAAGCGGGACAGAAAGTCGTGGTCATCGAGGACCTGATTTCTACCGGCGGTTCCAGTCTGCAGGCAGTGGAGGCATTGCGTAATGCGGGGTGCGAAGTATTGGGAATGGCAGCCATCTTCACCTACGGTTTCCAGAAATCCGTGGATAACTTTGAAGCGGCGCACTGCGAGCTGACCACGCTGAGCAATTACAACGCCATGATCGATCTGGCCGTCAGGACCGGATATGTTCAGGAGGGCGATGTGGAGAAACTGAAAGAATGGCGTAAGAGTCCTGAAACCTATAAGTAAAATATTCAGGCATCCAAATAAAAACGATATGGCAGAAACGAAAATTGTAAGCGAAATCTATAAGATAGACAGCACCATTGACAGTGTTTATTCCTTCCTTTCCGATTTCAACAGGATCGGAGCGATGATCAATATGGCCAAGCAGATGGGGGCGGGCAGCGGACAGATGGCGCAGATTTCCGACAAGATTGAGGATGTGCGTTTTAGCGAGGACTCCTGTGTGCTGACTGTCAAAGGCATGGGAGAGGTGACGGTGAAGATTGTGGAGAAAGAGGCTCCCAAAATGATTAAGCTGGGGGGAGACGCCAATCTGCCTTTTGAATTTAATTTGTGGATACAGCTGCTGGAGAACGGTCCTTACGATACCCGTCTGCGGTTGACCTTTATCGGGGAATTGAATTTCATGCTGAAAATGATGCTGAAAGGGAAACTGGAGAAAGGCATCAACCAGTTGGCGGAAGGATTGACGAAAATTCCCTATATGATGCTGAAATAAAAAAAGCGGATCGTCTGATCCGCTTTTTTAGGCTCTTAACGTTTGCGAATCGAGTTTGCCCAGTTGTTTTTCGGCATACGTTTTGGTGATGGTGATTTTCTTCCGGTCCTGCGAGGGGGCTTCGAACATCAGATCCGTCATGATGGCTTCGCAGATAGACCGCAGGCCTCTGGCTCCCAGCTTGAATTCGATGGCCTTGTCGACGATGTACTCGTATACTTCCTCCTCGAATTTCAGTTTTATTCCGTCCAATTCGAACAACTTGACATACTGCCGTATAATCGCATTCTTGGGCTCTGTCAGGATGTTGCGCAAAGCTGTCCGGTCGAGTGGTTCCAGGTAGGTCAGTATCGGCAGGCGGCCGATGATTTCCGGTATCAGTCCGAAAGATTTCAAATCCTGGGGCGTGATATACTGGAGGAAATTGTCCCGGTCGATTTTTTCTTTCGCCTTGCTGGCGTTGAAGCCGACCACCTGCGTGTTCAGACGCATGGCGATTTTGCGTTCGATGCCGTCGAAGGCGCCTCCGCAGATGAACAGAATATTTTTGGTATTTACCGGGATCATCTTCTGGTCGGGGTGTTTGCGTCCGCCCTGGGGAGGAACGTTGACCACCGAGCCTTCCAGGAGCTTCAGCAGTCCCTGCTGCACCCCCTCGCCGCTGACATCCCGCGTGATGGACGGATTGTCGCCTTTCCGGGCGATTTTGTCCAGTTCATCGATAAACACGATGCCTTTTTCCGCGGCGGCGACATCATAATCCGCAGCCTGCAGCAGCCGCGTCAGAATGGATTCGATATCTTCCCCGACATATCCGGCTTCCGTCAGAACGGTGGCGTCGACGATCGTAAAGGGAACGTGCAGCATTTTGGCGATGCTGCGGGCCAGCAGCGTTTTGCCCGTGCCGGTTCTTCCCACCATGACGATATTGGATTTCTCGATTTCCACGCCTTCGGTATCCTCTTTCTGAATCAGGCGTTTATAATGGTTGTAGACGGCGACAGCGATGTGCTTCTTGGCCTCGTCCTGTCCGATGACATATTGATCCAGAAATGCCTTGATCTCCAGCGGCTTTTTTATTTCGATATGCTCCAGATTGAGAGACGACTGGCTTTTCAGCTCTTCATTGACGATGTCCATGGCCTGGTGGGCGCACTGGTCGCATATGAATCCGTTCATTCCGGCAATAAGCAACTCCACTTCACTGCGCGACCGGCCGCAGAATGAACATTTGTCCTGCATACTCATTATTTGTTTTCCTTGGTTAAAATCGTGTCAATCATTCCGTATTCCTTTGCCTCTTCCGCCGACATCCAGTAGTCGCGGTCGGAATCTTTTTCCACTTTCTTGAGGGGATTGCCGGAATGTTCGGCGATGATGGCATAAAGTTCCTTTTTCAGCTTCTGGATTTCCCGTGCCGTAATTTCGATGTCGGAGGCCTGTCCCTGTGCGCCTCCCATGGGCTGGTGAATCATCACCCGGGAGTGTTTTAACGCCGAACGTTTGCCTGCGGTTCCGGCACAGAGGAGGACGGCACTCATGGAAGCCGCCAGCCCGGTGCAGATGGTGGCTACGTCGCAGTTAATGTACTGCATCGTGTCGTAGATGCCCAAGCCCGCGTAAACGGAACCTCCCGGACTGTTGAAATAAAGCTGGATATCCTTGCCGGGGTCGGCGGAGTCCAGAAACAGAAGCTGTGCCATAACGATATTGGCCACATCGTCGTCGATGGGTACGCCGAGAAAAATGATGCGGTCCATCATCAGACGCGAGAACACATCCATGGAGGCGACATTCAGCTGCCGCTCCTCGATGATGGTCGGCGATAGATAACTCGCTGTGGCCGATTCGAACCGGTGGAGGTTCAGGCTGCTGATACCCTTGTGCTTTATGGCATATTTCTTGAATTCGTCTTGTGAATACATAGTTTTTACTTTTTGTTTCGGGCTGCTAAGTTACGAAAAAACTCACCAATAAAAAAACCGCTCCCGTCGGGAGCGGCTTCTTATCCGGACGATAGCCGGAATTATAATTTCGGACCGGCAGCCACCAGTGCTTTGCCGGCTGCGTTTCCTTCGAATTTCTTGAAGTTCTTGATGAACCGGTCGGAAAGGTCTTTCGCTTTGGTTTCCCATTCGCTTGCCTGTGCATAAGTGTCGCGCGGGTCAAGGATTTTCGGGTCTACGCCCGGCAGAGCGGTCGGTACCACGAAATTGAAGAACGGGATGGTTTTCGTCGGGGCCTTGTCGATGGAACCGTTTAAGATGGCATCGATGATACCGCGGGTATCTTTGATGGAGATACGTTTGCCGGTTCCGTTCCAGCCGGTGTTCACCAGGTATGCCTTGGCGC
>CAZYJV010000013.1:0-23525 GCA_964647845.1 uncultured Odoribacter sp.
TTTGAGGGGGGATTGTACGAATCAGACACAAAGGTTTGCATAAAAAAGAAAAACATATAGAGTTAAAATTCAATTATTTATAAACTAAAATCAGTTAAATTGATCATGAGAAAATTATTCGCACTCATAGCAGTTTTAGGAATGCTTACATTCGGAGCATCATCTATGCTAAAAGCACAGGAAGCAACAGAAGCTACGGCAACCGAGCAGGTTGAAACGACGACCACGATTGGTTCAAGCGATGAAGATGTCGTAGAAAGTACGACTTTGCACGCTGCCATCAAGCAGAAATTCATCGAAGGTGGCGCCGGATTTATGGCAGCCGTTATCCTCTGTTTGATTTTCGGTCTGGCTATCGCTATTGAAAGAGTTATTTATCTGAACCTGTCCGACACCAACACCAAGAAACTGGTTGCCGGTGTTGAAGATGCACTGAACAACGGCGGCATCGAAGCAGCAAAAGAATATTGCCGCAATGCCAGAGGTCCTGTTGCCAGCATTTTCTATCAGGGTCTGATGCGCTACGACCAGGGTGTAGACATGGTTGAAAAATCAGTCGTATCTTACGGTTCCGTACAGATGGGTCTTCTGGAAAAAGGTCTGACCTGGATTTCACTGTTCATCGCCATCGCTCCGATGATGGGATTCTTGGGAACGGTAATCGGTATGATCGAGGCCTTCGATAACATCCAGGCTGCAGGTGATATGAGCCCGGCATTGGTTGCAGGAGGTATCAAGGTCGCTTTGATTACGACCGTAGGCGGTTTGATCGTAGCTATGATTCTTCAGGTATTCTTCAACTACTGTAACTCAAAAATCGAAGGCATCGTGAACAATATGGAAGATGCTTCAGTTAGCTTGTTGGATATCTTAGTAAAATACAATCAAAAAAATAAATAATAACCATGACTGAGAAAATTTTAAAAATCGTCACAATCGTAATGTTTGCCATTACGGTGGTTATTCTGGGCTTCTTTATCTTCGGAGGAGAGGTGCCCGACCAAATATACACCACCCCGGTTTATACGGCATCATTACTGAATTGGGCATATATATTGTTTATCATAGCCGTTGCTTCTGCTTTGATATTCCCGATCGCACGTCTGTTTACCCGTCCGAAGCAAGCCATGAAAAGCTTCATCGGCGTAGGAGCTCTGGTTATCGTAGTCCTGATCGCTTATGCAATGGCAGACGGAACCCCGCTGAATATCATAGGATATACCGGTACGGACAATGTTCCCTCCCGCTTGATATTCTCCGATACGATCATCTATACAATGTATATTCTCTTCGGAGCTGCAATCATTGCAATTTTTGCAACTGAACTGTTGAGAAAAATAAGATAATCATTCCCCTTCGGGGGATTAGATAAAAAATAACAATATGGCAAAAAAAACACCGGAAATCAACGCGACTTCGACTGCAGACATTGCGTTCCTGTTGCTTGTATTCTTCCTGGCTACAACGACAATGAATGTCGATTCTGGTATGTTCCGAAGACTACCGCCATATCAGCCGGATAACACCGAAGCGCCCAAAATCGCGAAAAGAAATATTCTGCAGATTTTGGTAAACAAGGACAATATGCTTATGGTCGACGGGGATGTTCTGGAGGTAAACCGTCTGAAGGACAAAGCCCTCGACTTTATCCTGAATCCGATGAATGACGAGAATCTTCCGGAAACCTCACCCAAAGAGATCGAAGGTTTGGGCAATGTCGACGTTTCCAAAGGAGTGATTTCCCTTCAAAGCGACAAGGGTACTTCTTATGAAATGTATATTGCAGTACAGGATCAGTTGGCTGCAGCATTCAGCGAAGCAAGAGATCGCAAAGCGAAATCGAAATGGGGCAAAAAATACAATGACTTGAACAGCGACCAGCAGGAAGCGATTAAGAAATGGGTTCCCATGTCGATATCTGAAGCAGAACCTAAAAACATAGGAGGAAAGAAAAAGTAATGGCAAAGTTTAAAAAAGACAGTAAAAAGGAGACACCGGCTATTTCTACCGCGTCACTACCTGATATTGTGTTCATGCTGTTGTTCTTCTTCATGGTGAGTACCACCATGCGTGAAGTTACCCTCATGGTTCAAAACAATATGCCTCAGGCGACACAGATAGCAAAGCTGGAGAAAAAATCGCTGGTAAGTAACATTTATGTCGGCAAACCGACGATTCAGTATCAAAAAGCTTACGGTACGGAGCCTCGTATTCAATTGAACGACCGTTTTGCCACTCTTCAGGAATTAGGCGCATTCGTCGCTGCCGAGCGTGAAGCGCGCAAAGAAGAGGACAGGAACAGCATTACGAACAACCTGAAAATACAGTCGTCGACCACGATGGGTATCGTGACCGATATAAAACAGGAGTTGCGTAAGGCTAATTCCCTAAGGATCAATTACGGTTCGAGACAAAAAGTTCAGAATTGACCTAAAATTCAATAAAAAAGGGGACGGAAGGTCCCCTTTTTTTATTTTATTTATTACTTTTGTAATCGCATTTGGTTCCGTAGTTCAATGGATAGAATGAAGGATTCCGGTTCCTTTGATTGGGGTTCGAGTCCCCACGGGATCACGAGACCAGCGGCCTCAAATACCACATGGTATTTGAGGTTTTATTTTTAAACGGCAAGGGTATGAATGTAAAAACCAAAGGATATATTTTGGGGGCCATCGCTGCCGCCACTTACGGAATGAATCCTCTTTTCGCCCTTCCGCTTTATGAAGCGGGCATGGACCCGGATTCCGTCCTTTTCTTCAGGTACCTGTTCGCCATCCCCGTCCTGGGCCTCATGCTCAAAAGCCGGGGCCGGAACTTTCGCTTGAAAAGAAACGAGATTCTGCCGTTAATCGTCATGGGGATATTAGTGTCCCTCTCCTCGCTGGCACTGTTTCAAAGCTACAATTACATGGAAGCCGGCATTGCCTCCACATTACTGTTCGTCTACCCGATCCTGGTCGCTTTGATCATGACTCTTTTCTTCCAGGAGAAGCTGTCTTTCCTGACGGTAGGGTGCATTTTACTCGCTTTGACCGGAATCGGCCTGCTCTATAAAGGAGAAGACGGGGCGACACTCAGTCTGACAGGCATCGCCCTGGTCATGCTTTCTTCGCTTTCGTACGCCATTTACATTGTAAGTGTAAACCGCCCCCGGCTGAAAGACATCGCCACCCTCAAACTCACTTTTTATGTTTTGCTGTTCGGCCTGTCTCTGTTTTTCGTCCGGGTGAATTTCGGGCAAACGCTCCGTTTCGCCGGGACGTGGTATCACTGGGGAAATCTGGTAGCCTTGGCCGTCTTCCCGACAGCCATTTCCTTTCTGTGCACGACCCAGGCCATCCAATACATCGGCTCGACTCCGACAGCCATACTCGGAGCCCTGGAACCTTTAACAGCCGTATTTTTCGGAGTGACGATTTTCGGAGAGTCCCTGACATTCAGGCTGCTGTGCGGGATATTCTTGATTATCGCCGCCGTCACGCTCATCGTTGCGGGAAATAATGTGACCGGCACATTGATGCGTTTCCGGAAACTGTTTCCGCGTCTGCCGTTTAAAAACAGCCGCCGTCAGTAATAATAAACATGCAACAGGAAGGTCTGGCAGGAAAAAGTCCGGCGGAAAGTTGTTCTGCCCTACTATCCCTTCAATACAATCGGGATAATATGCAGACAACTTTTCACACAAACAGCCTAAATCTTAATATCTTTTTCAGCTTGCCGCTGACTCGGATTATTCCGGATATATCATCATTCCTGACGAATGATTTTGCAAATATATGCATAAATATTTGTCGAATGCAAATGAATATGCAATTATTTTCATAAAAACTCTGAATAAAGCAGTATCGCTACAACCGGAACACCTCCGACATGCATAAATATGAGTGGGATCCAAATAGTATCGTCCTGCTTTTTTTGTTTCTGAATATTTTCATAGATTTGTTTTATAAACTTCAGCTCAAAAAACATGGAAAACGCATACGCACTGAATCCCAACCCGTTGGTACGACATTTGCAGAAAGCCCAAAAGGATTTCACGAAAGCGGATCTGATCAGATACATCACGGAGAATCGGATCGAAATGGTAAATTTCCGTTATGTGGGGGCGGACGGACGGCTCAAAACGCTGAATTTCATCATCAACAGCCTCCAGCATCTGGACAGCATCCTTACCTACGGAGAACGGGTGGACGGTTCCAGTCTGTTTCCATACATCGAGGCGGGCGCAAGCGACCTGTATGTGATTCCGCGTTACCGGACCGCCTTTCTGAATCCGTTCAGCGAGATTCCGGCCGTCGACATACTGTGCAGCTATTACACCAAAGAAGGCAGGCCGCTGGAAAGCGCTCCGGAATATACGCTGCGCAAGGCCCACGAAGCATTCAAAAAAGTAACGGGCATGGAATTCCAGGCGATGGGAGAACTGGAGTATTATGTCATCAGCGAAAAAGAAACGCTTTTCGAGACCGAAGACCAGCGAGGCTACCATGAATCCACCCCTTTCTGCAAATGGGCCGGTTTCCGCTGCGAATGCATGCGTGCCATCGCCCAAACGGGCGGACAAATAAAATACGGACATTCGGAAGTAGGCAATTTTACCCTGGGAACGACGGCCTATGAACAGAATGAAATAGAGTTTCTGCCGGTCGACATCGAAGAAGCTGCCGACCAGCTGGTCATCGCCAAATGGATTATGCGCACGCTGGCGGAGCGTTACGGCATCCAGCTGACTTTTGCCCCCAAAATCACGGCCGGCAAAGCGGGGAGCGGCCTGCATATCCATACCCGCCTAATGAAGAACGGAAAAAACATGTACCTCGCCGACGGCCGACTGACGGATACGGCCCTGAAAGCGATCGCCGGCATCCTTGACATCGCCTCTTCCCTCACGGCTTTCGGAAATACGAATCCGACCTCTTATTTCCGGCTGGTACCTCACCAGGAAGCGCCCACCAATATCTGCTGGGGCGACCGGAACCGTTCCGTACTGGTCCGCGTGCCGTTAGGCTGGACAGAGGGAGCGGCACAGATGATTGCGGATGCCAATCCTCTCGAAAAGGCGGCGCAGGAAACGGATCCCGGCATCAAACAAACCGTAGAATTCCGCTGTCCGGACGGTTCGGCGGACCTTTACCTGCTGTTAGCCGGTCTGGCCGTCGCCGCCCGCCACGGGTTCGAAATGAAAAACGGCATCGAATACGCCCAGGAGCGTTATGTCAGCGTCAACATTTTCGACGAAGCCCACAAGGCTACGGCAGAAAAGCTGAGCCACCTACCCGCGTCCTGTGCGGAATCGGCTGAAAATCTCGAGAAGCAGAGACACATCTATGAAGAACACCGCGTGTTCAGTGCCGGCCTGCTGGACGGTATCATAAAAAAATTAAAATCCTACGACGACAGGACCCTGAGACAGGAGATCGGGAACAACACGGAACGCATCGCCGGACTTGTCGAAAAATACATCGATGCCTAATAAAAGCAGGACATAAAAACATATCTTTGCAAAAATCAAAATCGGAAACCATGCAAGTCACAGTAATCGGGGTAGCCGGAGGCACCGGCTCAGGAAAAAGCACGTTGGTAAAAAAATTACAGGAAGCCTTTGCAGAGAAGGATGTCATCACCCTCAGCCACGATTACTATTATAAGCCAAACAACGACATCAGTCTGGAAGAAAGGCGGAAGCTCAATTACGACCATCCGCAATCCTTCGACACCGGCATGATGATCGAACATGTGAAGGCCCTGAGGGAGGGCGTGGCGATAGAGCGGCCCGTCTATTCATTCGTGGACCACAACCGACTGAAAGAAAGCGTCAGGGTGATTCCCGCCAAAGTTCTGATCGTGGAAGGGATTCTGATATTTGAAAACAAGAAGTTGCGGGACCTTATGGATATCAAGGTCTTCGTCGATACCGATGCGGATATCCGTCTGGCCCGGCGCATCCTGCGCGACGTTCGCGAGAGGGGACGAAGCATGGAATCGGTCGTCGGCCAATATATCGCCACCGTAAAGCCCATGCACGAAGAATTCGTGGAACCGTCCAAAAAATACGCGGACGTCATCATTCCGGAAGGCGGTTTTAATTCCGTCGCCGTGGCAATGCTGATTGAAAATATCAAATCCGTCATCCGCTGACGGGGGTCGTTTCCCTTTTACAACTCTATCGTAAAACGGGTCTCCTTATCCGGAACGGAATGAACCCGTATCGAGCCGTCGTGGGCCCGCATAATCTGCCGGGCAATACTCAAACCGATTCCGGAGCCCTGTTCCTTGGTGGTAAAAAACGGAACGAATATCTGTTTCATCAACTCTTCGGGGATACCCGGCCCGTTGTCTTTAATGGTAAACACCGTACGGTCCTCCTCCGTTTTGCAGGCAGCGATTTCGATGCACGCATCCGCTCTCCCCTGCAAAGCCTGTATGGCATTCTTCACGATATTGATCATCACCTGTCCCAGCAGATTGGAATCGGCATACAATTTTAAATCCTCCGGCACCCTGCTCACATCGATTCTTACGGATTTGAAATTATTTTCCGCACTGCAAAGAATAACGATGCGCTGTATGAATTCGGACACGTTGAACAGTTCTTTTTCAGGAGTAGGGATGCGGGTAAACTTACGGTAAGACTCCACAAAAGACACCAGACCTTTGCTCGTCTCGCTGATCACGCGCAAGCCGTTGACGGCGTTGTTCCGGATATCCCGCTCCTCCACGCCCGCATCTTCATACAACGTCAGCAGCGTATCGCTCAGGGACGTAATGGGAGCGACGGAATTCATAATTTCATGCGACAGCACCCGGATCAGTTTAATCCAGGATTCGATTTCCTTCTCGTCCATCTCGTTGTTGATGTCGTGAATCACCACCAGCCGCACCGACTCCTTGTCCAGCCACAAGCCGGTCGCTTTGATGCTCAGCTGAACAGTGCCCCGTTCCATGGTCAATGAAAACGTCTTTTTGTCGCCCGATTTGATATTGTCGAACAACGCCGTCAGTGCCGGATCCACCCTGTCGAGCTGGCGGAGATGGGTAAACACGCCCAGTCCCAGCAACTTCAATGCCGCCGCATTCGTCCGCACGACAAATCCCCGGGAGTTCAGCACGACAATCCCCGAATTGATGCTCTCCAGTATTAATTCGTAGAACTTCTCCTGCTGCTGCGACTCTATCCGGGTTTTCCGGATGATATTCTTCATTTTATTCAGGATATAGCTCAGAAACATTTCCGAGGACGTACCCTTCCGTTCGATAAAATTGATCGAATAGTCGTCGTTTTCCATGGCCTCAAAGAAATAGGCGATCTTCCGGTTCACGGAGTTATACAATGTCAGGGTCTTGGATATAAAAAAAACGGTACCCGCCGCACAGGCGACACCCCATCCGGTAGCCCCCTTCATAAAACAGAAAAAACTTCCCACGGAAAAAGCGACGATGACAAGGATGTACAACAGCAGATACAACGATATTTTATGAAACATAAGCGGAAATTTACAGGTCGTATTTTTTCATTTTATTGTACAGCGTCTGCCGGGTTATTCCCAGCTGGGAGGCGACTGCCGACAGATTCCCGTTGCTCCGGTCAATGGCCAGTTTGATCATCTGTTTCTCCATATCCTCCAGGGTTTCGTTCCTGTCGATGAAAGAGGTCGTCACCGTCTTGAAAAAGAAATCGGAAGGCTTGATGGAATTTCCTTCACACATAATCACTGCCTTCTCCACGGCATGCTGCAGCTCCCGGATATTTCCCGGCCATTTGTATTCCGTCAGCTTCTCTTTGGCGGGCTGTTGCAGCTTAATATTTTCTTTTCCGTATTTCGACATATACTTTTTCAGAAAATATTCGGCCAGAGGCACAATATCCTCCTGACGCTCCCGCAAAGGCGGAATCTCGACATGGATGGTATTGATGCGGTACAAAAGGTCTTCACGGAATACGTTTTTCTCCACCATATCCTGTATATTCCGGTTGGTGGCGCAAATTAAACGGATATCGATGTCTATCGGTTTGTTGGAGCCGATGCGGGTGATCTTGCGATTCTGCAGGGCCGCCAGCAGCTTGGCCTGCAAACCGTAGGAAAGGTTGCCGATTTCATCCAGGAACAGGGTCCCCTTGTTCGCCGCCTCGAACTTTCCGGCGCGGTCCTCCCTGGCATCCGTGAATGCCCCTTTTACATGCCCGAACAGTTCGCTTTCGAAAAGGGTTTCCGTAACGGCTCCCATATCGACCGAAATCATCACTTCCGACGACCGGTTGGACAGCCGGTGGATCTCCCGGGCTATCATCTCTTTTCCCGTTCCGTTCTCTCCCGTAATCAAAATATTGGCATCCGTTTTCGCCACCTTGCTTATCAGATTGTACACCTGCATGATCGCCGGCGACGTTCCCCACAACATGGAGGGCTCGCTGTTAAGCTGGTTTTTCAGGGCATTTTTTTCTTCCTTCAGCTGTTTCACCTCTCCCTGCGACTCCCGCAAACGGTAAGCGGACAGCAGCGTCGCCACCAACTTGGCATTGTCCCAGGGCTTCACGACAAAATCCGCAGCCCCCTCCTTCACGGCTTTTACGGCAAGTTCTATATCGGCATAAGCCGTGAAAAGCACGACCGGAATGTCGGGCGTCAGCTCCTTCACCCGCGACAACCAGTACAAACCTTCATTTCCCGTATTGATAGCCGCAGAGAAATTCATATCCAATAAAACGACATCGACTTTTTCTTCCGTGAGGATTGCGGGAAGCCTGTCGGGAGTCAGCAATGTGACCACCCTCTCAAAATAACTTCCCAGCAACAGTTCTACCGCAGTCAAAACCGATTTGTTATCGTCCACTACCAGTATTGTTCCTTTTTTCACCATGGCGTTCGTTTTTGTTTATCCAAAACTAAAAAGCATTTTTCATATACCGGCAAAGGTTGTAAAAAATTTCTTCCCTGTAAAATAATCACACAATATTGTCTATTTTTTTTACACCCCGTTTTTAAAAGCACATTCGAAACAAATGATTCACAACGATTTATTATTTTGGCACGATTTTGGCAAAGCCTTTAGCAAAACAGAAAAATACAAAACCGACGGATATGATCAAGTTAAACTTATTATTTTTATTTCTTGCGCTGCCGGGCCTTTTTTCAAACGCCCAAACCAGGAAATGGACTTTACAGGAATGCATCGACTACGGCGTAGAGAAAAGCCTCGCAATGGAGCGCCAGCTGTTGAGCAACAAAATCGACCGCACTTATCTGAGAGACGCCCGGCTGGACCTTCTGCCGTCTGTCAGCGGTTCTTCGAGCCTCGGATACAATTTCGGACGCTCTATCGGTGAAGACAACACGTATGTCAACACCCGCATCATGTCAAACAACTATTACCTGGGAACCTCCCTGAACCTGTTTTCCGGCTTCAAGGCCGTCAATACGCTGCGCTACCGCAAAGTATCGGAACTGCAGGGGCTGGAAGAATCGGAAAAAACAGCCAACGACATCGCCGTCAATATCATGCAGGCTTTTTATGACCTGGCCTATACGGAAGGACTGATCGAAATTTCCCGGGAGCAGCTGGAAAACGCCCGGCTGCAATTGAAGAAAACGGAACGGCAGCATGAACTGGGCATGAAGCCCAAAAGCGACCTGTTCGACATACAGGCCCAGGTTGCGGAATGCGAGTTCGCACTGATTTCCAACCGGAACAAAAAAGCGACGGCTTTGGTAACGCTGAAACAGGCCATGAACTACCAATCGGACGAAGAATTCGAGATAGAAATCACCTCTTTGAGCAGCACTCTTCCGGAGAACGAAAGCATACAGACCGACCAGATTTTCAACCAGGCCATAAACCAGTTGCCCGAAATCAATTCGGCGCAGCTGAACGTCAGGGCGGCCCGGCTCAACTGGTACATCAACAAAGGCTCCCTGCTGCCTTCGTTCAGTATGTCGGGAAGCCTCAACACCTATTACTACGACACCCAGAACAACCCTTTTTCCAAACAGGTAAAAGACAATCTGGGAAAAAGTTTCGGTTTCAGTGTAAACATTCCTATTTTCGGAGGTCTGTACAGGCATTCCAATGTCTCCCGCGCCAAATACCAGATGAAAGACGCCGAATTCGCTTACCGGCAAACGCTGCAAAACACCTACAAGGAAATCGAACTGGCCGTGCAGGAACTCGAGTCCGCAGCCCAGGAATACAACATGGCCCTCAAGAAATTCAACTTCAACGAACTTTCCTATCAGGCCAACCGGAAAAAATATGAACAGGGACTGGTAACGGTGCTGGACGTCAACACAAGCGACAACAACCTGAGACAGGCCAAGCTGGACTTATTGAAGGCCAAACTGACATACGGCATCAAAAAAAGGATGGTCGATTTTTACAAAGGCACGCCGCTGCAGACCAAGATCAAACATTAAAACCGTTTTATTCCGAACAATCATTAAATAAAATACGACATGGACAAAATTATCGAGCAGAAAAAAGGATTGAAGAAAAAACATATTCCTTATATCGCAGGAGGTGCGTTCGCCTTATTATTCATCGGCTGGCTGATTTTCGGCAATCACAGCGCGACGCTGAGGGTGGAGAAGAACAAAATCACCGTCGAGGAAATCAAAAAAGGAATTTTCAACGACTACATCCGCATCATGGGCAATGTGGAACCCATCATGTTCTTTCAGCTGAGTGCGCTGGAAGGCGGCCGCGTCGTCGAGAAAGTGGTCGAGGAAGGGGCCATGGTGAAGAAAGGGGAAATCATCGTCAGGCTGGAGAACCCGAACCTCTCCATGGAGATTCTGAAAAGCGAAGCCGATCTGGCTTACCAGGAGAACGAGCTGCGCAATACATTGCTTTCAATGGAGAAGGACAAGCTGACCATCCGTCAGGACCGGCTGCAAAGCGAGCTGAACGTAACCCGCAACAAACGGAAATACGAACAAAACAAAAAGCTGTATGAAGAGGACCTTATCGCCAAAGAGGACTACCTGACCGCCAAGGAGGACTATGAAACCTCGGTCGAAAACAACCGCATGCTGATCGAGCGCCAGAAGCAGGATTCGATGTACCGTGAAATCCAGGTGGAAAATATGGAGGAGAGTCTGAACAACATGCGCCGGAATTTAAAACTGGTGCGCGAAAGGTATGACAACCTGAATGTGAAGGCTCCCATCAGCGGACAACTGGGGACCCTGTCCGTGGAAATCGGGCAAACCGTTTCCAGCGGCATGGAAATCGGCAAAATCAACGTACTCGACAATTACAAAGTCGTCGCCCAGATCGACGAGCACTACATCGACCGTGTCAGAAAAGACCTGGAGGCTTCTCTCGAACGCCAGGGCGTCAACTATGAAATGAAAGTCCTGAAAGTATATCCGGATGTAAAGGGCGGCCAATTCAAAACGGACCTCTGTTTCGCTAAAAAGATGCCGGAAAACGTAAGAACCGGACAAACGTATCACATCAACCTGCAATTGGGACAATCGGACGAATCCGTCCTGATTCCCCGCGGAGCTTTTTACCAAAGCACCGGAGGACAATGGATTTTCGTCGTTTCCCCCGACGGCACGGAGGCCTACCGCCGCCCGATTAAAATCGGCAAGCAGAATCCGCAATACTACCAGGTACTCGACGGTCTGGCACCCGGCGAAAAAGTCATTACCTCCGGCTATGAAATGTACGGCGACAACGAACGTCTGATTTTAAAATAAATGTAACTATTTAACTATCTTTGCGTCCAACATATAAAAAACGAAAAATGAAAACATTGCATTACCTCGGACTCCTCCTGTTAGTCCTCGTATTATCTTCCTGGAACCTGAAGAAAGACCTGAAAGGCTCTGGAAACAATCTTAAAGAACAACGGGAAACCGGCTCTTTCGAAGGAATCGATGTCAACAACGCCATACACGTTTTCCTCACTCACGGAAATGAAGAGTCGGTCGAAGTCGAAGCCGACGACAACATCGTCCCCTACATTCAGACAAAAGTCCGGGACCGGATCCTGCACATCACCCTGAAAGGGGACGAGATCCGCAGCTTTTCCCCCAAACTCCCGATGAACGTGTACGTGACCATAAAGGATCTGCAGGAGATAAAAGCCCATGCGGCATCCTCCGTAGAAGGCAAATCCGTCTTCAAGACAGAAAAACTGGAACTCGATGTCAGCTCCGCCGCCACCCTGGAACTGGAGATACAGGCAGGAACCGTTGAACTGGACGTTTCTTCCGCAGCAAACGTAACCTTAACGGGCACCGCCGACAAGATAAAGGCAGACCTGTCCGGAGCGAGCCGCTGGGACGGCTCCGGGCTGGAAACAGGGAAGACAGACATCGACATGAGCGGAGCCTCCTCCGCCAGGATAAAAGTAAAAGATGAACTTCAATACGACGTTTCCGGTGCCTCCAGACTCGTATATAGCGGCGATCCCCGGATATACAACGCCGGCGTCAGCGGGGCGGGAAGCGTAAAGAAGCAATAACCGTTTCAAGTTCGCACAATCAAAACATATCACCATGAAAAAAAACATTCTGTTCGTTATTTTTTTCTCCTTCTGCCTGGGTACGCAGGCACAGGAAGCCCGACTTTTGAGATTTCCGCACATTCAGGGAGATAAAATCGTATTCTCCTACGCAGGAGACCTGTATTCCGTGCCGGCAGACGGAGGAACCGCACGCCGGCTGACCTCCCACCAGGGCTACGAAATGTTCCCCCGCATATCTCCCGACGGGAAATACATCGCATTCACCGGACAATATGACGGGAATACGGAAGTATTCGTCATTCCGGCAGAAGGAGGCGAACCCCGAAGACTAACCTTTACCGCCACCTTGGGACGGGACGATCTGGGAGACCGGATGGGCCCCAATAACATCGTCATCGGCTGGACCCCCGACAGCAAAAACATTCTGTACCGTACCCGCCAATACACTTTCAACGATTTTACGGGACAACTCATGACCGTCCCTGTCGAAGGCGGCGAATCTGTCGAGATACCGTTGAAAAACGGAGGCTTCGCATCCTTCTCCCCGGGCGGGAAACAATTGGCCTACAACTACATATTCCGGGAATTCAGAACCTGGAAAAGATACCGGGGAGGAATGGCCGACGACATCCGGATTTTCGACTTCGATACCAAAAAATCCGAAAAAATCACCGACAACCCGAATCAGGACATCATCCCCATGTGGAGTGCCGACGGAAAAGAAATCTACTACATCTCCGACCGGGACAACGTCATGAACCTCTACGCATACAACATTCAGGACAAGACGACAAAACAGCTGACCCGGTACACAGATTACGACATCAAATTTCCGGCTATCGGAAAAGACCGGATCGTCTATGAAAACGGAGGATACATCTACAAATTCGACACCCGTACACAAAAGACCGAAAAAGTAAGCATATCCATCGAAAACGACCAGACCTGCTCCCGTCCCGAACTAAAAGACGTAAGCGATAACATCAGCCACATCGACTTAGCCCCCAACGGCGAACGGGTATTGATTACAGCCCGGGGAGACATCTACTCCCTTCCCGCCAAAGAAGGCATCACCTACAACCTGACCAACTCCTCCGACGCCAACGACTTCGCCGGAAGCTGGTCGCCGGACGGGACCCAAATCGCATACATTTCAGACAAGACAGGCGAATTCAACATCTGGATCCGGGACGTACAAAGCGGCCAGGAGCGCCAGCTGACCCGAAACCTGCAAACCTACATCTTCGACTTCCTGTGGTCGCCGGACTCCCGGAAAATCCTGTGGAACGAAAAGAAAAACACGCTGAACATCACCGACGTCGCCACCGGACAAACCGAAACGATCGAAACCTCCGGCATAAGCCCCATTCACTCGTACAACTGGTCGCCGGACAGCAAATACGTCACCTATACCCTGCCTCAGAAAACGATGAGCGACATCGTCGTATATGACATCGCCAAAAAACAGAAACACCGGATCACGGACGGCTGGTACGGAGCCAGAGCGTCCAATTTCAGCAAAGACGGGAAATACCTGCTGTTCGTCTCTTCCAGAACCTTCAACCCGACATACAGCAACACCGAATGGAACCACATATACAACAACATGCAGAAAGTATATATCCTTCCGTTGACCCGTGACGCCAAAATACCTTTCGCTCCCGAAAACGACCGGATAAAAACCGAGCAACCGGAAAAAGACACACAGACCAAACAAAACGCCAAAGAACAACCGGCGCTCGCATACGACTTTTCAGACATCGAAAACCGGATCATCGAGCTGCCTGTAGCCCCCTCTTACTACTACAACCTCCACATGATCGGCAACAACGTTTACTACAACCGCCGGGGACAAACGTCGGTATACAACCTCGACAACAAAAAAGAAACGAATCTGAATGCCAGCATCAGTTTCAGTCCCGGCTACAAAAAAGCCGTCGCAGTAAACGGGAAGAAAATACAGGTCATCGACATCCCGACCGCTCCCGTTACCTCCGACAAACCCATCTCACTGGCAGGACTCAAGAAAAACGTCGACTACCACCAGGAATGGCAGCAGATATACAACGAAAGCTGGCGTCAGATGCGTGACTTCTTTTACGCCAAGAACATGCACGGCGTAGACTGGAATGCCGTCTACGAAAAATACAACGCCCTCATTCCGTACGTAAATCACCGCACGGACCTCACCTACATCATCGGTGAAATGATCGGCGAACTGAACGTAGGGCACGCCTACTCGCAGAACGGAGAACATCCGGAACCCGCACGCATCCCCATGGGACTGCTCGGCGCACATTTCGAAAAAGATCCCTCCGGCTACTTCAAAGTACAAAAAATCATCCGGGGCGCCAACTGGAACAAAGCCACCCGCTCCCCGCTGACCATGCCGGGAGTTGATGTCAAAGAAGGCGACTACATCATCTCCGTCAACGGAAATTCCCTCAAAAACTCGGACAACCTGTTCCGTCACCTCATAGACATGGCGAACAAAACCGTCGAACTGGAAGTAAACGGCAAACCCTCCGCCGAGGGCGCCCGCAAAGTGCTGGTAACGCCGTTGGCCGACGAATCCCAGCTATACTACTACAACTGGGTGCAAAACAACATCCGGAAAGTGAATGAGGCTACCAACGGAGAAGTCGGTTACATCCACATCCCCGACATGGGCGTGGCCGGACTCAACGAATTCGTCAAACACTACTATCCCCAACTGAACAAAAAAGCGCTCATCATCGACGACCGGGGGAACGGAGGAGGAAACGTGTCTCCGATGATTACCGAACGGCTGCTGCGCACACCCACGTTCTACACCATGCACACCAACCAGACCGAAGGTTCCGTCAATCCCGTGGGCACCTTCGTCGGCCCCAAGGTTTTGTTGGTCAATGAATATTCCGCCTCGGACGGCGACCTGTTCCCTTACAGATTCAAACACAACAAACTGGGTACAATCATCGGACGGCGCACGTGGGGCGGAGTAGTCGGTTACAGCGGCACCGTTCCGGTCGTGGACGGCGGTTCCATCGTCACCCCTTCCTATGCTCCGTATGCCGTTGACGGCAGCGGCTTCATCATCGAAGGCACCGGCGTCACTCCGCACATCGACATCGAAAACGATCCTTACAAGGAATACAGGGGTGAAGACGAACAACTCAACAAAGCCATCGAAATCATCCTCGAAAAACTAAAAACCGAATCCCCGCAACAGCCTGCTATCCCGGATTTTCCGGACAAATCAGGCAAATAACAAACCTTATCATAACGCCCGAAAATAAAATTTCGGGCGTTTCTTTTCGAAGTCAAATTGTAGACCTATCGGTTCCGAATAAAACTAAAAAAACACCACAAACACTCAATAATTTTAATATAGTTCAATTCAAAATTCAACTTTAAAGTCGAATTTCTCATAAAAACAAGATAAAATTCAATTTTAAATATTACTTTTGTATAAAGAAAAGGCATCACGATGGCATCTAAAGAAGAAGTTGCATCATTTCTCAAACAATTTCATCAAAAGTCAGAGATATATAATATCGTATTTCGTGATGACCGCAGTAAAAATTTGTCCACATTGGCATTACTTGATATGCCTCCCTCGGCACGAATTAAAGTCATTAAAGAAATTACAACAGAAGATTACAGCGAAGGTCCCATCACTGACACCCTAAATAAAGTAAATGAGATATGGGTGTTTGGAAAAGATGTACAAAAACATGAAATATATATCAAAATTTCATTAGGCTATCCTAATTGTTCCACAATATGCATATCCTTTCATATCGCAGAACATCCGATGCAATATCCGTATAAAGAAGACAAAACAAAAAGCAAAAAAGGAGGTAAGCTATGATAAGTCCGTTTACCGGCAGTCACGCCACATTAAAATACGAAAAACGTGAATTGACGTACCGCAAAGAAAAATATTCCTACATCGCCCAGTTTTACGAAGACGACCAAACACACGAACAATTCACCACCACCGAAATGGACGAAGCCAACATCACCCAAGTATATAACCAATACAGGGTAAAGCACTCCATCCCGTTTGTGGATGAAATCATTGCTTTAAGAGAAACGTACGGCTTATCCGCATTAAAAATGTCTGCTATTTTGGGATTCGGTGATAATCAATATCGTCAATACGAAGAGGGATATGTCCCAGCAGAAAGTAACGGCAAAATACTGAAAGCGTGCATGAATCCTCATGTTTTTGAAACATTTGTAAAAAATTCCAGACAACAACTGACAGAGAAAGAATATGACAAAATCATCAACAAAATCGAATCTGTCAAAAATCAATATGACAATACGGATGTCCGACAAAATCTGATTTTCGGACAAACAGAGCGATGTGCAGACAACGGTTTCGCGTTGCAATCCATACAAAAATTGCAAAACGTCATCCTCTATTTCATTGAAAAATGCAACGGAGTATTCAATACCAAGATGAACAAACTGCTTTTCTACACAGACTTTCTTAATTACCGCCAACACGGGCAGGCGATAACAGGCATGACATATCGCGCCATTCAATACGGTCCGGTTCCTATCCGTTGGGACCGAGGATATAGCCTACTTGACTGCATTGAACAAGATTTGGTAGAATTTGAATCAGGTGCAGGCGGTACATTCCTCACTTCAACTGAAAAACCCGATTTATCCGTATTTTCCGATAAAGAACTAGCGACTCTAGAATCAATAGCCGAACGCTTTAAAGAAGTATCCGCCTCCGAAATCTCCGCCATCAGCCACAAAGAAAAAGCATGGAAGCAATTTGTAGGCACCTCCCAGCCCATTGAATTTTGTACGGCATTCTCTTTGCTTGCCGTATAGAATTCACAAAGCAACCCAATCTCCACAGAAACCGGGGTGTATCTCCGTAGTATCCGGGGCCTTTAGCTATATCATACCTATACTTCAGCTATGGTTCCGCTATGCTCAGATAGTCCAACCATAGAGCAACCATAGCCCAAGTATAGCTAAAAGACGGAGATTCCCCGGAGATACTTCCCAATTTCTCCCCAACTACCTCATTCTACCACAAAAATACTTACCACCCCATATTGGCAGTATATTGAAATTTATCTACATTTGTTTCGTGACAGAGAGTCATCTCAGTAACAGACATATTTTTGAAGTGTAGATTGCAATTATTGAATACATTCATCGTCATCCTAACGCAAATCGCAAAGAAATCGCTGCAAATATAAATGGTATTACAGAGAATGGCGTAAAATATCATATGCAAAAACTGTAAAATATGGAATTATCAAACGTGTAGGGGCTGACTTGGGGGCATTGGGAGATTGCTTGACACAAAATTATGGACAGTGTCTCTTTTTCTCTTCCGTACCCCCACTCATCTTCAAACAAATCTCGAAACCTGCCAAATCTATCGCAACCGGAAATTAAAATTGAAAACAATAAAAAGCGGAGACCATCAGAATCTTAGCGTCTTTGACAATCTCCGGTACAACTTTTCCCAATCTCTCACCTATGAGGCGTCGTTTGTGTATGTCTACATTTTGGATTTATACATAAAATCAACGCATAGCAACAACAATAGAAACAGGCATCCATTCACGATTACGATAACGGAAAGATTGGCGAGTGTCCATAGAAATATGGAATCCAATACAAACAGGCAGCACCCCCAAATACTGCTCGCCGTCTTAATCATGATGCCCCCTCTCTTTTCTTTAAATTCAATTCCCCATACTATTTCCATCGATGTAAATACACAAATGAAAATAGCAATTGCAATAGGTATTCTGCTTGGATTTTCTGCAGGTAATGACCAAAATCCATAACCACACAATAAGCTGAAAATCAAAGCCAAGAAACTTCTCAATACATTTATCTTCATAATGATGACATTAACTGATTTCAGGAGGGAATTCCATCAATAATTTATTTACTTCACAAACATCGTTTGCAAACTTCCAGGCAGGCATCCCTTGAGTCCATATCAAAGATTGAGCGTTTACTCTTTTTTCTGCAATCAATCTCTTCAATTCATCCAATGAAAACGGTCCGGCTTGCTTATCTTCGACTATCACAAAATACGTTTTCGAAGGTGCAGGGATGGATTTCCCTGCACCGGGGATTGCCATCCCTGCAATAGCCTGATTCATTGTACTGATCATCTGTTTCGCAACGACAACTCCTAAACCGAACTCAACCAAATGGTCTATCGAATCAAAATTTCTCATATAATATCGCTTTTATCCAAATAAAAAATAAAAGTTGGATATACACCATATAATATTCCATATAGCCATTCGTCTCGTATGTTTTGTTCGCATGGATTTTACTATCAAACATACAATTGCCAACGCTAAAATAGCAAGTGTCAAACAAAATATGGCAAGTCCTACCTCCCTAAACATACCGGCAATGTATCCGGAAGTAGCATTATTTATAATGGAATTCCCTCCGATAATTAAATATAAAATAACAATGATCAACTCAATGATGTTTGCAATTACGTTTGCTTTTCTGTTTTTTGTGTTCTTTTCTTCCATGACTATTAAATTTAAGTGGTTTATAATTAAAATACAGGTGGAGGAGGGGGCGTATTCGAAGTGAACAAGGGTGCAAGTTCGGTTACATTACCGGCAAGCTCCCAATTAGCCATCCCTTGTTTCCAGACATACGTATTGGCATCGAATTGCCCTTGCTGCTGCAAATGCTGCAACTGCGCAACAGTAAAAGGTCCGCTTTGCTGGCCGTTGACAGCAATCATGAACTGCAGAGTGGGAGGTGGTGGCGGCGTATTTTGTTGCTGCTGCATGTTATTGCCCATCTGTTGCATCATATTGGCCATTTGGCCTCCCATGGCACCACCCACCATCATACCCGTCATCAACCCTGCCGGATTCATTCCACCGCCGCCTCCCATTTTACCCATTTCCCCCAGACCGGACGCTGCTGTCTTTAACACATCTGCCTGCTGGTCAAGGGCGTGCGCACCCATAAAGTTCGTTTCTGTCTGCAGGCGTTGGGCACGCTGCGCTTCCTCACGTTGGATTCGGAGCGTATCCTCCATATTGGTCGCATTGATGCGTTGGGTATCCTCCAGATTCTTTATACCAACCGTAGTTTGTGCATCAATCGTCCGGGTTTGCTGCTCCGCCGTGACCTTTCTCAATTCCTTGTAACCCTGGCTTTCCTTGTCCGGTTCAATGGCGGAAATATCCAAACGTTTCAAATTGACTCCGAAATCATTAACGAATTCAACAGCAAGCCGCTGCTGTATCAAATCGCTCACTTCCATGATTTTCCGTTCAAGTTGGAGAACCGGAATGCCATTGTCCGCCGGAGCATTGGTTATGAATCCCTTCACATACTTGATGACTGCATCCTTGACCTGCTTTTCGAAATCGCTCAATTCGAAATTAATCAATCGGTTCAGCTTAATAAAAGCTTTATAATCCGTGATATTGAAAGTAATCGTTCCACGAACGGCCATCGGAACCCCGAAATCAAGAAAACGGGGGTCGAACACCTCAAAATACGGAATACCGAAACGGATTTGCACATTTCCCGACAGATTGATGAAATAAACCTCTGCCTGGAAAGGCGACGCCCCACCAAAAGCAAGTCCGACAATGTTTGTCAACACAGGAAAGTTAGCCGTTTTTATCGTATCGTCATAAGGACCGACGATAAAATCCTGCATCGTACCGTCCGACTGCTTATAGACAAACACGGCCACCTCTCCGTCTTTCACCCGCAGGCTGCTGCCGTAACGGATTGCATTCTCTTTATTGGTGCTGTTGGCGCTTCCGCTTGGTCGCCATTTCCACACCAAATACTCTTCTTCGTCACAGCGGATGACATCCATCAAACTGCCTTCCGACTTTTTACCAAATAGTCCCATATTATTCTGAAAAATTATTTTAACGCATCTTTAATTACATTCATGATTCCCGGCTTTTTTTCTTCTTCATATTTTTCCCCTGTTTTCGAAGCGATGATTTTCATCATTTCCTTCCGTTTTTGTGCCCATGCCTTTTTCTCATTTTCACCGCGAACTTCCCATATCAATTGGTTTGCATAGATTTTGGCCTGAGTATAATCTTTTTCCCGAATGGCTGCACGGCATTGTTCGTATATGGACTCCAAACGTTCCTTTTCTTGCTCTATTTCTTTATTTTCTCTACCAACAAGCACTCCCATCAAAGAAAAGAAAACAATAAGCCCAATAGCAACTCCTCCCAAAGTCTTTGCCGTTTGAGATAGAGTGCTAATCCATGCCAAAAAAGAAGCGATAGGAGAACTTTTATATTGCTGTTTAAAACGTTCCAACTCCGCTTTCAATTGTGTATCTTTAGAAAATGCAAATTCTCCCCGGCTCAAGACCTCTTCGAATTTTTTCCTCCAATCCCTCACGTTAGGATCACAACCAATACCCGTCTTGGTTTTAGGGCTCATAAAATGCAAAAATTCCAAAATATCCTCTTTTGTTTGGGGAATAGGATAATTCCGAATAATTTCTCCTTTGCGTTTTATGAGAGCTTGTTTGTAGCGTTCCTCTGCCTTTTCTTGAGTATCTAAAATTCCTCCCTTAAATTGTTCTCTTGAAATCTCTTTTTCCACAGACTCCAATTTGTCGAATAGATTTTTTACAAACACATTGGGACCTGTCCCTCGAAATTCATATCCACATTCTGCGCAAGTAGTTTGAAACGCCTGTATCATCGCACCGCATGCAGGACATTTCTTTATATCCCCCAACTTGTCGGATTTAGGTGCGGCCGTATTCCCGTCCGGGTTAGAATCCCCCTCCTTCTGTTTTTCAAAAAGCCGTGCTTCCAGCACCATTTCAAACTCATCCAAATCCACCCCCATTGCCTCTGCTTTCTTGAAAAGCACTTGCTTTTCTTTTTCTGTCAATTCTCCGTCGGCAAGGGCATAATCGATTAATTGCTCCAATTGTTCGTTATACATTCCCATAATTCAATGTTTTAATGATAAGTTATACAAATTCTCTATGATATCGGAAGTCGGGCGTTCCGATGATTTCAGATATTGGTAGTGCTTCGTAAACAACACGATGGATCCCAAAAGATTAGTCGTGTTCAATGTCCGGAAACCGATTCGCTGTTCATTATCCACCAACCCTACGATCCGGAACGCCTCCCCGCAAGGGGTATCCGCTTCTTTCTTCAGCAGATACCCCATCCACACCGCAGACCGGTAGTTGTTCTCTTCCGCATACCGCCCGAAAAACATCCAGGCATCCCGGTTTTTCACCACAATCAGCTTTGGCTGCACCTCCCGTTCAATCTGCAATTGGCTTATCAATAAATTCTCTGCTAAAAAATCCACACCCACCTTATCGTTCAAAAATGTAAACAATCTCTTTTGCACGGTCTCCCGGTAATTGAACAAATCCATATAAGTTGTCTCCTCATCCAACTTCCCCATGAAATGGCGGATCTGCTTAAAATAAGAATCCTTGGTTTTCGTTTCATCGTAACGGAAAGAAAGACATTTCATATTCTGCACCCCTTCCGATTCGTTCTGCCTGAAAGAGGGATTAATCCCGACCACAAGCACCTTCTTGCGGGAAACTTCAGAAAAACAGTATCCCCGTGCAATAATCTCATTCAGACCGGCATCTTGAAACCTGCCCGAATATTTTTCCCAAAGTTGTGCCAATGCTTCCATATCAAAATTCGGCAGCAGCATTTACCAACTTTTGTTGAATTTTCAAAAAACGGGCTGATTGTGCCGCCGTCAAATCACCTTGTGCATTACTTAATCTTTCCCCAATGCTCTGTGCTTTTTCCAACATCGTCACATACTCGGTCATGGCACTGACATCACCATTTTTGGCCTTCTTCATCAATTTGATATATTGGTCGTAATATTTCTCGTAATCGTCCAAGATACTATCCCAATCATTTCCAGACTTTTTAGTTGATCTGTTGCTGGAAGAAACATTTGAATTTGTTACCGTAACTTCTTTTTCAACCTTTTCTTTGAATGTTTTATCAATCAATTCAAAGGAAGCCGCTTTGGTAAAGATTTTTTCCCCTATTTCTTTATCAACTCCGAAATAATCCCATTTAAAAGAAATGTTTTTTTGTTCACCGACATTTCCTTTAAGCAACTCCTCTACTTTTTCTAACTCCGAATTTTCAGCGCTGAAGCCATAATATCCGGTATCAAAAATACCTCCATCTTCGCTTAATGCATTAATTCTAAATCCATAGAAACCAGTTGTAGTAATTTCTTTTTCAAGTTTATGGACTAGTTCTAATTTTACCGTAATAAAAGCATCATCTCCGTTTTGTGTAAACGTATAGGTGCCATCAACAACCTTCATGTAGTTTTTGACAAATCCCGTAATCTCTACGTTTGAAACAGAAACTTTTCTCTCTTCTGGAATAGAAGAACAAGAACTCAATACACCCAAACACACGAATAACGTGTAAATAAAACCACAATTTTTCATTGTAATAAAAATCAGTTTTTACCCCGTTCCCCTAAAAGGTAAGTTTATATACAAAAAAAGCGTGGGGGAACTACTCCGCTTTATCATTCTTGAGGGTCTGGACTCCCTTGCATCAAGATAAAACGACACCCCACGCAGCCCAGATATACGACCCATGGGGTAATATATGGCAAGCATGAGCGTTGTTTCACTTTCCCTTGATGCATGAAATTGTCCAGATTTCAAGAATGGGACAAGCAAAAACGCTTTTATCAATTATGTATGTCAGCACGGATTTCTCCACACAGACACTACAAAATTACAGAAAAATATTTCCTGCACAACACTCATACAAGTGGCTTATGAAAATTATTACAATTCTAAAAAAGGCATTTTATTGCACTTTTTCTTGCCCATAGAGATAAATTGCATATGTCAGATATCGTGTAATTGCCTTATCCGTAAGCGTTATATTCTTCATGGACTTGAATGTTTTTGACAACTTCCACGGAATTCAGGGACGATATCGGTTGAAAGGAATTTTGAGTTGCTACCGGTAACGTAAGTATCAAGATTCGAGATGTTCTTCAAAAAGATAAAAAAGAA
>CAZYJV010000014.1:0-19954 GCA_964647845.1 uncultured Odoribacter sp.
CCTGGAAAGCCGGTCACACATACAAATTTCTGATGCAAGTCAGACCGGACGGGAAAGGCAATACCGCCTATACGGCCTATTTCTATGCAACAGACGAGAAAGAATGGAAGTTAATCGCCAGTTTTTTGCGTCCCCGGACCAGCACATGGTATAAACATCCTCATAGCTTCCTTGAGAACTTCAATCCGGAACAAGGCTATTTGTCACGTAAAGTCTTCTTCGGCAATCAATGGGCACGCAGCAAAGAAGGCAAATGGACCCGGCTCACCGATGCCACTTTCACACACGATGCAACGGCGAAAGCCCAGGTCCGCCTCGACTATCAGGGAGGCAATACCGAAGACAACCGGTTTTATCTGAAAATGGGCGGCTTCTTTAACGAATCCGTGCCAATGGGAACAAAGTTCCATTGCCAACCGACAGGCAAAGAACCGAAAATTGACTGGAAAGCATTGCAGCAATTGTAACTTTTTTTATTACCTTGCGGCGCGTTTGCGTATGATACGAAGCAATGGACATAGAAATTCCGTGATTTACTTTTCCCGGTGGAGCCGGAAAGGATATGCCGTTTTTGCGGTTCTGGGGAAGGAAGTTGCCGTTACTACCTTTTCGATCAGTATTTGCGAAAAGGCATTGTTGAAGTCGGCGAAGAAGGGTGTGGTGGTACGGGAGACGGACGACACGGAGGCGTGTGTTTTGCGGAAAGAAGCGATGCTGCTGACGGTAAAAACGGGATTCCGGGTGCAGGCAGGCGAAGTGTGCGCTGATGCAAACGGCGGAAATGATAAAAACGAATGTACAACGATAGAGAGGTATGCCGACCCACGGCATACCTCTTTTTTATGCTGAAAATATGATAAAACAGTTACAGGAAAAGGTTCTGGCCGGAGGACAGATCGGACGGGAGGAAGCGATTGCCTTGAGCAGGGTGCCGGACAAGGAGGCTTTGTATCGGGCTGCGGGAGAAATTAGAGACCGGAAATGCGGCAGGCATTTCGATACGTGTTCCATTGTTAACGCCCGTTCGGGGAGATGTTCGGAGAATTGCCACTGGTGCGCCCAGTCGGCGGTGTTTAAAACCCGCGTGGAGGAATACGAACTCATCGATGAGCGGACGTGTGTGGATCTGGCGTTGAAGAATGCGGAGTACGGCGTGAGCAAGTTTTCTTTCGTCACGAGCGGCAAGGCGTTGTCCGACCGGAATATCGACAGGATCTGCGGGTATGCCCGAAAAATTCATGACCGCGCTCCGATACGGCTCTGTGCGTCTATGGGATTGTTGAAAAAGGAACAATTGCATCGCTTAAAAGAAGCCGGTATACCTCGCTATCATTGTAATCTGGAGACGTCTCCGGGGTATTTCCCCCGTCTGTGTACCACGCATTCGACGGCGGATAAAATAGAGACCATCCGGGCGGCGCAGTCCGTCGGCATGGAGGTTTGTTCCGGCGGTATCATCGGTATGGGCGAAACGACGGAGGATAGAATCGATCTGGCGTTGACGCTGCGGGAACTGGGGATAAAGTCCATTCCTATGAATATATTGAATCCTATTCCCGGTACGCCGCTGGAAGGTGCCAAAGCGTTGGCGGACGACGAAATACTGACGTCGGTAGCGCTTTTCCGCTTTATCAATCCGGATGCCTATCTGCGTTTCGCCGGCGGGCGTCTGCTGATACGACACCTTGAACGCCGGGCGATAGAGGCGGGTATCAATGCCGCCATTGTCGGGGACATGCTGACGACATTGGGATCGAAAGTGCTGGAAGATATGCAGAAAATCAAAGATTTGGGATTTTATAACTGATGAAAGACTTTATGGATACGACGGAATTATTGAAATTCGACCGGGAGCATATATGGCATCCCTATACTTCGACGACGAACCCGCTGACCGTATACCCTGTAAAAAGGGCGGAGGGCGTGTATATCGAACTGGAGGACGGCCGGCGGCTGATCGACGGGATGTCTTCCTGGTGGTGCGAGATACACGGGTATAATCATCCCGTGCTGAATGCGGCGATAGAGAAACAGCTGCGGGAGATGGCGCATGTCATGTTCGGCGGGCTGACCCACCGGCCGGCGGTGGAATTGGCGGAAAAGGTGCTGTCCCTGGCACCGCGGAGCATGGAGAAGATTTTCTTCAGCGATTCCGGTTCGGTAGCGGTGGAGGTGGCCATGAAAATGGCGCTGCAATATTGGTACGCGACGGGCAGGGAAGAGAAAAAGCATTTCATGACCCTGACGAAAGGGTATCACGGGGACACGTGGAATGCCATGTCCGTCTGCGACCCCGTGACGGGCATGCACGGCATTTTTCACGGTTGCCTGCCCATACAATATTTTGTGGAGCATCCCGCGTGTCGTTTCGGCGCCCCCTGTACGGAGGAGGACATACGGCCTTTCCGGGAGTGTCTGGAGGCGCATCATGACACCATTGCGGCGGTGATTCTCGAGCCCATCGTTCAGGGCGCGGGGGGGATGTGGTTTTATTCGGCGGATTATTTGAAGCAGGTGCGATTGTTGTGTGATAAATTTGACGTACTTTTGATTTGTGACGAGATCGCCACCGGTTTCGGGAGGACGGGGAAGCTGTGGGCGGTGGAGCACGCCGGCATCGAGCCCGATATCATGTGTATCGGCAAGGCACTGACAGGCGGGTATATGAGTTTCGCCGCCACGATGACAAGCACCCGGGTGGCGACCGGCATCTGTTCGAAAGATCCGTATGTGTTTATGCACGGTCCGACGTTTATGGGCAACCCGCTTGCCTGCGCCGTGGCGAACGCTTCCATCGACCTGATAAAGAGCTACGATATGGAGCGAAAGATCGGGGCGATAGAAAAGCAGTTGCGGGAGGAATTGGCGGAAGCGGCTGCGTGGCCGCAAGTGGCGGATGTCCGGGTATTGGGGGCGATAGGAGTCATCGAGATGAAACAGCCGGTCGATATGGCGGAAATCCAGGCGATGTTCGTACGGGAAGGCGTGTGGGTGCGACCGTTCGGCAGACTGGTGTACATCATGCCGCCGTTCGTCATCACCCCGGAACAGTTGCACAGGCTAACGTCCGCGTTGAAAAAGGTTGTAAGTGAAATATAATATAATTCGTTATGCGCTATGTTGGAGCGGTATAAAAATAAACTGGAAACAATAAGGGAGGCGGGAAATTACAGGCGTCTCCGGGATATTCAGCACAACGGTTTCCTGATTCATGACGAGGGCCGGGAGATGTTGAATCTCTCCTCGAACGATTACCTGGGATTGTCCACGTATCCGAAACTTCTGGATGAATTCCACAGGCAGACCGATGTGAACGCATTGCCGTACAGTGCGGTGTCTTCGCGGCTGTTGTCCGGAAATCACGAATATTACAGGCTGCTGGAGGAGGATCTGGCGGATTTGTATAACAAGGAAGCGGCGCTGGTGTTTACGTCCGGATACCATGCCAACATTGGGATATTGCCCGCGCTGACCACCAAGCGGGACCTGATCGTGGCGGACAAGCTGGTGCATGCCAGCATTATCGACGGACTGCGTCTGAGCGAGGCGGAAATGCTGCGTTACCGGCATCTGGATACGGAGCATCTGAGGAACATCCTGGTACAGAATCGGGAGAAATACGAAAATGTCTTTATCGTCACGGAATCCGTTTTCAGTATGGACGGCGATGTCGTCAATCTGCAGGAGCTTTGCGAGATGAAGAAGGAGTTCGATGCCTTCCTGTATGTGGACGAAGCCCATGCGGTGGGCGTGAGGGGTACGAACGGGCTGGGATGCTGCGAGGAGCAGGCCTGTACGGAGGACATCGATTTCATTGTCGGAACGTTCGGCAAGGCGTTTGCCTCGATGGGGGCATTTGTCGTGTGTAGCGAGCTGTTCCGCGAGTTCCTGATCAATACGCAGCGCAGTCTGATATTCACGACGGCGTTGCCGCCGGTGAATGTGGCCTGGACACGGTTCGTCCTGAACCGCATGCCCGATTTTTACGAATTGAGACTGAAATTGAACCGTGTCGCCGGGCGGTTGCGGGAGGTTTTGCGGCAAAAGGGCTGGGAGACGCGGGGAGAGTCGCACATCGTGCCTTTCCTGTGCGGTTCCAACGAAAGCAGCATCGAGATCGCCGATTTGTTGCGGGACAACGGTTTCTTCGCTTTGCCCGTGAGGTATCCGACCGTTCCCAAGAATGAAGCCCGGATCCGCTTTTCGCTGAATGCGGCGATTCCCGATGAAGACTATGAATGTCTGTTCGATTTCCTGTTGAATGGTATGGAATAACGGAGGAAAACCATGCGAACGGACTGGCTTCAACGGAAAGGCGAGGGGGTGGTGCTGATTTTCTTCAACGGCTGGGGAATGGACTGCCGGGCGGCGGCTCATCTGCAGACGGATGCCGATTTGCTGATTTGTTCCGATTATCGTTCCCTGGAAGCGGAGGGAGGCATGCCGGATTTTTCTGCCTATCATACGGTATATGCCGTGGCTTGGTCTATGGGCGTCTGGGCGGCGGCCAATGTCCTACCGGCGTGGGGCGTGAAGCCGGACAGGCTTGTCGCTTTGAACGGAACGGAGCGGCCGGTGGATGATTCGTTCGGCATACCGGTACGCGTTTACGAGCTGACAGAGAAGGGCATGACGGAACAGGGAAGGGAAAAATTCTTTGCCCGCATGTTGGCGGAGAGGAATGAAGCGGCGTTATTTTCTGTCAATAAACCCCGACGAATCTTAACGGAACAGATCGAAGAGCTGCACCTCATTCATAAGCTCAGCTCTGAGCATAAAAAGTGTATAAAATGGGATAAAATATACATCTCCGAAAAGGACCTTATCTTCCCGCCGGAAAATCAGGTACGCTGGTGGGAAGGCAAGGCGCCTCTCACTTTCCTGGGCGGAGGGCATTATCCGTTTTATCGCTTTGCGGACTGGAAAGAGATACTGTAAAATCGTATGATAGACAAGGCGGAAATAAAGCATCGTTTCAGACGGAGCGTCGGGAGTTATGAGGAGCACGCCTCGGTGCAGCGGAAGATTGCGGACTATCTGTTCGGATTGTTGGTGCGTTTTCTGGATTATCCGCCGCAGCGGGTGCTTGAAATCGGGTGCGGCACGGGACTGCTCACCCGCCGTCTGCGGGAACGGATACAGCCCGCAGGCTTGTATGTGAACGATTTGGTGGAGGAGATGTGTCTGTGCACCGCCGAAAAATGCGGAATACCGCTTACCCATTGTCTGGCGGGGGATATTGAGGAACGGGAGATTCCGGGGTGCTTCGATTTAATGGTTTCCGCCTCCACTTTTCAATGGTTTGCCCGCCCGGTCGAGACGCTGGAAAGATTGGCGGCGCATCTGGAACCCGGAGGACTGCTGGCATTCAGTACGTTCGGTCCCCGGAATATGGCGGAATTGCGCCCCTTTGCCGGCAAAGGCCTGCAATATCACTCCGGGCGTAAATTGACAGCTTGTCTGTCTTCCCGCTTCGAGATTCTCTGCTTCGAGGAACAATGCGAGCAGCTCTATTTTGCAGAGGCGGTGGATGTCCTGCGTCATTTGAAGAAAACAGGCGTAAATGCCACCGGGTCTTCTGTTTTCTGGACAAAGGCTACACTGCAACAGTTTGCCTGCTGCTATGAGAAAGAAGGGGCGGACGAACGTTTCCCGCTCACCTACCATCCTATGTATTTCGTTTGCAGAAAAACGGTCTGATTTTGCGTATAAGTTCCCCGCACCACAGAACGAGGGACGTCGAGCCGATGATATATGCCCAGTCGCGTCCGCTTAGCGGTACGGTGCGGAATACCTCGCCGCCGAATTCCACAATCAGGAATTGTCCCGCCGGAATGACCACCATGATGATCAGAAAACCGGTGCAGCGGCGTATCTTCCGGAAGGCGGAGCCGGATAGGAATGCCTTGGCGTTGAACATGTTCCAGAATTGCAGGAAAACGAAGGTAGTAAAGAATACGGACAGGTTGTACGGGGAGATGCTTCCCACAGCATCCGTAAAATAGTATTTCAGTCCCAGCAGGAACAGGGCGAAGGTAAGACCGATGCCGATAATCCGAGTGCGCATGCCGGCGGAAATGATAAAGTCGCCTGCTTTGCGGGGCTGCTCGTTCATTACCCCCGGATCGGGAGGGAGAGAAGCGAGCGCGGCGGCGGCGAATGTATCGATAATCATGTTCACCCACAGCATCTGCGTGACCGTCAGCGGCATTTCGTGCCCGACAGCGGAGCCTAACAGCACGATCAGCAGGGCCGAAAGGTTTATCGTAAGTTGAAAGAGGATAAAGCGCTGGATATTGCGGTAGAGGGAACGTCCCCACATAACGGCCGTGGCGATGCTGTGGAAGGAATCATCCAGCAGGGTGATGTCGCTGGCTTCTTTCGCCACGGAAGTTCCCGACCCCATGGAGAGTCCCACATCGGCATAATTGAGGGCGGGAGCATCGTTGGTCCCGTCGCCGGTTACCGCCACGACCGCACCGTTTCGCTTCAGAAGCTGAACCAGCCGTTGTTTGTCCGTCGGCCTGGCGCGGCACATGATTTTCAATTTCCCGATTCGCTTCCGGGCTTCGTCGTCCGACAGGCGTTCGAAGTCGCTTCCCGTAATGAGTTGTGCGTCGCCGTCCTGTTCCTGCCATATCCCGATTTGCCGTGCGATTTCACGGGCTGTGGCGGGTGTGTCGCCCGTCACGATTTTGACGTCGATTCCAGCGTGCAGACACCGGGCGATGGCGGCAGGTACTTCCGGCCGGATGGGGTCGGAAATAGCGACGATACCCAGAAATACCATGTCGTCCGTGTCACTCTCCCCGTAAGCGAATCCCAGCGTGCGCATCGCCTGGTTCTGGTATTGCAGCAACCGGTTTTCAATTTCCGGGCGGTATTCCTCCAACGGTTGGATGCCTGCTTGCGTCAATATCCGCCTGCACTGGCCGAGCACGATTTCCGGTGCGCCTTTCATGTAAAGCCGTTTCCCGTCCGATGCGGTACGTACGAGGGTCGTCATGTATTTGCGTTCCGTGGAAAAAGGAAGTTGTCCGATGATTTCCGCGTTCTCCCGCAGTTCCATGTAGTTTACTCCCTGAGCCTGCAACCACAGCAGCAAGGCCGCTTCGGTGGGATTGCCCAAAGGTTTTACTTTATGCGGGTCGGAAAAGTCGAGGTAAGCGGTGGAGTTTAGAGAGATACCCTCTTTTATCAGCAAAGAGACTTCGTCCGTTCCGAGTTTTCCGGCAGACAATGCGTCGAAATCGGCACGGTAGACCTGCATCCGGTTTTGAGTCAGCGTGCCCGTTTTGTCCGTACAGATGACGGTCGTTGCCCCCATCGTTTCGCAAGCGTGCATTTTACGCACCAAATTGTTCGTTTTGAGCATTTTGCGCATGCTCAGCGCCAGACTCAGCGTCACGCTCATGGGCAGTCCTTCGGGCACGGCGACGACAATCACGGTAACGGCTATCATGAAATAGCGCAGGATGCGTCCCGCCGTGTCCAGCGTAAAGAGATTGTCACTTTGTATGACACCCGAAAGAATGTCTTTACACAGCAGTATACAGAATGTTGCAGCGGCAACAATGAATCCGGCGATGCTGATAAACCGGGCCAATTTCTCCAGCTGCAGACTGAGCGGGGTTTTGTCGTCGGTGATTTCTGCGGATTTCCGCGCCACTTTCCCGAATTCCGTGCGGTCGCCTACGCTTTGTATTTCATAGATGCAATGCCCGTTTACGAGAGTCGTACCCCGGTATATCCGGTTGGAGGGATACGTCGCGTCACGGTCGAAAGCCGCCGGATCGGTGGTCTTGTCCGTTACCGGTTCGCCGGTCAGCGTCGATTCATTGACCTGCAGCGACACGGCTTCCAGCAGTTCTCCGTCAGCGGGAATCTCTTCCCCCGTCTCAAGTATCACGATATCGCCCACTACCAGGTCCTTTTTGAGCACTTCCTGCACCTGCCCGTTGCGGATGACTTTGTAAAGTACGTCTTCATGGATCTGATTGAGCAGTTCGAACTTCCGGTTGGCATCCAGCTCGAACCAGAATCCGACGCCTGTCGCCAGGAAAATGGCACTGAAAATACCGATGGTCTCCGCGTATTCGCTGTGAACGACGGAAATTATCAGCGAAAGCGCCGCCGCTACCAGCAGAATCCGGATAATGGGATCCCGGAATTTTTCCAGAAACAATTTCCAGAGAGGCGTGCGGGCAGGAGGCGTTAACACATTGGCGCCTCCCTTTTCCCGGTTTTGCCGTACTTCCGAATCATTTAAACCGGAGTAGTGTTTCGTTTCCATATCTTTGTTTTCTTGAAACGTGAATAAGAGTCATTATAGTATCTTTTATCGCTTAAAAACAGGTTAATATATACTATAATATCTCTTGCAAAGATTCGAAAATCCGTCGATTATTTCCCCAGGGCCCTTTTACAAACCGTTTATCTTGCTGTTCACGATCTGGAGGATTTCGGCTTCCAGGCGGTTGGCTTTTTCCACGAGTTCTTCGCCCTGACGGATGATGTCGGCGGCAAAGGCTTGGTCGTCGAGACCGGCGGCGTTGATTTTGACGTTGAGAAAAGCTCCCATTACCCCGGCCCGGGCTGCAAGTGCGCCGACTCCGGCATCGGTGACGGAATTCGGATTACCGGTTTCCGCCATGACCTTGGCTACGGACATGCATTCGTAGCAGAGACGCAGCGTCTTGAAAGGCACCTCGGTGGCATAGCGCGTGGCCTCCTGTATGGCTTGCCGTCGGGCTGTTTTTTCCGCATCCGTCTTCTTGGGCAGGCTGAAAGCGTCCATAATACGGTTGAATGCGTTTGTATCCTCGTCAACCAATTTAATCAATTCCGTCTGACAGGCTTTGCCTTTTTCCGCCCAGCCGCTGAATTCTTCCCAGCGTTCGTCCCAGCCGCGTTTGTGAGAGGAGAGATTGGCAACCATGCTCCCGAGGGCTGCACCGAGGGCTCCCATGTAAGCGGAAATAGAGCCGCCGCCGGGAGCGGGCGATTCGGAGGCCGTTTCGTCGGCGAAGTCGGTGAGCGTCATGTCTACCAGTTTCTTTTTGTCCCTGGCGACTTCGTCCTCCAGAATGTATTCGATGATTTTCTTGTGCGGGTCGAAAGGATAGAGTTCGTCGAGACCGAGGGACTTAACGGCGATTTTTATCAGTTCTTTGTCCGACACGCCGGTGGAACGTTGTTGTTTACGCAGAAAATAGCGTCCTGCGTCCAGCATCGCCTGCAAGGGGAGAACGCCTACCAGTTCCGAGCCTGTCACGCGGATTCCGCGGTCGGCAGCCTTGCGGCATACCTCGTCGAACGCCTCGTGCATGGAAGTCACGGAAATATCGGTGAGGTTCATGGAGATCTGGGCGATGCCGTATTCTTCGATAAACCAGCCGATGGCTTTCACCGACTTCAGCGTACCGGGAATCATCACCGGCTGTCCGTTTTCATCCAGTACTTTTTTGCCCGTAATAGGATTGCCTTCCCGTTTCACCCGGCCGCGTTCGCGTACGTCGAAGGCAATGGCATTCGCCCGGCGGGTGGAAGTGGTGTTCAGGTTCACATTGTAGGCCACTAAGAAATTGCGGGCGCCGACAGCCGTAGCTCCTGTTTTCGCCGTCCAGTCGTTCAGTTCGCGGGGACCGAAATCGGGATGCCATTGTTCGCTCCCGAGGCGCTCGCCCAAAGCTTCGTATTCTCCGGCACGGCAGGTCGCCAGATTCTTGCGTTCGGGTGCGAATGCCGCACTTTCATAGCAATATACGGGGATGCTCAGTTCTTCACCGATGCGCTGTGCCAGTTTCCGGGCATATACCACCGTTTCTTCCATCGTGATACCGGACACAGGAACCAGCGGGCAGACGTCCGTAGCACCGAAACGGGGGTGGGCTCCTTTGTGCTTCGTCATATCGATCAGTTCGGCGGCTTTCTTCACCGCTCGGAACGCCGCTTCGCAAACGGGCTCCGGTTCTCCGACCATCGTGACTACCGTACGGTTGGTGGCTTTCCCCGGATCAACGTCGATCACGCTGACTCCTTCCACCGTTTTCATGGCATCCGTAATCTGGCCGATGATGTGTATGTCGTTTCCTTCACTGAAATTCGGAACGCATTCGATGAGTTGTTTCTTCATGGTTGTATTTTTTTATTGAATAATCCGTCATAATCGCTTTCCCCGCAGGAAAACCTGCTCTACGAGGTTACTGCCGTAAGCGTAAGGCAGAAATTCTATGCCGGGAACCGGTTTGGTGATGTAGAAGTTGGCAAGTTTACCGACCGCAATACTTCCGGCCTCTTCTTCCACGCCCATGGCATAGGCGGAGTTGAGGGTGGTGGCATTGATCACCTCTTCCGGCAGCATCTTGTAATTGACACAGCCCAGCGACATCACCAGTTTCATGTTTCCGGAAGGAGAGGAGCCCGGATTGTAGTCGGAAGCCAGTGCCACCGGCAGTCCGGCACGAATCATTTCCCGGACGGGCGAGCAGGGCATATTCAAAAAGAACGCCGCTCCCGGCAGGACGGTGGGCATGGTGTCGCTTCCCAGCAGACACTGTATTTCTTCTTCTTTGACGTATTCCAGGTGATCCACCGAAACAGCGTTGTATTTCACGCCGACCTGCACACCGCCTGAGAAGTCCAGTTCATTCGCATGTATCTTGGGACGCAAGCCGTATTTCATCCCGGCATTCAGCATGCGGTCGGTATCCTCTGCGGTAAAGAATCCCTTGTCGCAGAACACGTCGATATAATCCGCCAGGTCCTCTGCTGCTACGGCGGGAATCATTTCGTTGATAATCAGATCGACATATTCGGTTTGTCTTCCTTTGTATTCTTCCGGTACGGCGTGTGCGCCCAGGAAGGTCGCTTTTATCAGCAGGGGCGTGGTTTCCCTGAGGCGGCGGATAACCCGCAGCATTTTCAGCTCGCTTTCCGTATCCAGACCGTACCCGCTTTTTATCTCCACGGCTCCGGTACCGAAAGAGGCGATTTCCTCTATTCGGGCATAAGCATCTTCGTACAGCTCTTCTTCGGAAGCCCGTCGCATCCGCTGGGCGGAATTCAGTATGCCGCCGCCTCTCCGGGCGATTTCCTCATAAGAAAGCCCGCGGATTTTGTCGATATACTCTATTTCGCGGCTTCCGGCATAGACCAGGTGGGTGTGCGAATCGCAAAACGAAGGCAAGACGAGACGTCCGCTGGCATCAATCTCCTGTAAAAAATCCGTTCCCTCCAGCTCGCTCCGGTCCAGCCGGCTCATTTTCCCGAACCCGGTAATCCGGTCGTCTTCTATCAGCAAATAGGCATCGGAAAGACAGGGCAGGAGCGCCATTTCCTCGCCGGCTACCCACCTGCGGGGGGAAGTCTCGGCCTGTACCAGTTGTTTTATATTCGTTATCAGTGTTTTCATGTCGGTTTCTTTGCGTTGTTAACTGAATACCTGCAACCGGTTCGCATCCAGACGGAGGAAAATGAAAATCAGCAGGGTAAATGCCCACAGCGAAGAACCGCCGTAACTGAAAAACGGAAGCGGGATGCCTATCACCGGGGCGACTCCGATGGTCATGCCCACATTGATGGCCACATGGAAAAAGAGGATGCAGGCCACACTGTATCCGTACACTCTGGAGAAGTCGGAACGCTGCCGCTCCGCCAACGAGATAAGTCTCAGGATTAATGCCAGAAACAGCAGAATCACCGTCGTGCTTCCCACGAATCCCCATTCTTCGCCCACGGTACAGAATATAAAATCCGTACTCTGCTCCGGCACGAAGTTGAATTTGGTCTGCGTGCCCTGCAAGAACCCTTTCCCGGAAAAGCCTCCGGAGCCGATAGCGATCTTCGACTGATTCACGTTGTAGCCGGCACCGGTAAGGTCGCTTTCGATGCCCAGCAGATTGTTGATACGGTCTTTCTGGTGGGGCTGCAATTTATCGAAGACATAGTCCACGGTAATGGTCGCACCGATGCAAAGCCAGGAGGCCAGCATGACAAGCAGTATGTGTTTCATTTTCCGCTTGTATATAAAATAGATACCGAACAGATTCATCAGCAGATAGGAGTAGAGCAGAATCCGTTCGTCCGGTATGGCAAGAGCGAACAGCCACCGGATAAACAGGAAGGAGACGATGCATCCTGCCAGGAAGACGATGATGCGGTATAATTCGTACTTGTTCTGGCGGTAGTACAAGAAAGCCGCCAGCGTGCTCGCGATAATGATGACCAGTACGGTCAGCGGACTGTACAGCAGCGTGAAAATGAAAAGGATTATCGTGATGAAAAAAAGCAGCAGTATCGAACCGTGCAAACCCTCCCGATACATCACCAGCAGGAACGAACTGTAAACCAGGGCCGAACCCGTGTCGTTCTGAAATATGATGAGTGCCGCTGGTATAAACAGCAGCAGACCGACCTGAAAGAGACTGGAAAAACGCATCATCCTGAAACCGTGCCGGCTCATTACATTGGCGACAGCCAGGGCGGTGGCGAACTTGGCGAACTCGGCAGGCTGCAGGCGCACACCTCCCAACTCGAACCACGAGCGGGCACCGTGCACCTCTTTCCCGAACAGCAGCACGGAGACCAGCAGGGTAATCAGCAGACCGTACAGAATGAATGAAAACGCCGTAAAGAATTTACTGTCTGTAAGCAGAACGAAAAATCCCAGTACAAACGCCGCTCCGATCCATATCAGCTGCTTGCCGTACTTCTGTGAAATATCCAGAATACTGCTGTGGTTGTCGTCATATACGGCGGCATATATATTCAGCCATCCCATAAATACCAGGACCACATAGAAGAATATGGAAAGCCAGTCTAAATTTTTTATCAATTCGTTTTGTCTGTTCATATCCGTAGTGTTAATCTTTCAGTTCCGTAGTCTCTTTCGGCTTTTCCGGACGGGGGGCGATCAGATTGGCATCCAGCATTCTCTTTTCCAGCGCTTTCTTGCGGGGGGCGATCTTGCCCGTCAGGTATTTCTCTATCAGCAGTCCGGCGATGGGAGCTCCGTAGCTGGCTCCCCATTCTCCGTTCTCCACGTAGACCAGGATGGCGATTTTGGGGTCATCCTTGGGGGCGAAAGCGAAAAAAGCGGAATGGTCCGGTCCGTGCGGATTCTGAATGGTTCCGGTCTTCCCGCATACGATGACCGAATCACAGGCTGCAATCCGGGCCGTACCCCCTTTCACCGCATTTTCCATGGCATCGGCGATAACCTCGAAATGCTTTTTATCGATGCCGAGCTCTTTTTTCTGTATCAGCTGCCGATGCGCTTCATCTGTCGGACGTACGATGTGGGGCGTGATATAATAGCCCCGGTTGGCGATGCAGGTCACGATATTGGCCATCTGCAGGGGCGTGATCAGCAATTCGCCCTGCCCGATGGAGAGGGACATGATATAGGTGTAATACCAGTTCTGGGTTCGGAAAATCTTGTCGTAATACGCCTGCGTGGGGATAGAGCCGGACGATTCGTTCATAAAATCGGGGCAGATACATTGTCCCAGCCCGAATTCGAGTACGTACTCCCGCCATTTTTCGTAAGCCGCCCGGACATTGGCGTATTTCCCGTTTTCAAGTATCCGGCGGAACACATTCACGAAATAGGGGTTGCAGGAATTCTGGATTCCTCCTCTCAGGTCGAGAGGGGATGCATGACCGTGGCATTTCATGAACTGTCCGTTGAAGGAATTGCCGTGGTAGCACTCGTAAGTCGTGGCCGGCGTAATGACCTTTTCCTGCAAACCGATCAGTCCCTGGATGGTTTTGAAGATGGATCCCGGAGGATAGGTGGCGGTGACGGTACGGTCAAAAAGCGGCAGATGGGGATTCTGCTGCAGCGCCCGGTAGTTTTCGCCCCGTTCCAGACCGACCAGCAGCTGGGGATCGTAGCCGGGACTGGACACCTTCAGCAGGATTTCTCCGGTGGCGGGTTCTATGGCGATGATTCCTCCTTTTTTATTCTGCATCAGCCGGTAGGCATACTCCTGCAAATCGATGTCCAGGGTCGTCGTCAGATTCCCGCCCACAACGGCCGGTTCATCGTATTCGCCGTTTTTATAGGAGCCTTTGACACGGTTGTAATTATCCACCAGCAGGATCTTTTTTCCCTTCGTGCCTCTCAATATCGGTTCATAGCTTTTTTCCAGACCGTTAATCCCGGTGTAATCCCCGGCTGCATAAGTCGTATCGCGTTCGATCTGGCTCTGGCTGACCTCTCCGATATACCCGAAAACATCCGCCGAATGGGCGACGTTATATTTTCGCAATGTTCTCGTCTGGATGAAAAATCCGGGATATTTGTACAATTTTTCCTGCAATCGGGCATACTTCGTATCGGTAATCTGGGATACGACGATGGAGGCCTTGTAGCGGGAGTAGCGCTTGCATTTGTTCAGATTCCGGTTCAACAGTTCCGGTGTGATCCCGAGAATCCCGACCAGCTCCGTCGTATCGAAAGCCTTCATCTGCCGGGGTATCACCATCAAGTCATAGGCGGCCTGGTTGTATACCAGCAGTTTGTTATTCCGGTCGTAGATCAGTCCCCGGGCGGGATATTGCGTCTCCACCCGCTGGGAGTTGTTTATGGCGGAAAGTTTATACGATTCATCCAGTACCTGCAGACTGAATAACTGCAGGATATAGATGGCAAATACCAAAACGATGAGTCCGGAAATAACGACTTTCCTGTGTATAAACTTATTCATGTCTGTCCTTTATATAGTTGAAAGTATGACTATGTCACTTGTAAATTAGTCTTGCTTTTTCTTTAATGCAATGAAATAGTAAAGCATGATGAAAAAACAAGACGCCAGCGTGCTGCATACGATGCGCAGGAGGGTGATGCCCCAGTTGCTGAATGTGAAAGCTTCCGCCGTTATCAGTACGATGTTGAAAGCGGCCGTCAGCAGAAGGGTGTATTTAAAAAACCAGCTAAAGCTGCTGACTTTCTGTGCTCCCTGAATATCCTCGATCTGATCGCGGTTGGAAATCATAAGCAGAAGCCGGGGACGGAGATAGGCGATAAAGGTGGCGGCCGCCGCATGTATTCCCATCGTGTTGTTGGCCAGATCCGCCGCCAGTCCGAACAGGAAACCGAGCAGGAGAACGGAGGTCTTTTTGTAATTGTAGGGAAGGATCAGAATCGCCAGGATGTAAATATTGATATATACATAGGAGTGAAGCTGTATGTTGTCCAGAATGGTCAGCTGGACGATATACAGAATGACAACATGTATCAGATATTTTATATTATTCATATTCCCTCGGCTTTTATTCGTTCTTCCCTTCTTCTTCCAACTGTTTCCGTTCCTCCCGGTTGCGGTAGGCGATGATGTAGACATCCGACTGTCTTGCGAAGTCGGTTGCAAGTTTTACCTTTATGGATAAAAAGTTGGCCGTCTCCCTGTCAACCGATTCCACGAATCCGACCAGTTCCCCTTCCGGAAAAATGGAGGAGTGACCGGAGGTAACGATCGTATCTCCCTGCTCTATACTCACATGGAAAGGGATATCGTTCAAGAAGGAATAGCGGTAGTCGTTCCCGTCCCATTGTAAAGAGCCGTAATATCCGTTTTTCTTGATTTTGGCCGATACCCGCAGGTTTACATTAATCAGCGGAATAACGAAGGAGAAGTGATTGCTCGTATTTTTCACCACGCCGATCACGCCGTCCTTGGAACATACGGCCATCTCGTTCCGGACGCCGTCTTTATATCCCTTGTCCAGCGTGAGGTAGTTTTTCGTTTTATTGAAAGAACTGTTGATAATGTTGGCTTTGTAATATATGAAATCCCCTTGGCCCGGCAGAGAATCCAGACAGAAACGCTCTTGACCGGAGACAAGCTGCTCCAGTTGATTCTTGAGTTTGGTATTCTCTTCAACCAATCTGCCGTTTTCCGATTTCAGCGAGAAATATTCCCTCACATCCGTGACGTAGGAGGAGATATAGCAGAAGAATGAAGCCGTGTGCCTGAAAAAAACAGTTCTCTGATAGTTATTGTGTTCAACTATCAGAGAAAAAGACATGAATTCCAGTAATATAAAAATTATAGTAAAATGATACTTTAATATAAGTTTTATAATATTCTTCACCGCCTTAAATTATTGCTGACATCCGACTTATCTGATCAGGAATGAGAATTTATCCACATTTTTCAACGCGATACCCGTACCTCTCGCTACGGCCCGCAGGGGGTCTTCCGCAATATGGAACGGAATGTTCAGCTTGTCGGACAGACGCTTGTCCAGACCTCTCAGCAGAGCGCCGCCGCCGGCCAGATAAATACCTTTGGTTACAATATCCGCATACAGTTCGGGAGGCGTTTGTTCCAGCGCTCCCAAAATGGCGATTTCGATTTTGGATATGGATTTTTCCAGACAGTGGGCTATTTCCTGATAGGAGACAGGCACTTCCACCGGGAGGGACGTCATCTGGTTCGGTCCCTGCACGATAAAATCGGCAGGCGGCTCATCCAGTTCGGACAAGGCGGAGCCTACGTGTATTTTAATCTCTTCTGCCGTTCTTTCCCCGATTTTGATGTTGTGCTGATGACGCATGTATTCCTGTATGTCGTCGGTCAGGTCGTCACCGGCAATACGGATGGATTTGTTCGTCACGATTCCGCCCAGCGAAATCACGGCGATTTCCGTCGTACCACCGCCTATGTCCACGATCATGTTGCCTTCCGGCGCCTCCACATCCAGTCCGATACCCAACGCCGCCGCCATCGGTTCGTAAATCATGTAGACATCGCGTCCGCCGGCATGCTCGGAGGAATCGCGTACGGCACGGATCTCCACCTCCGTACTGCCGGAAGGGATACAGATGACAATCCGCAAGGAGGGAGAGAAGAACTTGTTGTTGATATTCGCCATCTTTATCATGCCGCGGATCATCTGCTCTGCGGCGTTGAAGTCGGCGATCACGCCGTCTCTCAGCGGGCGGATCGTCTTGATGTTGTCGTGGGTTTTCCCCTGCATCTGCCGGGCTTTCTCGCCGATGGCAATTACTTTTTCCGTTCTCCGGTCGATGGCCACGATGGACGGCTCGTTCACGACCATTTTGTCGTTGTTGATAATGATGGTGTTGGCTGTTCCTAAGTCAACCGCTATATCTTGTGATAAAAATGAAAATAATCCCATATGTTTTAATGTTTGAAATGTCTCATACCTGTAAATATCATCGCTATGCCATACCGGTCGACGGCATCGACGGACTCCTGATCCCGTACGGAGCCTCCCGGCTGGATAATGGCGGTTATCCCGGCTTTGTGCGCCGCTTCGACACAGTCAGCAAAAGGGAAGAAGGCATCGGAAGCCATGACACTGCCGGCGATACGATCGCCCCCCTGGCGGATGGCATTCTCCAGCGCCCAGATACGGCTGACCTGGCCCGGACCGACGCCTGTCGTACATTTGTCTTTTGCAATCGCAATACCGTTCGATTTGGTATGCTTTACAACTTTCCATGCAAACAGTAAATCGTCCATTTCCTGTACGGTAGGCTGCCGCTTGCTGACAATTTTGATTTCTTCGTCCGAGATCAGTTCCGTATCCAGATCCTGTATAAGCAGGCCTCCCAATACGGTTTTGGCTTTTGTCGCCTTTTTATTCTTGCGTCCGATGTGCTCCAGCTGCAGCAGTCGGATATTCTTTTTCCTGGTCAATATGTCCAAAGCTTCCGGAGAATAGGATGGAGCGACGATTACTTCCAGGAAGGTCTTCGCCATCTCCGCAGCCGTCGCTTCGTCGATTTCCCGGTTGGCCGCCACGATTCCCCCGAAAATGGAAACCGGATCGGCTTCATACGCCTTTTTGTAAGCTTCCAGAAGGGTATCCGCACTGCCGACACCGCAGGGGTTGGCATGCTTGGCAGCCACAATCGTCGGTTCGTCGAATTCCTTCAATGTCTCCAAAGCTCCGTCGGTGTCTCCTATATTGTTATAGGACAACTCTTTCCCGTGCAGCTGCACGGCGGAAGTCAACGTGCCTTCGGTTCCTTTTATGGAGGTATAGAACGTCGCCGCCTGGTGCGGATTTTCGCCGTACCTCAAATCCTGCTTCTTCTCATAGGTAAGGGTCAGGGTCTTCGGAGAGACGATGTTCAGGCGTTCCGAAAAATAATCGGCGATCAGGGCATCGTAATGAGCCGTGTGGATAAAAACTTTCGCGGCCAGCATTTCTTTGGTCTCCGCCGAAGTTTCGCCGTTTTTCTGCAATTCCCCGATAACTTTCGGATAATCTTCCGGGTCCGTAATGACCGTCACGAATTTATAATTCTTGGCAGCGGCACGGATCATGGTCGGTCCGCCGATGTCGATGTTCTCTATGATTTCTTCGTGTGAAACTCCCGGCTTTAAAACTGTTTGTTTAAAAGGATAGAGGTTACATACAACGATATCAATCGGTTCGATACCCAATTCGGTCATCTGCTTCTGATGGTTCCCATTGTCCCGCACGGCCAGGATTCCGCCTTCCACATGGGGATGCAACGTCTTCACCCTGCCGTCGAAGCATTCGGGAAACTTGGTCAGATCCGAAATGTCCTGCACCTGAATGCCTTCTTCTTTCAGTTTTTTTGAGGTTCCTCCGGTAGAAATGATCTGCCATCCCAGCGAATCGAGGGATTTCGCAAAATCAACAATTCCAGTTTTGTCAAAAACACTTATTAACGCTCTTTTCATCCGGATGTCGGTTATTTTGATTTATGATTTGCACTGATTTTGTGGCAAAGATAAAAAAAAGAACGATATTTTTTCTATAATTTCACAGAACGTGCAATATTTTTATCACTCCTTTTTCTGACACGGAATTAATGCCTGATAATCAATATTTTTCCTGCTACTTCCACAGGATAAGCTTGAAGCGGAGGCACCTTATCCTCTTTATTTTCATTTTCTTCCGTATCCAATGGAATGCCGTAGGGAAGAAAGAACTGCGTCCCGCAAGTGGGACAGCGGGCGATTTGTTCGCCGGCCGTGATTTCGATATGGGTATCCGCATCTATGCACTTCGGACAGGTGGCATCATAACACTTGTATTCATCCAGGTCCGTCTGCATGACAATGATCCCGTTCCCGTTGTATCCCAACGGTTTTCCTGCCGGCGTAGAATAAAGAATGTACACGGGGCGGTTCGGAAAATTCAGATCGCTGTAATCCGCCCATCCCAGATTGATTCGGGTATCGACAGGCGTATAGGGGATAACGGTATTTCTCTTCAAGTCCTTAGCGCACCCGAGAAATAAAGACGAAAACAGAATTAATAATGAAAAATATATTACTTTTGATTGCATCATACGACAACGTTAAATCCGTACAAATATAAAAACTATGAGCGAAACAAACTCTTCTTCCGACTGGATATATATTCTTTTAACATTGCTGACGGCAGGACTGAGCCTGATTAAGTCCTTGTCCAAAAAGAACAAAAAAGCGGAGTACGAAACTATCCTGCCGGAAAACAATGCAGAGGTATCTTCCCGATACGACCGGGAAGATATAACGGTTGACGAGTATATTAACACCGAAATGCAAGGTGATTCTGAAAAAACATCCGAACCGGGATATGAGCTTGAAACCAGAAAACCAGACCGGGAGATCCCGGCAATCGAAGAAGATGAGTCAGATGCGGAAGATTCCGGTTTCGACTTGAAAAAGGCTGTTGTCTATTACGAAATTTTAAATAAGAAATACGAATAAATACAGAAAAATCACTTAGTACGAAGCACATATAGTTCGTTTATTGCTTTTTCAACTTCAAAATCACCGCAACAGATCCGATTTCCGGGATTGCGACAGGTTTTACGGGGACATGAGCCGTATTTAATGGAAAATGGCTTTCTTTTTTTTCAACACTGTCAAAAAAAAGAAACGACCGTCTATTCCGTAACGGAAATACCCGACAAGCTCTGCGGAGCAAAACAAATCCCGTTATATTTTTTCAAGCA
>CAZYJV010000014.1:20054-23239 GCA_964647845.1 uncultured Odoribacter sp.
AAATACCCGACAAGCTCTGCGGAGCAAAACAAATCCCGTTATATTTTTTCAAGCAGCAAAAATACTGGGACTATTTTCCCAAAAAAGAGGATGAATCCGATTTATCCTTTTAATAAATGTCCGCAAAAAAATAAAACCGGACACCCCTCAGGCTTTTAAAAAAATTATTTTTCTCTATTCATCATACCTATTATATTAAGGAAGAAAAAAACAATCGTTTTATGAATTCGTAAATTGTTGTCATGCGAAGCAGGGGTGCGAATAGTGGATTGAGGCCAGATATATCAGGGATGGTATAGCGAATTGCGCGACTTTTAAAAAAGATGTATCGATTTGCTTTATACCTATTATAATAAAGAATTAAGAAAATAAGAAAAGAGAAATTATACAACCATCTGAAATTTTCAGACAAACAAACGAATCATTTTTTTCGTTCATTTTTTCCATTTTCATCGACATCCTTCGGATATATAAATACTTCCTGTGAGCCATCGGAATGTTGCAAGTTATATCTGTCCGGAAGTTTTATTGCAGAGAATGCGTTCCAAAGAGAGAAACAAGAAAAAATACGCCGCCCTAAAAAAGGACAGCGCATTTTTTGCATTTAAATCTCTTTGGTCTTTTTTTGCAGCCACGCTTTCTCCGGTTCCGCCAGATAAGGAGCGAGTTTGTCAAATACCTGAGCGTGATACATATTCAGCCATTTCTTATCATCCTCACTCAACAGTTCAATAAGTAGTACAGAAGTATCGAAGTAGCAAAGAGTTATCGTTTCGAATTCACACCATTCTCCAAACTCGTTTTGCCCTGCCTCTCTGCAGACGATGAGATTTTCATGTCTGATTCCGTGCTTGCCTTCCCGATACAGGCCGGGTTCGTCGGAAGTAACCATACCCGGAAGGATAGCCTGTGCCCGCCACGCCTGCCGTATATCCTGGGGACCTTCGTGAACGCAAAGGAAATGTCCGACGCCATGTCCGGTTCCGTGACCGTAGTTCATCTTTTTATTCCATAAAGGCTGCCTTGCAACTATATCGATATTCGTTCCGGTCGAACCTTTGGGAAACACGCACCGGGCCAAGGAGATCATTCCTTTCAATACCAAAGTGTAGTCTTCTTTTTCCTGCATAGTCAATTTTCCCAGAGGGATGGTGCGGGTGATATCCGTTGTCCCGTACAGGTACTGTCCGCCCGAATCGACCAAATACAATCCTTTGTTTTCCAGAATCGCATCTTCGCCCGGAACGGCGGAATAATGAGGAAGAGCGGCATTCTTCCCGTAAGCGGAGATCGTATGAAAGCTATCCGACACATAATCGGGACAAACAGCCCGCAGTTCGGACAGTTTTGCGGCAGCCTCCGTTTCCGAAACCGGACGGGAAGCCAGTGCTTGCTCCAGCCAGAAGAAAAAGCGGGTCATAGCGATACCGTCCTGTATACATGCCTTGCGGAATCCTTCTATCTCGACCTGATTTTTAACGGCCTTGCTCAATATGACGGGAGAGACGACATCGGTAACCTTAAATTTTGAAGCGAGACTATTATACACGGCATAATTCAGCGTACGGAGATCCGCCAGAAAATGCACATCTTTCCCCAGCTCATCGAAAAACAAGAAAAGGTGATGATAATCTCTGACTTCTACACGACTGTTTTCCAGCGAACGCACGACTTCCGCGGACAACTTGGATTGTTTGATGAAAAAACAGGATTCCTCTTTTCCGATGACGGCATAGCTGATAGCCACCGGATTGTATGCGATATCATGACATCTGATATTAAACAGCCATGCGATTTCGTCAAGACAGCTGAAAAGAAAATAGTCCGCCTGATATTCTTTCAGTTTTTCCTGAACGGCAGCTATTTTATTCCGTACCGATTCTCCCGCATATTTTTCATCCAGCAGACAGACGTAAGAGGCTGGGAGGGCAGGTCTGTCCAGCCAGATTTCCCCCAGCAGATCGGTTTTCCCGACTAATGTTATATTTTTTCCGGCCAACACCTCTTTCAGGTGTTCGACCTCCTGTACGGACATACAGAAGCTATCCATGCCTACCCGGCAGCCGGTCTGCAAGGTTGCGGCCAGCCATTCCGGATAATCGACGGCATCAGGAATCCTCAATTTATGCAAACTGATTCCTGTTCCGGCAAGCTGTTTCTCCGCCTGAATAAAATAACGGGTGTCCGTCCACAATCCGGCATCTTCTTTTGTTATAACTACCGTACCGAAGGAACCGGTGAAACCGGAAATCCATTCCCGTTGCTGCCATGCTTCCGGCAGATATTCACTGTTGTGAGGATCCGTCCCGGATACGATATAGGCATCCAGGCCTTCCCGTTCCATAATTTCGCGTAAACGGGCTACTTTCTCTGATATTGTCATATAAAGATGTAGGTTTATAATTTCTCAAATATACTAAGAATTCAGTAATAAACAATTGAACATCCTGCGAGACTGTAATCCATGAAATATTACATATGTAATACACAATCGGAACACGTTTCCAAAATAATACTCGTTACGATTGTAATGTAACACAGTCACTGTTTATAACAAATACAGATGTAAACACCGTTTCTTTTGCCAGCTTTGTATATAATGATAGTATATTAAAAACCAGCTATTTATATATCAATATATAAGATCGATATTTAAGTATTTTTTATCAGAAACGATATTTCAACCGTCATTTGGTTGTTTTTTATAATCGATATTATTATAAATTGTTTGAAATTCAGTAATTTACAACAATAAATTAAACCATAAATGCAATATAAAAGAGGTCCGGATCGCCACATTGAAGTATTGTAAGTGACTGTAAATAAGCAGTTATTCATGTTATACCGGATTCTACGATTGATAAGTATATAAATATCAATTTACTACGTTGAGACATGATCCTCCATGATATACTGCTCTTACATTTGTAATATACCATACATTACGAATGTAATTTTGAAGATTGGATAATTTTAGTTACATTTGTAACGCATAAAATTACAATAAATTCTATCTCTGACATTTTGACGGTTCTCATGAAAGACAGATTAAACGCCATTATTGAAGAAAAAGGACTGACAGCTACCAAATTTGCCTCTTTAATAGATGCAAATCCATCTGCAATTTCCCATCTGCTGAAAGGCAGAAATAAGCCGGGATACGATTTATTGGTAAATATCGCCCG
>CAZYJV010000015.1:0-12515 GCA_964647845.1 uncultured Odoribacter sp.
CCGGTTGTACAAAAGAGTGGTGTAAAACAGCTCCGGATTTTTATCCAGCGGCACATCGAAAGGACTGAGGAAAATATTCCATTTGCTCTCCTCCAGTACGCTGCTCATAATAAAAAGCACCAGCCCTATCAGCGTAAAAACCACCGCCGTTCCGCTGCCGTTCTTGACGATGGTGCTCAACATGAAGCACAGCGTACCGACAAAAAGCACCGGCATCATCACCTGACACGCCAGTTTCACCGGAGGCACCTCCACCAGCAGCCAGTCGGTCAGCAAGGCCAACACCAGCGTAATGGAGAAACAGATGACATAAGCTATCAGCAAACGGAACAGCCACACCTTGTAACGGTAGTTGGGAATACCGAAAATAATCTCGATAATCTTGGCGTCCTGGTCATTCTGTATCCCGAAGCACATCGGATAGAATATCAGCAGTATCGAAGGCACCAGCAGCATGTCGTAAGCGTCGGACTCCATGATTTCCGAATCGGAAAAGAGGTTGATCACCACCGTCAGTATATAGAACAGCACCGCACTCAGTACAAAATAGACGAACTTGTTCCCGAAAACGATCTTTACGTTATAATGGGACAACCGCAATACTATATCGAAGAAACGTTTCATAACCTTTATTGTGTAATAATCTGTTCATTACCTGCCAGCTTCACACCGCGCAACAGCCACAGATACGAATCCTCCAGTACCGGATTCGTCCGCTCCGCATGGGGCACGGGCTGCGTTTCCGACAAACACCTTACCCGGATATTCTCTCCGATCCGGATATGATGGACTATCAACAAATCGGAAGGCAGCGTGTCGAACTCATCCGCCGGAATTTCAAACACCCACGTCACTCCCTGCGCTATATCCGCCATATCGGAGGGCGTGCCCAGATACTTCACCGACCCCTTGTTGATAACCCCCACCTGATTACAGGAACTGGCGATATCCTCGATAATATGCGTGGAAAATATCACGATCCGGTTGCGGGACAATTCCACCAGCAGGTTCCGGAAACGGATACGCTCCCGGGGGTCCAACCCTGCCGTCGGCTCGTCCACCACCAATATGCGCGGCAGATTCAACAACGTCTGGGCGATACCGATCCGCTGCTTCATACCGCCCGAGAAACCGCCGATTTTCCGGTCTTTATTCTCATACATGTGTACCGCTTCCAATACTTCGCGGATACGCCGGCGACGCGTCTCTTTTTCATAAATACCCTTCAGAAGCGCCTGATACTCCAGGAACTGCCAGGACGTCAGATTCTCATACGTACCGAACTCCTGCGGAAGATAGCCTATCAGTCCCTGCAACTCTTCCCGCTTTTCCTGCGTATCGATGCCATTGATGAAAATCTTGCCGTAACTCTGCTCGAACACGCCGCAGATAATACGCATCAACGTCGTTTTTCCCGCACCGTTCGGCCCCAGCAGACCGAACATGCCGGTATGAATATCCAACGACACGGCATTCAGCGCCTTAAACGGCTTTTTCCTGTACCCGATGAACGGGATCCTGGTCGCCAGACGGTAGAAACTCTTGCGGATACCGCGGAAACGTCCGTCGATCAGGTCTATGTTGATATTGTACTTATGTATCCGGTCGGACAGATATTTCACCTGAATGCCCAGATACCACAGCAACGTGAACAGCACGACGAGCCCCCCGCTGTACAGCGCGATCTCTCCCCATACCAGCGTCAGCAGAGGCGTAAAATAATATACGACCCAACGCACCTTTTTCAGGACTTTCGCCCAGAAACGCCTGCCGCGGTTCCCGGCAAACTCCCGCACGATATCCAGCACCTTTACACCCGATATCCAGAACAACACGCCGAAAAGATACGCCCAGAACGCGGATTCCTGATACATATAGACAAAGTAAAACAGGAAAACCGCCAGCGGCACCAGCCAAAGCAATACCCGCAAATCCTTCCAGCGCTCATACACCTCTTTCAGGCCCAGGCGTTCCCGTACCCGCAAACCCGACATCCACTCCTGCATAAACTCGGAGGGCTGCCCGTAAATCTTCACCAGATTCTGTATCTGTATCACAATCTCCTCGTCCGCAGGAATAATCTCCCGGCTCGCCTGGCGCAGGCTGCCTTCCATGAACCACGTCACTCCCGGGATCAGAATCACCGCCCCGATCAGATAGCCCACTTTCCAGAGTATCGAATCCACAAACAAAGCGATACATACCGCCGCCCCCGCCGTCAAAGCGATCTGCAGCACCTTCATGAACAGGCTCTGCGTACGCAGCCGCTTCAGGGCATCCTCCATGCCGGAATACAGCGTCGGAATAATCACCAGCGTCAGCAACGTACTCATGGACAATCCGCCAATAACCGTAATCGCAAACGGAGCGCCCAGCCCCGCCACGAACTCGCCTTTCCCCATGGCCAACGGCACCATCGCCACAATCGTCGTTATCGCCGTTATCAGAATCGGCCGCAACCGGGATACGCCCGCCACGATCAACGCCCGCTGCTTCCGGTTTCCCCTCCTCCGCAATATCGACGTGTAATCTATCAGGATGATGCTGTTATTGACCACAATCCCGATCAGGATAATAAACCCGATCATCACATTGGCATTCATCAAAGAATAGCCCGTAAGAAGCAGGGCCAGCAAAGAGCCTATCGCCGCCAGCGGTATCGCGAACATCAGCACCACCGGCGCACTCAAAGACTCGAACACCGACGCCAGTATCATATAAATGACAATGAACGCCGCCAGTATCAGAAAGGCGAAATCCGACGTCGTATCCTCCTCATGCACCACTTCCACGGCAAGCCCCGAAGGGATATCCACCTTCTGCACCAGCTCGTCGATCTCTCTCCGCGCCGCCTCCAGAAACTCCTTGGACTCGTTCACATCCGAGATAAAACGATAACTCACCTCTATCGTCTTGTCCTGGTTCACCCGGTTAATCTCCCCCTGTCCCGATGTCAGATTGATCGTACTGAAACTCCGCAGCTCCACCAAAGACCCTTTGTCGTTCGTCACATCCAGATTGCGCAGATCCTCCAGATTCCTCACCGGTTTCTTCTCCTCCTTCGCCGCCTCCGCATAACTCTTGTCCTTGATGATAATGTCGTACTCCTCGTCTCCCGCCTTATACTTGATCTGCGTCGTGTTCTCCGGAGCAAAATTCGTCAGTTCCGTCACCACGTCGGAAGGCTTCACATCGTAAATCCCCATCAAATAACCGTCAAACTGGACGCGCGCCTCCGGTTTCCCCCGGGAACTGCTCACCCACGCATAGTTGATATTCTCCAGGTCCTGCAGCTGATACTGCAGATACTCCGCCAGGTTCCTCATCTTCTCATAATCCTGCCCCTTGATCACGATCCGTTCCCGCTGATTTCCCATTCCCATGAGCTTCAGCAGCTCTTCCGAACCGCCCATCAACACATCGCCGCCACCACCCTGGAAATTCTCGCTGCTCGACCTCGCCTCCAGACTGATGTCCCATATGCGCAACCGATACGCGCACGAAAGAACCTCATTCTTCATCTGCTGTATCGTCTTGTGATTCAGCTTCTCGTAATTCTTCTTCAATTTCACCGTCACATTCGCATCCGCCGCATACACCTTCGACGTAATCTGCTCCACCTCCTCGATACCCTGCAGCACCTCCTCGTAGCGCCGCACCATTTCGTCCGTCCGCTCCAGCGTATATCCCGACGGCGACGTGATATATACATTGAATGAATCCGTCTCCACCTCTTTCAGCGTATTCAAAGAGAGCGTCAGCGACAGCGCCACCGTCACCACCAGCAACAGCAGCGTACCCACCACCACCTGCGCAGGCTTGCGCAGGCACATCTTCAATACGGCGATATACATCTGCACCGGACGGCTGTGCAAGGAAGGCACCCGGAAATCCACATCGCTCTCCTTTTTCGTCATGAAATAATTCACCGCCATCGGCACCAGCAGCAACGCAACCACCAGCGATACGGTCAATGTGGATATAATAGACACCCCGACATGCTCCCCGATCAGCTTGATCATAAAATTATCGGCAAACAAAAACGGCAAAAACACGGTAATCGTCGTCAGCGTCGCCGCAAAAATGGACTTCCACACCTCCTGCGTACCCCGCACCGCCGCCTCGTCGCCGGATTCCCCCAGCGACCGGTGTCGGAAAATATTCTCCATCACCACCACCGAATTGTCCAGCAGCATCCCCACCGCCAGCGCGATGCCCGTCAGCGTCAGCGTATTGATGCTGATATCGGAAAGGTAAAAAAAGTAAAACGATGAAAACACCGATATCGGTATCGCAAAAGCGATGATCGTCACTATTCTGAAATTGCGGAGAAACAGATAAAGGATGAAAATAGCCAGCACCGCCCCCGTCAGACCTAGGTTCACGATCGTATCGATATTGCTGCTCATCGTCTCGGCCACATCCGTATCCACCTTGATCTCCACATTCTTGACCGCCAGCTCCCGGTTCAGCCTGTCGATTTCCTCCCGCACCCTCTCCGACAGATCGATCACATTCACCTGGGGCGATTTCGATACCACGCACGTAATCACCTCTTTCCCGTTCACCCGCGAATACGACTCCTCCTCCTTGATGCCGAAATTAATCTCCGCTATGTCTCTCAGCAGCACCGGTCCCTGTGCAACGACGATATTCCCTATATCCTCCGTTTTAAGATACTCCGCCGTCACATTCACGAAAAAGCGCCTGTTATTCTCATACACCGAACCGGCAAAACTCTTTTCCGCCATATTCCGGCTGATCATCGCGCTGATCTGGGAGCGCGTCAGATTCAGGGCATCGCACTTGCTCTCGTCCAGAATCACCTCTATGCTCTTCTGGCGTCCGCCCATCACGATAACCCCCGCAACCCCCTCCACATTCTCCAGCTCCGGAACGATATCCGCATCCGTAATGCTCCTCACATAATCGATATCGTCATCGCTCAGCACGAAAAGCGTCATAAACTGGGAATTGACCATGCCCGTCGGCGCCTTGTTCACCACCACCTGAAACTCGTCCGGCAGATTGGACGTCAGCGCTTTTATTTTCTCGTCCAGCTTCAGGTACGCATACTTCACATCCGTCCCCTTCACAAAAGAAACCGTAATCCGGGCATTCCGCGTCGAAATACGGGTCTCGATCTTCTCCACCCCCTCCAGCGTGCTGATCACTCCCTCCACCGGGATGGCCGCCTGATTCTCTATATATTTCGGGTCCAGCTCGGTCGTCGCCCCGATATTCACGCTCAACACCGGCAACTCCGCATTGGGGTACAACTCCATCGGCAAATAACTGTATGAAAAATACCCCATCAATGTCAATCCTATGAATAACATCGATATCAGAACCCGGCGCTTAATTAATCTGTTCATTCAGCTTTTCTATCAAAAATACAATACACACAAGGTATTACCACCAACGTCAATACTGTCGAAGTGATCAGCCCCCCGATGACGGCCAGGGCCATCGGCGAGCGCAAAGAAGCTCCCTCCCCGAAACCGAAGCACATCGGCAGCAGGGCGAGTATCGTCGTCAGACTCGTCATGATAATCGGACGGATACGCTGCTGCGCCGCACCCATAACCGCCTCGTGCAACTCCACCCCCTGCGCTTTCAACTGATTGATACGGTCCACCAGGATTATCGAACTGTTCACGGCTATACCCGCCAGCATAATTAACCCGATAAACGCCATCATGTTCAGCGTCTCCCCGAGAAGCAGAAACGCCAGGATGCTCCCCACTCCCGCCAGCGGTATCGTCAGCAGGATGGTAAACGGATGGCGCAGCGACTCGAACTGGGAAGCCATGACCATGTAGACCAGAATCACGGAAAGTATCAATGCGAAACTCAGGCCGCCGAAAGACTCCGCCCGTTTCTCCTCCTCTCCCGTAATTTTGGCGGAATACTTCGCCGGAAACTCCACGCCCTCCAACACCGCATTCACAGCCGGCGTCACATCGCCCAACGAGTATCCCTTCTGCAGCATCGCCGTCACCTGTCCCACCCGGTTCTGGTTATTCCGGCTGATCTCCCGCGGCGCGGAAGTCACTTTCACCTCCGCCACCTCGCCCAGACGATACTTCTTGTCTCCCTGCACAATCTCCACGTCCTGCAAATCGCCCAAAGACACCTCCGGCACCTTGATCTCTATGTCTATCGGTTCCCCCTGCGTTTCATAGCTGCCTGCCACCTTCCCGTTGAGTTTCTCGCTCACCTGCTGCGCCACGGTGGATATATCCACGCCGTATATGCCGCTCCGCAGGCGGTCGATGGAAATATCCACTTCCGGGGCGCCCTTCTCCATCGACGTAGCGATATCATAAACTCCCGCTATACCCGCCATTTTCTCCTTCACTTCCTCGCAAAGCTCCTCGAGCACCTCGATTTCCTCTCCCTTGATCTCCACCACCAAAGGAGCGCCCTCCGTCCCCAGCGCGCTTTGCAGGGCGGACTGCTCCTTCTCGTAGGTAATCTCCACTTCCTTCGGCATGTCGGCATTCGCATTCAATGCAGCAATCAGATAATCCGCATCCATCTTCGCCCCTTTCTTCAATTTCACCTGCACCACCGCCTGGTTATCCTCCCCGGCCTTTCCGTCCTGCTGCGTATCGGTATTGGAAGGTCCCACCAGCGTATAAATCCACTCCAGATTCTCCCCGCCGAGATCCCGAATCATATTCTCTATCGAAGCGGCGGCATAATCCGTCGTCTTCAGTTTCGTCCCTGCCTCCAGCGCAATGTTCACGCTAAACTCCCGCGACTCCGCTTTCGGCATAAACTCCATGCCGATAAACGGCAGCATCAGGTAAGAAAAAACGACCAGTACAAAGGCGACCGCCACAACCGCATAGCGGTGATGCAGCAAACGCCCCACAAACCGGCCGTACCCCTTTATCTGTACGGATTTCCTTTCCGTCTTGCCCTCACGCACAAACCTGGACGAGAGCATCGGAATGAAAAGAACCGCCACAAAAAGGGAAGACAGCAGCGAAAACGTCACCGTCCACGCCTGCTCTTTAAACAACTCTCCTGCAGCACCTTGCACATACACGATCGGTAAGAAGACCACTATTGTCGTCAATGTGGAGGAGGTAATCGCACCCGACACTTCCGAGGCTCCCCGTATGGCTGCCTCCTTCGCCGAAAGCCCGTTCTCCAGATTCCGGAAAATATTCTCCATCACCACGATCGCGTTGTCCACCAGCATACCCGCACCCAGCGCCAGACCGCCCAACGTCATGATGTTCAGGGTCAGTCCGTTGAAATACATTAAATTAAACGTCGCTATAATCGAAATCGGGATGGAAACGCTTACAATCAGCGTCGTATTGATGCGCCGCAGGAAAATATACAGAATAATCACCGCCAGAAGAATGCCCATCACCGCCGAATCCTTTACCTCGCCTATGGAAGCCCCGATAAATTCTCCCTGGTCGCTGATGACATCGAAGTGATACCCCGGCATGCTCTTCTGCAACTCCTCCAGTTTCTTCCGGATATTGTCCACCGCCTTCACGGTATTGTATTTATTCTCTTTGTAAATACTCAGTCCCAGACAACGGTCACCGTTAAACCGGGCAATGTTGTCCGGCTCCTTGTTCAGCTGCTGTACGCTCCCTATATCTCTCAGATATACAGGTGCTTTTACATTGGACGACCCGTTTGCAGAAGAGGCCGTTTCCGCTTCATTGGAAGCGCCCGTCGCCTCCTTGAAAGCGACGATGATATTTCCGATATCTTCGATATTTTTTATCAGACTCACCCCTTTTACGGTGTACTGAATGTCTTCATTGACGATCGTGCCCCCCGAAACATTCCGGTTCACGCTCTCGATTTTCGAGGCGACATCCGCCACTGTCAGATTAAAGGCCTCCAGCAGATAAGGATCCGTTTGTACCTCAATGTAAGCGTCTTCCTGTCCGTTCAGCTGAATATCCGCAACCCCGTCCAGACGCACCAGTTCGCTCCGCATGTAATTCTCGGCGATCTTGCGGAGTTCGTTCATATCCTGAATCTCGCTGTGCCTCAGAGCTATCACCATGACCGGCGTCGCATTCGCATCGTAGCGGGAGACATTCAGCGACGTCACCTCGCTGTTCTGGGCTATCTGCGACAGATTCCGCTGCAGATCGAGAAAAGCCGCATCCATATCCTGGTCCCAATCGTACTCCACGGTAATCGTCGCAGCTCCCGCCCGGCAACTGCTCGACACATTCTTCACGCCATCCTGACGGGCCGCCAGCGCCTCGATATTCTTGACGAACTGCTTCTCCATCTCCTCCGGCGGACGTTCCCCGGCCTTCAATTCCACATACAGAGCCGGATTCTTCAAATCCGGGAACAAATCCGTCCCCAGCTTATTGTACGAGATCACTCCGAGCAGACAGATCGCAAGAGTGAGCATCAACACGGTCACCGGAAACTTTACCGCAAATTTTGTAATCTGATTCATGCCACCGATACTAAAATCATCATTTCATCACCTTTACCCTGCTTCTGTCCCTCAGCCACTCGTACCCTTTCACCACCACTCGGTCTCCCTTCTCCAGACCGCTCTTCACCTCGATATATTTGTCATCATTGATTCCCGTCTTGACCGTTTTCTCCACGGCAGCCGACCGGTCTACCGTAAAGACGATCTGATTCCCCCTCCGTCTCGTGATAATGTCCTTCGGAACGGAAAGCACGGAATCTTTCCTCACCGTCACCACATCCGCCTTCGCAAACATTCCCGGACGCAGTTTCAATTTCGGATTGTCGATCAGAATATATCCCAGAAAGGTACGGGTATCCTCGTTGATCACCGGAGACAGCTGCGTCAATTCCCCTTTCAGCGTATCCGACTTGATATTGTAGTTCGTGATATGCACCCGCTGGCCGACTTTCAGTTTCGGCATCGAATTCTCAGGGAACTGCGTTTCCACATACATTTTGCTGTAATCCATAATCCCCGCCATCGCCTGTCCGGAAGCCACCTCCACGTTCGGCGTATAATAAGGCAGACTTACTATCACCCCGTCGAAAGGAGCCTTGATTTCCATCTTGCCCAGCGTGATATAGGCATTCTCCAGCGCCAGCTTGGCATTGATATACGACGTTTCGGCCGTATTCACGTCCTTTTGGGTCGCTCCCCCTTTTTCCAGCAGCGTTTTCTGGCCTTCCCACTCCTTCTCCGCAATCTCTACCTGCAATTTCTTGCTTTCCAGTTGCACGTCGTTTTCATACTGTCTGTTTTCCAGCCGGATAATAACCGCCCCTTTCTCCACCGCATCCCCCAGCTGATAGGGCTTGCCCGTTTTCGGATTGCGCTGCAGCACATACTTTCCGTCCATTTCCGATTTCATCTCCGTCGTCTGGGTAGCCTTCGCCGTTCCCGTCGCGGTTACATACTCTTCGATCGTGCGGGGTTTCACCTCCTCAATCCATACCGGAGTCGTCGTTTCGGAGGAAGAATTATCCTGATTCCTTCCGCAGGCGCACAAAAGCGCTCCTCCGAAAAACAATCCGATGACCTTTAAATAACTGTTCATGATATACCGATTTATAAAATTTACAATTCCTGATTACTTTCTCCCTTTTCCGCCGGAAACCTCCACCGGCAAATAAGACTGCGACGTCTCGAAATCCCACAGCGTCTGGATTTTCAGATTCAGCAGCTCCAGCTTGTAACTGATAATCGCATTCGTATATTCCTGCTTCGCCGTCGTCAGCTGCGTCTGATACTGCTGCAGCTCCATACCCGTCAAATCCCCGTTCCGGTACTTTTCCAGATTGATGTCATAAGTCCGCTCCGCATTCTCGATGCTTTTCTTCCGGATATTGATCTGGTTTATCAGCGTGGGCAGATTCCGGCACACCTGGCGGATATTGATCGTAATCTCTTTTTTCTGCTCGTCCAGATCCACCTCGTCCGACTCCATCGCCAGCTTGCTGGACTGCACCCTCGCCTTTTTGGCTCCCCAGTCGAAAATAGGGATATTCAGGGAAATGCCGAACTCCTCGTTGTCCGTCGGGTTGTCGTACATATTCGTCACTTTGTCCCCCAGGGCATTCAGTCCCACGCGCGCCGTGACGCTTCCCCTGAACTCACTCTCCGACTTGGCCCTTACAATGGCAAACGCATCCCGCTCCAGCGTAATCTGCTTCTGCCGCAATTCCATGCGCTGCTCCAGACCGTGGCGCACGGCCTCGGCCGTATTCACGGAAATAGGCTGCACCTCCGTATTCGGCAGCACCGCAATCTCCTCGTCGAGCGAAATTCCCAGCAGCAAGCGGAAATCGTCCTTCGCATTCTCATAGTTGATCTCCGCCGTATAGACCGAAGACTGGCTCGTCGCCAGATTGACCTCCGCCTGATAAAGCTCCTCTTTTGCCACCAATCCCGCCTCCACCTTGTTCCTGATAATCTCGTAATTCTGCCGCTGATTCCCATACTCGTCGCGGGCAATGCTCAAATCCTTCTGGCGCTGGTACACGGAATAAAAATTGGTCGTCACGTTCCTCTCGATGGTCAGCTGCTGCATCGCATAGCTCAACTGCGCATTCTCCAGCGCCAGTTCCAGCTCCTTCAGCTGCATCTTGGTCCGGTTGTACGTAAAAATCGGCTGGTCGATCATCAGCGAAAGATTATGCGTAAACGCCGTGCTTTTTCCTCCAGACGTCCGGTTGCTGGCATCCTGCCAGGAGAAATCGTTCACCAGCGAAACCGTTCCGTCCGTCCACTTGATCGGCTGGCGAATGGCCAGCGACGCATCGGCGCTCATCGACTTGCTGTCGTACCATTTGCTGTTGTAACTGTCATACTGGCTCGTCCGCGAAAACCGGAACGGATTCACCTCCAAAGCAAACTGCGACTTCAACGAAGCCTTTTGCGCTTTCAGGTTCAACTCATTCTGCTGCAGACTCAATTTACTCTGAATCAAGGAGGGACTGTTTTCAAAAGCAATCTTCAAAGCCTTGTCCAAGGTCAGTATCTCCTGTGTAAAACCGTCCGGCACCCCCCACAAAAACAAAAGGGCCGCCAACAAGGTAATTTTTCGCATCGTACTCTTATTTTTTATCATTTTCTAATCCGTTCCCGTTTTTTACTTTATCCGGCTGAAGCGAACGGCGTCCGCCACCACGAACTGTCCTCCCGTCTTGTCCGACAGGATGACGGAAACTTTCCCTGCGGGCAGGTAAAAAGTTCCCAGCGAAAACCAGCCGTTCTCGCCCTGATTCAGATCGACCGTCACCGTCTCTTCCTCCTCATCGTATCGGATGGTATAGGTGTGATTCTGTTCGCTGCGATACCTTTCCCCCCTGAACCACCACGATTCGAACTTGGGATTCCAGACAAATATCTCATACAGGCTGTTTCCCGGCAATTCCGCCGTCCATTCCACCCGGTGCGCACCGACCCCCTTCTTCTTGTGGAGAGCCGAATGGACAGGCAGACCGTAACACGTATTGTTGATTACCGCCGTCCACTGCGACGGGAACCTCCACGGAAGAAAAGTCTTGTACTTCTCCTCGTCCTCTTTCCGGAAATAATCTTTCAGCTTGCGCTTCCTCTCCGGTTCGATAATCCGGAAGCCCGCATCCTCGTTATCCACGATAATCTCATCCGGGGTTTTCGCAAAAAGCATCGTATCTATCGGGAAACTTCCCCGCGCCGTGTCCGAAATCTCGTTATCGACTTTCGAGAAATTGTACGTGAACTCGTTCGGCAGATTGTGGGAAATATTCGTATTGATTATCACCCGCGCCGGACGGTCGTCGTTGATCATTTTTATCTCCCGCGCGCTGCGGGGCGGCAACACATAATACTGCGTATTGTCCTCCTGCGCGGTCGTTCCTCCCTGCCGGAAACCTCCCCACCTGTTTCCTCCCTCTTCCACCTTCACGGAAACAATGCCCTCCAGGTCCGAACTGTTATAAGCCTTGAAACGGATCTGGTATTTCGTATAGTCCTCCAGCACCACCTTGTTCGCATCCACCTCCATCAACTGAATCACCGGAGAGCGGTCCACCCTGTACCAGTCCCAGACAAACGCCCGGAGATCGATTCCGAAACGCTTCGTAAAGCTCTCCGCGAAAACATCGAACGACACAATCTCGAAATTATGACGGTCCCGGAACTCTTTCAGGAAAGCATCCAGTTCTTTCACAGACACCCGGGAAACGATATGGTATTTCAGGAAACTGCTTTTCAGTTTCAGCAGCTCGTAAAAAATCTCCGGTTTCATCGTCCGGTCCCCCATCGCCTCCTCAAAACTCTTGGTCTGCAGGTATATATTCGCTTTCTGCTTGTCGTTGATAGCACTCCCGCCGAACCACCACATCCGGGGACGGTCCGCCGTCATATTCTGAAGCGTGTTTATAGCCACGTCTATCACGGGAAAATCCAGCGAATGGATAAAGCCCGTAAAGGCGAAAAACATCGCCGCCATGTTCAGCTTATTCATTTCCGGCGACTCGCTCCACCGCATGTCTCCGTCGGACGACGACTCCTTGACAAATGCGTTCTG
>CAZYJV010000015.1:12615-16735 GCA_964647845.1 uncultured Odoribacter sp.
AAAGGGTAAGCCCTGTTTTTCGCCACCTCGATGGTGTTTCTTATCTCCCGGACGACATTCGGCAGCGTATCCTGCAATTCGGTAAAATACTTCGAATAGAAATCGTGTCCCCGGAAATTATAAATCTCATAATCCGTCGAATCCACCCGAAGCGACTTCTTTTCATAATCCCCGACGGTCAGACTGATTCCCGGGAGAGGGATGTTATTCGTAAAAGAAACTTCCCCGTCACGCTCTTCGGCTTTTCCCTGGGAGATGACCGTCTTTCCGGGCTTGGCGGAAACGGTAAGAGAATAAAGCGTAAAATCCCGCTTGATTTTATAGGGAGCCGCCGGATAGACGGGCGCTTCCGCCACCGGATACCACATACATTCCGGCGTCAGCAACGTGTAATTGTCACCGAGGTACGCATAGCGTTTCCCGTAACGGAATTTGAATGTATTCGCCAACGGATTGGCGAAAAAATATTTATCCTCGATATCCGTATAGCAGCTGTTCTCGTCGATCCCTCCCTCATAGCCGACAGTCAATGACAATTCCGCAGCAGGCTCCAGCGCTTTCTCGACGACCAGTACCTGGTTCTCCCGCCTATAAACCGCATTCTCTCCCTCCGCCTTCACTTCCGAAACCTGCAAGGCCGGATTCAGATAAAAAACCAGCCGCTCTATTCCTGCCGGCTGATTGTTGCGCACCCGCAGCTCGCTGCGCCCGGTCATGCGATTCCCGTTCAGCCCGATCCGAATCGCATGCGAAAGCACATTCACTTTCGGGTACTCCGCATACGCGTTAAAACTTTCGGCTATCACCGCACGCTGTCCGGCGAGTTTCTCAAAACGCAGCAGATACAGCCATCCCGTCCCGACCGCCGCGCCGATAATCACCACGGCCCCCGCGGCAAGCAGTCTCGTTTTCCACGGCCGGTGAGGCAACCGCTTGACCAGCGTAACCGTCAGACAGATAAAGCCTATTCCCAGCAACAGGTAAATCAGACGCTGCCACAAAAAAAGCCCCATATCCGCATGGCCGGTCACATCCGACAATACCGAAGGCATGTTCACGCCGAAGAAATCGAAAATCCCGTACCATTTCTCCGGCAGGTAAATAAATATCGTCCCGATGATTCCCAACATCACGATAAACGTCACCGCCTGGTTCTTCAACAGACACATGGCCGTAAAAGACAGTCCCAGCACAAACAGAAGGGAAGGCAGGGAAATCGTGAAGAGATACAGCAGATAGGGATACAGACTGAACGGCGAACGGTTGAGCACCAGCGTGATGAACATCGCCACCGCGAACGGAATCAGATTCAGCCCCAGAAATGTACGGACAATCCCCCACACTTTCCCGACGATGTAATCCGCATTGCTCATCGGCCGCACATAAATCACCTCCGCGGTATCCAATTTCTTATCCCGCTTCAGGAAGTTGCCCGCCAGAAAAATCACGATGACCGACTGGGCGACGCTGTAAAGATAAACGGTAAAGAAGGGCACCAGCGAAGATACCCCCGTATAGTTCCATGTCTCCGAATATTTCCAGAATACGAAGGAGAGATTGCCCAGCTGCATCAGGGTCAGTATCAGCAGCACCAGTATCGCGAATATCCTGAAAAGCCAGCTCCTTTTCAGCAACTTCACTTCATAGCGGGCAATCGTATTTATGTTGTGTATATTCATGCTTCAATCGTTAAAGTCCTATTTGAATAAATCGCCCGTAACCGACTTATCCGCATACATATCCATCTTGTCCTGCAACAGATAATCCATGAAATAGACATAGGCGTGCTCGATATTGGGAGTAATCGTTTTCGCCGAAAGCCCCGGCAAACTTTCCGCCACAATCTGGATATCCCATCCTCCGTCGGAGGGTATGGTCGAAATAATCGGATATTTCTCTTTCACCTCCTTGAATTCGGCGTCCGTCACGAAGACCTCCCACACTTTGCCTCTCGCCAGATCGATCATGTCGTCGGGCGATCCTTCGAATTTCAGCCTGCCCCGGTTCAGCAGCGCCAGCTTTTTGCACGTACTGGAAATATCCCCGACGATGTGGGTGGAAAGAATGATGATCACATCCCGTTCACTGACATCCGACAGGATATTGCGGAAACGGATGCGCTCCTCGGGGTCCAGTCCGGTAGTCGGTTCATCCACGATAATCACCTTGGGGTTCCCGATAATCGCCTGCGCGATTCCCAGCCGGCGTTTCATACCTCCCGACAATTTGTTCGCCCAGCGGTCACGCACTTCAAACAGGCCTACCTTGCGCAACATCTCGTCCACCGCCTCCCCCCGGCGACGGGTCCCCTTCAGACCTGCCAGCGCCGCCCCGTAATCCAGAAACTCCCACACTTTCAATTTCTCGAAAAAACGAAAATCCTGGGGCAGGTAGCCCAGGATCGAACGAATCGCCTTGCGGTCTCTGGTTATATCGTAATCGTCGAAATAAATCGTCCCGGAAGTGGCTCCCTGCAGCAAGGTCATTATCCTCATCAGCGTGGTCTTCCCGGCTCCGTTCGGTCCCAGCAGGCCGAACATGCCCGGCTCTATGTCCAGACTCAGCCCGTCCAGCGCCTTGTGTCCGTCCGGATAAATCTTGCTCAGGTTCTTGATTTGTATTCTCATCGCATCGCAACACTTTGAAAGCCATAAAGGTAATACGTTTCAACAAAAAAGCAAAATTCACCCCGCATTTCCCGCTTCGACATTGAACAGCGCCATTTTTTTACCGGATGAAAGATGTCGAAATGCAACATCCCCAAGCGGAAGGATACAAGGAATATAAAACAACAGGCGAGTTGTTGACAATAACGATTTTTCAATTGAATATCTCACGGAGAACTTTAATGCTTTTTACATTAAAATCCAGGTTGAGATGAATGCCGAAAAAGAGCAGAACGATGTCCAAAAGCATGCTTCGGCTCCGGCGGTCGAGCGGAATCGCTTTCAACTCCTCCACAGGGCAGGTGCACAGCCTGTAAATGGCCTTTGCGGTATTGGGACCGGAAATGGAGGCTGCCCCGGTGCCGGGTGCGACAAAATTGCCGTCGTTGATATTGAACAGCGCCCCTTCGGCGTATGTTTCGGTATTGATGCGGAAGCCCATCAAAGCCGCCAAACGGTACAGGAAGAACAGGTTAAAATTGGCAATGTCCCCGTCCGTGGTGTTGAGGTATTCCACCGAATAGCGGATGAAGTCGAAAAGCGCCTCGTTTTTCGGTTCTTTTCTTAAAAGAAGATTCAGTATTTCGCTCCACAACAGAGCGATGTTCATTTTGTAGACATTCAGACAGACGGCGGCGTTGTTTACCAACGGAGAGAGCGTTTTGAGCTTGTGAAGGCCGCCCCGGACGTTTTCGTACAGCTCTATTTCGGCGATTTGCATGCAGACCGCTGTCCGGCTGTTGTTCCGCTTAAAAACAAACGAAGGGGAGATCAGCGTGAGGTAGCCTCTTTCTTTGGAAAAGACGCAGACAATTTTCTGACTGTCCGTGTAATCCTGAGTTTTTAATATGACGCCTGTTACCGTTTCCATTTATCCGCCAGAAAATCGACTAATTTGCTTACGGCTCTCCCGCGGTGGCTGATTTTATTTTTTTCGTCCATCGGCATTTCGGCGAAACTTCCGGCATATCCCTCCGGCCGGAAAACAGGGTCGTAACCGAAGCCCGTCTCTCCCTGCGGGGCTGTCAGTATTTCTCCGCGGACTTCTCCTTCGAAACAATGTTCCCGCCCTTCCAACAGGAGGGCGATGACGGTGCGGAAGCGCGCCCGGCGGTCGGTCCGTCCCTCCATTTCCTGCAATACTTTCCGCATGTTCGCCTGGGAATCCTTTTCCGGACCCGCATAACGGGCGGAGTATACTCCGGGACGGTTCCCGAGTGCCTCGATTTCCAGACCGGTATCATCGGCAAAACAGTCATAACCGTAATGCTCTTTCACATAACGGGCTTTTTCCAGCGCATTTTCCTGCAACGTTTCGTAATCTTCGGGGATATCGTCATGACAGCCGATTTCCTCCAGGGATACGATTTCAAATCTGTCGCCCAACATCCGGGAAATCTCTTCCAGCTTGTGTTTGTTGTTCGTCGCAAATACCAGTTTCATTTCGTAAAAGT
>CAZYJV010000015.1:16835-21694 GCA_964647845.1 uncultured Odoribacter sp.
TTTTGCCATGAAGGCATAAAAAAGAGGCTGTCCCGGACAGCCTCTTTTCAGACAAGCCTGTAAAAGGCTTATTTTTTATCGAACAATTTCGTCCAGTTTTTGTATTCGCGGTTTTTCCATTCGCCGGTATGGTAGACGTAACTGGCTATCAGCGGAATGACCGTCGTTCCTTCGGCGTATACCATCTGTTCGTAGGTGACGTCGACTTTCCCCCAGGAGCAGGCTTCTTTCAGTGTCGAGGAGGAACAGGCTCCGTCGCGCACGTCGGCGACCGTAATCTGTACGGCATATTTGTGCATCGGCACTTCATGCCCCAGTATCTCCGCACAAACGACCGTGTCCTGCGCGAAGTTTTTCGGCGTGCCTCCTCCGATCATAAACAACCCTGTCGTCGGAGCATTCATTTTGATCATGGTCAGCTCGATAAAGTCCTTCACGGAGTCGATGGAGACATGTTTGTCGGGATGCTCCCACTGGTGTTTTCCGATTCCGAATCCGGCGCTGCAGTCGGAAAATGCCGGACAGAAGATGGGCACCCCGCATTCGTAGCAGGTCTGTATCAGACTGTCTTTCTTTACGGAATGTTTCGTCAGCCATTTACCGATTTCCCATATGAATTCGCGGGAGGAATAGGGCCGCGGCTCCAGGGAATTGGCAATCTCGTAGGTCGTATGGTCGCATTTCTGAAGTTCCTCTTCATCGATAAAGGTGTCGTAGATGCGATCGATATAGAGGTCCCTCAGCTGCATGTCGGGTATATCCTGACGTCCTTTGTAGTGTTTGAATCCCAAGGCCTCGAACAAGTCCATGTCGATGATCGACGCTCCGGTAGAAACCACCACATCCACCATTTTGTTGCGGACCATGTCCACATAAACCTGCATACATCCGGCGGCACTCGTGCTCCCGGCAATGGTAAGAATATTCGTACACTCTTTCTCTTTCACCATTTTCAAGAGAATATCCGCCGCCCGGGCAGTGTCTCTCGAGGTGAACGACATATCGCGCATGGCGTCAATCAACTGGGTAGAGTCGTAAGACTTGATGTCGATGTGTTTGATCGTGTCTTTCAATAAATCTTTCTTTTCCATTTTTCTATTTAAACGATGTAAGGTACAATTATGAGGACCTTACGGACTCAATGCTGTTTATCCGGGTCAGGCGTTGCAGAATTTCATGCTCAGGATCTGATAGATCAGTTTGGAGGCAAGAAAATCGGGCGCTTTGTTGATGTCGTTCGGACAGAGTTCCACGACGTCCAGACCGATGATGTTGTGACGTTCGTTTATCAGCTTCAGGAAATTCATGACTTCCCGGTAGTTCAGCCCGTCCGGTTCGGGCGTCCCGGTGGACGGCATGTAAGCGGGGTCGAATACGTCCAAGTCTATCGTGATGTACACATCGTCGTTCAGTTTTTCCGAAACGTCATACATCCAGTTGGACGATTCCTTGATTTCATGGGCATAGAAGATGCGGTCGGGGTCGATGTTGTGCTTTTCCTCGATACAGGAACTGCGGATCCCCACCTGGGCCACAGTCGCCATTTCCCTGGCACGCGCCATCACGCAGGCGTGGTTGTGGTCCGACCCCTCGTAGGTGTCTCTCATATCCGAATGGGCATCGAGCTGCAAAACGGAATAATTTTCGTAGTGCTTGGCAAAAGCCCGGAAAACGCCGATGCTTACGGAGTGCTCGCCCCCTAAGATCACCGGGAATTTCCTGTCGTTCAATAGGGCGTCCACTTTCATTTCCACAGCGTCAGCCATCGCTTCGGGAGAAGCGTTTTCCGTCACCGGGTCCAGCGTCGCAATCCCTTTCGTATAGACTTCGGAGTCGGTTTCTATGTCATAGAGCTCCATGTTGGCGGAAGCCTCCAGAATCGCCTGCGGCCCCCTGTCCGCCCCTTTCAGCCACGTACTCGTCCCGTCATAAGGCACAGGCAGTACGACGACAGCGGCATTTTCATAACCGGTGAATTCCTGTTCCAGGCCTCCGTAATTCAGTTTGTCCATCATGCCCTTTTCAGTCGCTTAAAAATTAACCTGAAATCCTATTCCCAGCACCTCCTTGAACTGCAAACGAGGTCCCTTGCTTCCGTCCTTCTGGGCAATTTTCGTATCGTTGTCGTAAATCATGTTGGTCGAAATATTGGCAGAGAACCATTTGTTCACTTTCATATTCAACATTACGTCCCAACGGACATCCACGTTTTTGGCATCCTCCAGATAATTGGAGAAGAAGTCGGCACGGGAGTAGATCGTCATGTTTTTCAGGAATTCGTAGTTTACCTCCAGTTTCAGGTTACCACCCATTTCCGAGAACAGGTGCTTTCCGGGAGTAACGCCGTACGCCCCCTGTTCGGAAAGCTCATCGCTGGTGACGAATGTCCCTCTCCAGGAAAGAGCCGAGAAGGTCGCCGTAAAATATTTCTTAGGATTCCACGTCAAACCGATACCGCCCATCAGATAGCCCGGAGACATGAAACGCGAAATCAGGGTTTTCGGTTCCGTTTTATAATCGTATCCTTTGGCAAACTGGGAGTTGTAGTTCAACATGCTGCTGAAATACAGATTTCTCGCCAGTTCGTATCCGTAGTTGGACGAGAAATAAATTTTGTCGTTCGTCTTTTTGCTTCCGTCCGTCTCCGTCTGATTCAAACCGTAAGCCATTTCCAGACGGTTCTGCCACAGGTGTTTCCCCTTTTTGTAATCCGCACTGTAAGCGAAAGATACGTCGAATCCCACGGCATTTTCACCTCCGGCGGCCCAATTGCTCAGATTGATCTGGGATAAATTCAGCGCCGCCATTCCGCCCAGCGTCCAATTGGAATCTTTTTTCACTTCTTCTTCTCCATACACAGACACGGACAATACACTCAGTATCGCCCCAAGAATCATCAGTTTTTTCATAGTCATTCATTTTAATTTGTGCAAAAATAAACTTTATCCGTTATTTTTCACTGCAATGCTTTTTAAATTTTCTATCGCCTGTTCTTTGTCTATATGAAGTATTTCCCTGTTATGCATAATCCATTCACCGTTTACCATGGAAGAACGGATGTTTTTGCTGTTCATGGCATAAACCACCGCCGAATATTCGTCATACACCGGCTGCATGTTGCTTGCGTTCATGTTGACGGCTATCAGGTCGGCACGTTTCCCGACCTCAAGCGAACCGGTAATATCTCCCAGCCCCACGGCTTTCGCCCCGTCGATTGTCGCCATTCGCAACGCCGCCGCCGCATTCACCGCTTCGGGGTCGTAGTGCACCGCCTTGGGCAATAATGCGGCAAAGCGCATTTCTTCCACCATATCCAGCGTGTTGTTGCTGGCAGCGCCATCCGTCCCGATGCCCACGGTTATCCCCGCTTTCATGTAAGCGTCCGTATCGGCTATCCCGCTTGCCAGTTTCAGGTTGCTTTTGGGACAATGACCGACGGAGGTTCCCGTTCCGGCCAGCAGCTCCACTTCTTTTTCATTCAGCCAGACGCAATGGGCCGCTATGACGTTGCTGTCCAGCAGGCCGATGGAGGAAAGATATTCCGCCGGAGACATCCCGGTCCGGGCTTTTATGTCCTCCACCTCTTTCCGTGTTTCCGCCACATGTATCTGCAACAGGACAGATTCCTTGTCCGCCAGGCGTTTCGCTTTCCGCAAGGTGTCTTCCGAACAGGTGTACGGCGCATGAACCGTGACGGAAGGATGAATGAGCGCATCCCCTTCCCAGTTCCGAATCAACCGCTCGCTCCGGGCCAACCCCTCCTCTACCGATTTAAAACTGACCGTCGGAAAGTCTGTCAGCGATTCATTCATCACCCCCCGTATTCCCGCCGCCTTCGCCTCTTCGGCTATCACGTCCTCAAAGAAATACATGTCATTGAAACAGGTCGTTCCCGATTTGATCATTTCCACAAAAGCCAGACGGGCCGCTATCCTGACATGCCCGGGAGTCATCCAGCGGGCTTCCGCCGGAAAGATGTATTCCGTCAGCCACCGGTGCAAAGGCAGGTCGTCGGCATAGCCGCGCAACAACGTCATCGGCACATGGGTATGGGTATTGACAAAGCCCGGCATGATCAGCATGCCGCCCATGTCTTCCACTTTCCCGGACGCATTCTCTATCCGAAGGCCGTCCATGGGTCCGATGGATTCGATTTTCCCGTTCCTGATGCGGATATAACCGTTCTCTATTCTCTCCATCCCGGCATTCATGGTCAGAATCCGGGCATTACAAATGATTTTGGAATCCATGTTTATTCGGCATTGTTTTTCAGCCAGTCCGTGCGGACTTTGTCCGGAAGGTGCCGGACGGTGAAATCGGAGAATGTGACGTCGAACCCGTCTCCGTCGGGGCAGGCGGCCATCATGCCGATTTTCACCGGTCTGTTGGCTTCCATCCACGCGTTGCGCATGAGGGTGTATTCCTTGTCATCGAATGAATAGAAGATTTCTATCGCGTCCAGCCGGCGAACGGCTTTAATCCAAAGTTCCTTCACCGGTTTGTCGAGCGCTATCACGCTCCAGTCGGAGGTATGGTGAGTGACCACGGTACTGAGATTGTATTTCCCGTCGACGAATTCAATACCGGTTTTGATATAATTCTCATGGTCTATCCGGATCATCATGCCGGCCTGGTCGAAGCGCACCTTGTAGTCGCCCGACACTTTGACCTTGGCCTCGAACTCGCCGCCGTATTCAGCGTAGTAGAAAGGAGCATCGTCCACCGTAAAACCGTAGTGCGAGATGCGCCAGTAATCGCTTTTCGGCGTGACAGACATGGTGAGTCTGTTGCCGGAAACCGACCAGCGGGCGGGTTCGTTAAACCAGTTCATCTTTTCCAGCGTCTGCGCAAAGAGAGAT
>CAZYJV010000016.1:0-18235 GCA_964647845.1 uncultured Odoribacter sp.
ATAAGTTTTTTAAGGATTCGTTCATCATCGGTTTTGCATTGTTTGCCATGTTTTTCGGGGCGGGCAATTTAATTTTCCCGACTTTTTTAGGAAATACGGTCGGCAATCAGTTTTTCCCGGCTTTGACCGGCTTCCTGCTGACCGGTGTCGGGCTTCCCCTGCTCGGGATCTTAGCCTGTTTCCGGGCAAACGGTTCGTATGAATTCATGGCGCAACGCGTCAGTCCGCTTTTTGCCAAGGTTTCAGCAACGGTTTTAATTTTAGCCATCGGACCGGTTATCGCGATTCCGAGAACAGCTTCAACAACGTTTGAATTAGGAATTATAACCCTTTTCCCTGCGGCTGATTCATTGACAACGGTCATCGTCTTTTTTACGGTTTGTCTGTTTTTTGTGCTAAAGCCCACATCCATTGTCAACACTATCGGGAAATTCCTGACACCCGGATTACTCATCGTTCTGATTTTAATTATTGTCAAAGGGATTTTTGTACCCATCGGCGACATTGTACCGCTCGAGGCGAAAGGAGTTTTCGCCTTATCGTTCAGGGAAGGCTATCAGACAATGGACGCCCTCGCAGCCACCATTTTCGGCTCAATCATCCTATTGTCCGCCCAAGCGAAAGGTTACAAAGACCGCAAAAGCATGGCCAGGGTCATTTCGCTTTCCGGTATAGTTGCAGCACTCGGACTTACGGTAATTTACGGCGGACTGATGTATTTAGGCTCCCAGACGTCCGGACTTGAAGGCGTCAGGTTCACCCGCATTCAGTTGGTCATGTATATCATCCAATCGGTTTTCGGTTCCTTCGGCGCCGTTTTCCTGAGCATTTCGGCCATTTTAGCCTGTCTGACAACAGCGGTAGCCTTGCTGACGGCCAGCGCATCCTTTTTCACTCATTTATTCAAAGAGCGCATCCCTTACCCTGTCCATGCCATTATTCTGACCATTGTCAGTATTTTAATGGCCACCTATGATGTCGATTCTATCGTTTCCCTGGCCGTTCCCGCACTGGATGTCATTTATCCGGTAGCCATCGCCTTAATTCTGCTGACCATCATGGGGTCATGGGTCAAGTCTGACCGCGTGGTTGTTATTACTGTCTACACTGTGTTGTTTATCAGTTTGTTGACAATCCTTATCACGTTCGTTCATTTACCCTGGCTTGAACATGCCCTTCATCATCTGCCCTTTCATGAAATGGGGATGGGATGGTGTTTCCCAGGCATGGTTGCATTCTTGATAACCACCTTATTGACAAAATCCGATTGATACCTATTTGCCGTTGTCTATGTAACGGGACGGACTAAAAACAAGGGGATGGTGTTGTATTATCGAAGAAAAGTATGTACATTTGCAGCGTTAAAAATTTTAGGGTATAAGATTCTTTGAAAGGTTAGTCAAGGTTGACGGGGCGTAGCGCAGCCCGGTAGCGCATCTGCTTTGGGAGCAGAGGGTCGCAGGTTCGAATCCTGTCACCCCGACAGCTAAAAAACAGGCAGTTACATGAAAGTGTAGCTGCTTTTTTTGTTTTTTAGGCATGATTGTTTTATTAATTTAATGGAAAAAAGTATGACTGCAAACTGGTTTGAAGCGAAGGTGAAGTATATCAAAGTGAACGAGGACGGACGTGAGAAAAAGGTGTCCGAATCCTATCTTTTGGACGCGATGTCTTATACGGAGGCGGAGAGTCGGATCATGAAAGAGATGGAGTCGGTGATCAAGGGGGAGTATTACATCAACGGTCTGAAAAAATCGAATATCACGGAGTTGGTGGAATCCGTGGATGAAAACGATGACCGGTGGTATAAGGCGAAGATTGCGATTATAGATGCGGATGAGGTGAGCGGAAAAGAGAAGTCCAGCAATCAGTATTATCTGGTGGCGGCCGCCAATATCAAGAGGGCGTTGGTGAATCTGGAGAAAAGTTTATCCACTTTTGTCGTTCCTTATGAGATCGTGAGTATTTCGGATACGCAATTTATGGATGTATTTCCGTATTTTTCGGATGAAAATGAAAAAGTGCCGGCGAATCTTTAATAAAGCTCGGATTATTATTAACTTTGAGGTCCTGAAAGGCTGAAATGTTATTTTTTGTTTCTGAAAAGTAACAGATTGAAGAAAATTCAGGTCGTTATACGGGAATCTGTAATTGAATATATGAATATAACTAATTAAAGTTTATGCTATGAAAATGCGTATAGAACACGATTTGCTCGGAGAAAAAGAAGTGCCGGCAGAGGCTTATTACGGAATACAGACTTTAAGAGGGATTGAGAATTTTGCCAATATCAGCGGCATTAAGATAGAAGATTATCCGAATTACGTGAAGGCTCTTGCCATGGTGAAGTGGGCCGCTTCCAAATCCAACCAGCAATTGGGTTTGTTGCCGGACGACATCGCCGGAGCCATACAGAAAGCCTGCGAGGAGATTATTGAAGGGAAACTGAGCGACCAATTCCCGGTTGACCTGATACAGGGAGGTGCCGGAACATCCACCAATATGAATATCAATGAGGTGGTGGCTAACCGTGCCCTGGAACTGTTGGGACACAAGAAAGGGGAATACCAGTATTGCCATCCCAACAACCATGTAAACCTGTCGCAGTCTACCAATGATGCTTATCCCACTTCCTTCAAACTGGCTTTTATCTTTATGAACGATGAGCTGGTGGAAGAATTGAAACTGTTGATCCAGGCCTTCCGTCAGAAGGGGGAGGAATTTAAGGAAGTCCTGAAGATGGGAAGAACCCAGTTGCAGGATGCCGTGCCCATGACGATGGGACAGGAGTTCGAGGCCTTTGCCGCCAATCTGGAGGAGGAAATCGACCGCTTGAATCAGATGGCGCGTCTGTTTCTTGAGGTCAATATGGGAGCGACGGCTATCGGTACGGGCATTAACTCCGAACCGGAATATTCCGAAAAATGCATTAAGAACCTGCGTATCATCAGCGGCAAGGAGTTCGTCCTGGCTTCCAATCTGATTGAAGCGACACCGGATACCGGTTCGACCGTGATGTATTCCTCCGCCTTGAAGCGTATGGCTGTGAAGCTGTCGAAGATATGCAACGACCTGCGTCTGTTGTCCAGCGGACCGCGGTGCGGACTGAACGAGATCAACCTGCCGCCGATGCAGCCGGGGTCTTCGATTATGCCGGGTAAAGTGAATCCGGTGATACCGGAAGTCGTGAATCAGATTTGTTACCGGATTATCGGAAACGATCTGACGGTGACTTTTGCCGCCGAGGCCGGACAGTTGCAGTTGAATGTGATGGAGCCCGTGATCGTTCATGCCATCTTCAGTTCAATCAAAATGTTGCAGAAAGGCATGGAACGGCTGAGGATACTCTGTGTAGAGGGAATTACGGCGAATATGCAGCATTGCCGGGAGATGGTGCTGAACAGCATCGGAATCGTGACGGCGCTGAATCCGACGTTGGGGTATGAGAATTCGTCCCGGATCGCCAAGAGGGCTTTGAAGGAAAATCGCAGCGTGTATGACCTGGTACTGGAAGAAAAGCTGCTGACGAAAGAGGAACTGGACCAGCTTCTGAAACCGGAGCTGATGATCAAGCCCCATAAGTTCTATAAGAGAAAATAAATCTGCTTTATTCATAATGTTAAAATTTTAGGTATTTTTGCATTGTATACGGTATTTCTGAAAAAGGAATTTTTCGTTTTGCCGAACGGTTTTCGGGAGAACTTTTTTCCGGATAATACGAATAAAGAAGAGTTGCAGAGACAAAGAGGTTGTAAAGACTGAAATTGATTACCAAATAAAAAAGAGAACGATGAAAAAAGTACTTATGAAAGTAACGACGGTTGTTTTGATTGCAGCCACGGGGATTTTGATGTCCGGATGCTACGGTTCATTCGCTTTGACGAGCAAATTGCACCGCTGGAACGGTGAAGTCTCCAACAGCAAATTCGTAAACGAGCTGGTATTCCTCGGCTTGTGCATTTTGCCGGCTTACGAGTTGGCTTGTCTGGGGGATGCCCTTATTTTCAACTCCATCGAATTCTGGGGCGGAAATAATCCGATTGCCATGAATGCCGACGAAGTGGAGGAAATGGACGTTCTGCACGAAGGACAGATGTACAAGATGGTTAAGAAACGGAACAGTCTGACCATCGCTTCTGCTGAAGGAGAAAATGCTGTGAATTTCCGGTATTTCCCGAAAGAAAAAGCATGGTATCTGATGGAAGGCGAAAATAAAGTGAAAGTCGTTGAAATGAAAGACAAGAGCGTGTTCACGTATTTGCCCAACCAGAAAACGCTGGTATTCGATCAGAGCAATATGAATCTGATTCCGGCAGAAGTAATGGCTGCGAAATAACATAGGAATATTGCGAATAGAAAAGGTGGGCAAAATGATTTGTCCGCCTTTTTTAGCTGATGAACCGCCAGTTGATTTTGGTCTTGAACAGACGTTTGATCTGTGCCGCGAAGACGGCGTTTTCCTCTTTGCTTAAATCCGGATCGTTTTCCAGAATGTCATTGGCGATTCGGGAGGCTTCGTTTAGGATAAGTCCGTCTTTCCCCAGATTGGCTATTTTCAGGTTGCAGACGAGGCCGCTTTGCTGGGTGCCTTCCATGTCGCCGGGCCCTCTGAGTTTAAGATCGGCTTCCGCTATTTCGAATCCGTCATTGGTGGAGGTCATGGTTTCCACCCGCTGGCGCGATTCATTGGAGAGTTTGAAAGAGGTCATCAGGATGCAGTACGACTGTTCTGCACCCCGGCCGACCCGTCCGCGCAGCTGATGCAGCTGCGACAGCCCGAACCGTTCGGAACTCTCGATCACCATAATGGAGGCATTCGGGACGTTTACGCCGACTTCGATGACAGTCGTGGCGACCAGTATCTGGGTTTCGCCGCTGACAAAACGCCGCATTTCTTCGTCCTTGTCCACGGCTTTCATCTTCCCGTGCACCATGCTGGTGGTAAAACCGCGCGGGAGGAAATACCGGTTGACGTTGTCGTAGCCGTCCTCCAGATTCTGGAAATCCATCTTCTCCGACTCGGAGATGAGCGGATAGACGATATAGGCCTGCCTGCCCTTGTTCAGTTCCTGTTCGATGAACCGGAACACCTCGTTTCGTTTTTTCTCGTAACAGTGGAGCGTAGTGACGGGTTTCCGGCCCGGAGGAAGTTCGTCGATGACGGAAACGTCCAGGTCGCCGTAGAGGGTCATGGCCAACGTACGGGGAATGGGGGTGGCGGTCATGACCAGCACATGGGGGGGGATGTTGTTCTTGTGCCAGAGTTTGGCCCGCTGGGCCACGCCGAAGCGGTGCTGTTCGTCGATGATGACAAGCCCCACATTGTTGAAAGCCACGACGTCTTCCAGCAGGGCGTGGGTCCCGATGATGATCTGCAGGGAGCCGTCAGCCAGCTGTTCCTGAATCAGGGCGCGCTCTTTCTTCTTGGTAGAGCCTGTAAGGAGTGCGATGTTGATATGCAGGTCCTTTAATAAATCCGTGATGGTGGCGAAATGCTGGTTGGCCAGAATTTCAGTCGGAGCCATCAGGCAGGTCTGGTAATGATTGTCGAGGGCCATGAGCATGCACATGACGGCGACCAGGGTTTTGCCGCTGCCGACATCGCCCTGGAGCAGACGGTTCATCTGTCTGCCGCTTCCGCAGTCCTGGCGGATTTCTTTGATGACCCTTTTTTGGGCGTCGGTCAGGGGAAAGGGCAGGTATTGATTGTAGAAAACATTGAAATAGTCGCCGATAAGGGGAAAACTGCACCCCTTGAAATAGGTTTTGCGTTTGTATTTCAGCTTCAATATGTTGAGCTGAATGTAAAAAAGCTCTTCGAGCTTGAGCCGGAAGATAGCCTTGCGCAGCAGTTCCGGAGAAGAGGGGAAATGAACGTTATACAACGCTTCGTGCAGGTAAAGCAATTTGTATTTCTGCAGAAACCAGTTCGGAAGCGTTTCGGGTATTTTCCCGTTCAGATGCTGGAAAACGGCCGCCTGCATTTTACTGATCGCTTTCGAGTTCAGAAAAGCCTTCTTCATCTTTTCCGTTGTCGGATAAACCGCCTGGAACCCGACCAGTAGGCGGGATGTTTTCTCAAAATTGTCTATTTCCGGATGGACGATGTTTATTTTTCTGTTGAAAGAAGAGGGTTGTCCGAAAATCAGGTATTCTTTGTCGGCAGCCAGCTGGCTGGGTAAATATTTAAATCCCTTGAACCACACGAGTTCTATCTCTCCGCTGTCGTCGTAAGCCGTGGCAACCATGCGTTGGCCTTTGCCGGCTCCGGTCATTTGCAGATTGCGGATGCGGGCCTTGATCTGGATGTAAGGGAGTTGCGGGGTTATTTCGCTGATGGCGTAGATGCGGGAACGGTCGATGTAGCGGTAAGGGATATGGTATAGCAGGTCCTCGTAACTTTCGATGTCGAGTTCTTCATGCAGGATGGCGGCTTTTTTTTCGCCGACACCGGGCAGGTATTTGATATTTAAACCGGCTATTTCCAATGCTTCCGCAACATGCTGTTTTATTGAAGAACGAAAGTAAAAAAAATATGCGAGTTCATTCAGGAAGTCGGAAATATATTTTATTTTCGTTAGGAATTTAGGCTCTTATATAAAAATGATAGGCACATATCTGAGAGAAAGGGTGAAGCATGCCGTCCGTTTCAGGAATAAACGGGGATATGGCGTGCATTCTCCCTTTATGTTCAATTTCATATTGAATGTAATCCGGGACAGGCGTCGTACGTTCGTTTATCCGGAAGGCGTGGAGCGGCAGCGGAAAACCGGGCGCCGGGAGCGGGCTTTTTACCGTCTGTTGTTCAGAATCGGCGTATTTCTGAAAGTGCGGGAGGTGGTTTGTTTCACGCAGAGAGGCGAAGTGCTCGGACTTTACCTGCAGGGGCTGGAAAGCGCCGGACAGCCGGAATACAACCGATTGGAGGCCGTCGGAAATGCGGATATGGTTTACATCGGGCGGGAATGCCGGACCTCGCTGAAGGGCAGGGAAGAGGAGTTGTCGGAAATGACAGGAAAAAAGAGGCAGTGTGTCGTGATTTCCGATATACACAGGAACCGCTTCAATGCCCGGCTTTGGCGGTTGCTGGCCGGAAAGGCGAACGTGAGGGTGGATATGATGTGGTATGGCATTTTGCTGTTTGACGAAAAATTGCAGAAGGGAAGTTATCATCTCATGCTGTGAACGGAATTATAAACTGGGAAAAAAATGAAAATTTACACAAAAACCGGAGACAAGGGGCAGACCTCTCTGATCGGGGGAACCCGTGTGCCCAAAAACAGTGTGCGCCTGGAGGCCTATGGAACAATCGATGAACTGAACAGTTATTTAGGGCTGATCCGTTCTTTTCCTGTGGCTCCGGAATTGGACGGGCAGCTTGTCGTGATTCAGAAGATCCTTTTTTCTGTCAGCGGGAATCTGGCGACGGATACATCGGTCAAGGAGGTGCGGAGCGGTCTGGCGGTTACGGAAGAGGATGTCGCTTTCTTGGAGAAAGCCATGGACCGCATGGACGAAACATTGTCTCCCATGACTCATTTTATTTTGCCGGGAGGGGATCAGGCTTCTTCATTTGCTCATATTGCACGGACGGTCTGCCGGAGGGCGGAAAGGCGCGTGCTGGATGTCGCTGAACGGTATGCTGTGGACGAGCATGTGATTCGCTATATAAACCGGCTTTCCGATTATCTTTTCGTATTGGCGAGGAAAATTGCATTTGACGCGGGGACGAAGGAATTGAAATGGGAAATCTAAAGGCGGAAAACTGAAAAGAGCCGGAAAGCGACGATGACTTCCGGCTCTTTTCAGTTGGTTTAATCCCTGGCTATCAGTTCATACAGATGGAGCGGTACCGGAGTGTCGATTTCCAGCCGCAAAGAGATGATATCCTTAGGACAGGTGAATGTTCCGTAAGAGGAACGGATGGTGCCCAGGTCGGTTTCCTGCTGGCGGGCATTCTTCCCAGTGATTTTTATTGAAGCTCCCTTTTTCAGGTCTGACAGCAGAATGTAGTCGGTCTGCTTGTGCGTAGCGGAGTGGCCGATCTCTATGGTTTGGGACTTGTCAATCCGGTAGGCGGAGCTGAGTTTGTGGTCCTTCAGAGAAGAGGGATTGCGGGACTCCTCTATAAGCTGCGGAGACTGTACGCTGAATTTTCTCAGGTATATGTTACGGGGTTGTTGGCTCGTATTGACCAGACGTACGTAGTTGAACGGAAGATCTTCCGTCTGTGTCGTGATATTTTTCTCTTTTTCCTGCGCTTTTAAAGGAAGCCAGTTTTTCCCGTCCGGAGATATTTGCAGGCTTCCCCACTGAGATACTTCCGCCGTGTTCAGGTTGATTTCTACCGAGGCCTGGGACAGAGGATTGGGGAAGACAAGCCCGATGTATTGCAGGGGGTCGATGCGAATCACTTCCAATGCCGGGGAAACGGAGACGGTCTCCTTGCCGGTTTGCAGCGGAAGATTCTGGATCTGCCGGATATCGGTATACAATTCCGTACTGGCGGACAAAGGTGCGCTCTCTTTGCCGGCAAAGAGATGCTGCTCGCTTAGCAGGCGGAGACTGTCGATGAACGGTTGCATGACTAACGAACCGGTTTTGACGCCCGGCTGGTAGGGATTCTGGTTGTATGTTTTGTCGATCTGCCTGCGTTGTTGTTCAAGGTCGAGCAGTTCCAGGTATTTTTGCCAGAAAGCTTCGGTCAGACCATCGGAAGAGAGAACCGCTAAATTCAGGGCTTCCGTTCCTGCCTTGCCCAGAATTTCGAACTGCCTGAGCCAGGGCTGGATTTCCCGGACCAATGCCGGATTGTCGTTGGAAGCGGCTATTTGTGCCGGAGACTCCGCTATTTTTGTGTATTCCGTCTGTATGCGTTCCAATGAGGTTCGGGAAATCTTGCCTTCCTTGAAAGCATGGATAAATTTCCCGATCTCGGGTTTGATTTCTACGGATTCATCCCGTCTGTAGCGGTGTCCGTTTTGGCCTAAATCCGAGTTGTGTGCGGCGAAGGTATGCAGTGCGGCTGCGGCGTGAGGCATAATGTTCCGTATGGCTGCCTCCCAGGCTGCCTCGGAATTGTATCCGAGCGGATTCCAGGAATAATCGGCGACTCCGAAAATCGCGATTTTGGAGGCTTCGGCTCTTTCCATCGGGTTTGAAACGAAACCCGACATGAGATTGCCTGCCTGCTTGTCGAGGCCGTAGGCGGGTCCCATCAGAAGATGGTCGCGCACGTAGTCGCTGACGGGGAAATTCCACCATATATAGGCTTTCCGGTTGATGCGCCTGTTGATCCATTCCAGTCCGTCGCAGGTGATGTCCGAGATGACCCGGTCTCCCGTCCACATGACCATAATGGACGGATAGAGTTTTTCCCCGAGGATGTCCAGATAGGTGCCTTCCTTCGGATTGGACCAGCTCTTGTTGTATTCGGTCGGACACATGATCAGGGGTGTCACATCCTTTTTGGAGGCGATGAACCGGTCCTGAATGATATTCAGCAGTTCCGCCTGGCGTACCGGGTCCGTACCTTCTCCCGAGATGTCGTCGAAGAAAACGGCAAAAGAGCGAACTCCCAGGTCGTACATCTGCTCGAATTTATCCAGCAGAGCCTGGCGGTCCTGGTCGTTCCACTGAATGTCCAGTCCCGGATGAATGGCCCATACGAAGTCTACTTTATTGGCTTTCGCCCGGGCCGCCAGTTCGCTGATCTGGGCGGCTTCCTTTTCCGGATAAGGTTTCCTCCAGTTGGGAGAACTGTGGTACGGGTCGTCTTTGGGACCGTAAATGTAAGTGTTGAGTTTGTTTTCTCCGTAAAATTCGAGTTGCCGGATACGGTCTTCGTGGCTCCAGGGTTGTCCGTAGAAGCCTTCCACGACACCGCGGTAGGCCACGGCGGGGAAATCCTCTATTTCAATCTCCGGCAGCGTATTGCCGTTCAGCAACTGCTTCAGGGTCTGTATGGCATAAAACGTGCCTCTCCCGTCGTATCCGGCGACAATCGTCTGGTCCGGCTGCACGCACAAGTAGTAGCCGCCGCTGACTTCGGGAATCCGGCCGACGTATTTTTTTACGGCCTTGTCGCCTTTCTCTCCGATATGGATGGTGTAATTCTTTTTTTGCTGCCCTGTTTGGAAAAGCTGCAGGAGCTGTTTTACGGCGACGGGATCGGCTTCCGCAGTTCCGTCGATATAGACCGGGGCGTTGAGAACGATCGTTTTCCCGGACTGTTTCACCGACTGGGGGGTCGGATAAATTTTAGTATCGGAGGCCGATACGCAAAGAGTTGTCGTCAGACAACACAGCGACAAGAAGATTCTGATATTCATTTGACTCTGGATTAAGATTGGTTTCAACAACCAAAGATAACAAACTTTTTGCAAGCTTGTCGTTTTTACTCCGCAGCCTTTTGCCTTTATTTTCTATCTTTGTGCGGGATTTTATTTTCCGGGATATGATTTCAGTAAATAATATAAGTGTCGTTTTCGGCGGTTTTACCCTGTTCGACGGGGTGTCTTTTCTGATTAACAAGAAAGACCGGATCGGTCTGACCGGAAAAAACGGAGCCGGGAAGTCCACGATGTTGAAGATATTGGCGGGCGTGGAGGAGCCGACGGCCGGAACCGTCTCCGGATCGGCGGAGGTCCGGATCGGCTATTTGCCCCAGACCATGATTTACAAGGACGGGAATACGGTCCGGAAAGAAGCGGAAAAAGCGTTCGCCGATTTGTTTGCTTTGCGTGATGAGGCGGAGCGCCTGAATCTGGAACTGGCGGAGCGTACGGATTATGAATCGGAGGCTTATGCGAAATTGCTGCATCGCATCGCGGAAAAGAACGAGCAGCTACTGATACGGGGGGAAGGCCATGTCAACGGGGAAGTGGAGGTCGTGCTGAAAGGGCTGGGCTTCACGGCGGAGGATATGGAACGGAAATGCGAGGAGTTCAGCGGGGGATGGCGTATGCGCATAGAACTGGCTAAGATTTTGCTGGCGAAGCCGGATATTTTCCTGCTGGATGAGCCGACCAACCATCTGGATATAGAATCCATCTCCTGGCTGGAATCTTTCTTGCAGACTTATCCGGGCGCGGTGGTGCTGGTGTCTCATGACCGTGCTTTCCTGGATAATGTGACAACCCGTACGGTGGAGATTTCACTGGGGAAAATATACGATTATAAAGTCTCCTATACGCGTTTTACGGAATTGAGGAAGGAGCGGATAGCGCAGCAGCTGAGGGCTTATGAGAATCAGCAGAAACAGATAAAGGATACGGAGGAGTTCATCGAGCGTTTCAGGTATAAGGCGACCAAGGCGGTGCAGGTGCAGTCCAGAATCAAACAGCTGGAGAAGATCGACCGCATAGAGGTGGAGCAGGAAGACAGCGCCCGCATCAATATCCGTTTCCAGCCGGCGGTACGTTCCGGGGAGGTGGTGGTCAGCGGTCGGGGATTGAAGAAATGCTACGGGGAGAAACTGGTGCTGAAAGAGTTGGATATAGACATCATGCGGGGAGAGAAGGTGGCGTTCGTGGGAAAGAACGGCGAAGGAAAATCCACGCTTGTGAAAATGATCATGAACGAAATTCCCTACGAAGGGACTCTGAAAATCGGCCACAATGTAAATATCGGGTATTTTGCTCAGAACCAGGCCGATTTGATGGATACCCGGCTGACGGTCCTGGATACGATAGACCGGGTGGCTGTCGGGGAAATCCGGAAAAAGATACGGGATATATTGGGGGCGTTTTTATTTTCCGGGGAAGATGTGGACAAGAAAGTGGAGGTGCTGTCCGGAGGGGAGAGAACCCGTTTGGCGATGGTGCGGCTGTTGCTTGAACCCTATAACCTGCTGATACTGGATGAGCCGACCAACCATCTGGATTTGCGGACCAAGGATATCCTGAAGGAGGCGCTCCGGAATTTCGAGGGGACGGTGATTGTCGTCTCTCACGACCGGGATTTTCTGACGGGACTCGCCGATAAGGTGTTTGAGTTTGCCGATCACGGAATCAAAGAGTATCTGGGGGGTGTGAATGATTTTCTGGAAGCGAAGAAAATCGCCTGCTTCAGCGAATATGAGAAGTGGAAAAAACGGAACCAGGGAGAAGCACCCGGGGGGACGGAAGGGAAAGGGATGACGGAAAGCCGGATGTCGTTCGAGGAGCGCAAACAATGGAACCGGGAGATAAAAAAAGCCGAACAGCAGATCGAACGGTGGGAGAAAGAAATTGCTTCGTGGGAAGAAAAGATTGCGGAAATGGAGCGCCGGATGGCGGAGGGGGAGACCGGAGAGCAGCTCTGCAAAGAGTATGACGGGGCGCAGAAAACGCTGGATAAATGCATGGAAGAATGGGAGCGGGCGCATGAGAATCTGGAGCGCATAAAACAGAGTGAAAACTAATTTAATTCATCGTATAATATGGCCAAGTACAAACAGGAGTGCATATTCGGCATCCGGGCTGTGATAGAAGCTATTCAGCAGGAGAAAGAGATCGACAAGGTAATGCTGAAACAGGGGGTGAGAGGGGAGCTGTTTCAGACGTTGTTCGCTCTGCTCAGAGAGAGGGATATTCCTTTTCAATACGTCCCCGATGAAGTTTTCCGGCCTTTTGAGAACCGGAATCATCAGGGAGTGCTGGCGGAAGTTTCGCCGGTACCTTATCAGGATATTCAGGAAGTGATAGAAGGGGTGAAAGCCGGCGGCAAAGTGCCTTTCGTCCTGATACTGGACCGGATTACGGATGTGCGGAATTTCGGAGCCATCGCCCGTACGGCGGAATGTGCGGGGGTGGATGCCATGGTGATACCCAATAAAAATTCGGCTAAAATCTCTTCCGATGCGATCAAGACGTCGGCGGGAGCCTTGTACCATATTCCTGTGTGCCGCGTGATGAATCTGAAAAAACTGGTCCGGGAACTGAAATTCCGGCACGGTATGCAGGTATACGCGGCAACGGAAAAGGCTGAAAAGTACTATACGGAAGCGGATATGAAAGTCCCGCTGGCGATCGTGATGGGGGCGGAAGACAAAGGAATCGACGAGGGGATACTGAACATCGTGACCGAACAGGTCCGGATTCCCATGAACGGGAAAATAGAATCCCTGAATGTTTCTGCCGCCGCCGCCGTTATGATTTATGAAGTCCTTCGGCAAAGGACCGGGGCTTAACGGAAGAAATTGCCGGAATCATACCAGGATTCACGCTTGGTCAGTTTCAGGTCCCGCAGCAGACTGGAGCGTACGTTGATCTGGAAATTGTAGGACTGGTGAGTGCCGAACGGAATACAAGAGAAGGTCATGTCCCAGCAGTGCAGGTCGCGTGAAATGTTGAAGCTGGTGGCGGTGACCTCGTTCCGGTCGAAGTCGTATCCGGTGCTGAATCCGAATTTCCATTTCGGCGTCAGCGAGAGATCTCCGTTCAGACGCAGCATCTGGGTCAGCTTCCCTTTTGCGATGGCCTTCCGGGCTCCGGGAGCCGGATTTCTGGAATAATTCTTGCTGTAACTCAGATTGTAGTCGACATTCAGAGACCAGGGGACCTCGAAATCCATATACCGGTCATAAAAGCCGCCCACCCGTTCGTTCTTCTCTTCTTTTTTCTTACCGTTGTCGGAAGACAGCTGAAAACCGGAGGTCAGACTGACGTTGGTCAGACGTCCCAGTCCCCCCGCATATTTATTGACTTTTATCATGTTCGCCGTCAGCAGGTAGGGGTCGATGGTGGCGGACATGTCGATATTCAGTTTGTCGTGAAACACCTTGGTGCGGGCGGACAACCGGATGGATGAAAAATTCAGCGAGTCGGCGAACATGTCGTAACTCGTCGAAATCCGGAAGCTTTCCAGCAGTTTGATTTTCCTGAATTCATTGTCTCCCGTCGTGTCTTTATCGTTCCGGACTTTCATTTCCACGTTGTTGTCGATACTCAGACTGATACTTCCCGTCGATTTCCTGGGAGTCTCCCGGACGGAATACAGCGCCTGCTCGAAAATGGAATATTCCTGCGCCCTCCCGTCGCCGTCATAGTAAACTCTCCGGTATTTCCCCCTTTTGACGCCCCAGTCGGGAGAATAGGAAACGGAGATGCTGGGACGGATGACATGGCGTATGGCGTATATTTTACTGCTGGGTTTAAACATGAACATTCCGTATATGGTCGGGTTGTATCCCAGGGAAATGCTTGCGTTGTAGTTGTGAGCGTAGTGCAACCCGTTGATCGTGTCCAGCCGCACCCTTCCTTTCGTCGCGAGCGAGGTGTCCGCTTCCCATCTTTTGCGTATGGAGCTCAAAAACAAGACCCCGTCATAGTTGAAGGAGGGGCTTAGCGACACGTCTTTGGCAAGATTGATGGACGTGGACAGCGGTATGGAATGCTTGAAACCGTTGCGCCATTTGTCCAGAGAGGTTTTGAACAGTTCGTCCTCTTTCGTCTGTATGCTGTTGCGCAGTTCGGCGGTATAGGAAAAACCGATGTTGTCGTACCATTTCAGGTTTCCGGCTTTGCCTTTCTTGCGCAAAGGGTAAATTTGCGTCATCCGGAAATTCATGTTCGGAAAAGACACGGAAATCGAAGAATCCCGGCTGTTCTGATTGTGACTGAAGGCGGCGGTGAGGCTGAACGGTTTTTCGGGCCATTTTTTACTCCAGGAAATACTGGACTGCTTGCGCTGGTTGGCGATTTCGTTGATAGAGGTGGAGTTGTAATAATTGTTGTTGGAGGAAGATATGTCCACCGAGGCGGAAAATGTGCTGTAGGGATTGGCTTTGGCGTCTTGGGAATGGCTCCACCGCAGCGACCAGTCTTTCGACTGGTTGTAGTCCGGCAATCCTTTTTCGCTGGTATGGTTCCGGCTCATGGAGAAATTGAAGTTTCCGCTGAATTTGTAACGCTTGCGGTAGTTGCTGGTGAGGTTGGCCCCCCAGGAACCGTTGGTATAGATGTCTCCGGTGAGGGAGAGGTCGATGTAATCGCTGACGGCCCAGTAATATCCTCCGTTTTTCAGGTTGAAGCCGCGCATGCGTTCTTCTCCGTAAGTGGGCATGATGATGCCGGAGGTCCCTTTTTTGGTGATGGGGAAAAAGGCAAAAGGCAGTGCGATGGGAAGGGGCACGTCCTCAATCACCAGGTTGGAGAATCCTGCGATGACTTTTTTGTCCTTGATCATCTTGGCTTTGTTCATCCGGATATAGAAATGGGGATGGTCGTGCTGGTCGCATGTCGTGTACCAGCCTTCTTTTACGCAATATACCGAGTCGGAGAGTTTTTTGGTCAGTTTGCCCTGGACGTATCCCTCGCCCTCCTGGGTGATGATGTCTTTGACGAAGCCTTTGCGGGTTTCGAAGTTGTACCGGAGTTCTTTGCTCTCGAACTCCTGCGTGCCGTCCTTGAACTTCGGCGTTCCCTGCAAGGTGCCCGAAGAGTCCGGCAATCCCGAAGCGAAAGCCTGCTTTTTATCCATGTCCAGCTCGATGAACCGGGCATTCAGCTCGGTTTTCAGGTATTTCACCGTCGCATTCCCGTAGAGGAATACTTTTTTCGCATCGATGGAGAAGCGTACCGAATCTTCGGCGCTGTATGAAATTACGTCGTTGAACAGCGGCTTTTCTTTTTTTGCGGAGTCTTGCTGAAGGGTATCCGGGAGGACGCTGTCCTGCTGAATAGTGAGTGTGTCGGGAGACAGAATTTGCAGCGGCCGCGAAAGCAGCGAATCTGCTTTCTCCTGCCCGAAGAGAGTTACCGGCAATAGTGCCAGTGTCATGAAAACGAGACACAAGGCAATAAAATGGTGTGTATATTCTCTTATTTGCAATTTATTGTATTATTTTTGTATTGAATATAATTGCCGCCGACTCTCGGTTTGAGATGGCAAATGTAAGAAATATTGGCTGTTAATACTCATTATTCTTTTTAAAAAGTTTAAAATATCATGATATTTCGATACGGAATTGCGGGAGTTTTGTTGTTTTGGGGAATGCTCTCTTTTAAGGGGATGTCGTATGCGCAGGAAAGCTACGGAAAGATAAAATGTATCTGTATTGATGCGGGGCATGGAGGGAAGGATCCGGGCTGCGTGGGGAAGATGAGTTATGAGAAAAACATCGTGCTCAAAGTGGCCTTGAAGGTTGGGAAGCTGATCCGGGAAAAGCATCCGGATGTGAAAGTCGTTTATACCCGTGACAAGGATGTGTTCATTGAATTGGGCGAACGCGGAAAGATCGCCAACAAGCACAAGGCGGACCTGTTCATTTCGTTGCATGTGAATTCTATTTCCAACAATAAGAGTGTCAGCGGCATAGAAACGTACGTATTGGGTTTGCACAAGACGGAGGCGAACCTGAAAGTGGCCATGAAGGAGAATGAGGTTATCAAATACGAGGACGATTACAGCGTGAAATATTCCGGATTCGATCCTTCCCGGGCGGAGTCTTATATTATTTTCTCCATGATGCAGAACCTTTACCTGGGAAACAGTCTCCGCATTGCCGGTCTGGTGCAGGACGAACTGATCAGTGCCACGCACAATACGGACCGCAGTGTGCGTCAGGCCGGATATCTGGTATTGAAAGACGTGGCGATGCCCGCCATTTTGATCGAAATGGGCTTTATAAGCAATCCGGAGGAGGAGCGTTTTCTGAATACGGCCGACGGGCAGAATAAAATTGCCCGCTCCATTGCAAAGGCTTTTACCGTATATAAGGAGGAAGTGGAACGGAATTCCGCCGTATTGGTGGACCACTCGGAGGAAACGGTGAAGGAGAAAGCGGAGAAAGTGGAAAAAAAGGAAGAACCGGAGAATATGAAGGGGTTGTTTTATGCCGTCCAGATCGCATCGGCAAGCGGGAAAATAAAAGATACCCGGGAATTGGGATATGCCGGTCCGGTGAGCGAGTTGAAAACGGCCGACCGGTATCGGTATTATACGGGAAAAGCGGATAGCTATGAGGAAGTGTCGCGAAATCTGGAAAAAATCCGTAAAAAAGTGAAGGATTGTTTTCTGATCGCCGTATATAACGGGAAGTTGATAAAAATCGGAGAAGCAAAAACACTGGAAAAGAAATTGAAATAAAATGAAGATCAAGCGAGAAGTAAAACTGGCCGTGACGGCTATAGGTGCGATTCTTATACTGATTTGGGGGATCAATTTTTTAAAGGCCCGCGCCTTGTTTGACAGGAACAATATTTTTTACGGTGTCTATGAGCAGGTGGACGGTCTGAAAGTGTCGAGCAGTGTCGTATACCGGGGCTATCATGTCGGACAGGTCAATGACATCCGTTTCGTGGGACCTCGTTTCGAGCGCGTACTGGTGCAATTTTCCATTAAAAAGGGACTCGAGATTCCGGCCAACTCCGTTGCCGCCATTCAGAACAGCGACCTGATGGGATCCAAGTCGATAAATATCGAGCCGGGGGATGCCCTGCAATATGCGAAGAGCGGGGATACACTCCGTACACATCTGGAGCTGGGCCTGTTCGAGCAGGTCAACCGGCAGATTCAGCCCTTGAAAAACAAGGCGGAAAACATCATGACCTCCCTGGATACCGTACTGACGGTGCTGCAAGGCCTGTTTAACGATAAGACGAAAGAAGGCATCGAGGGGAGTTTCAAAAGCATCCGCCGTACATTGGAAAATGTGGAAAACGCTTCCGGAAGTCTGGACGGTTTGATCACGGGACAAGCCGACCGTATTTCCGGTATATTGGCCAATATAAACAGCATTACCGATAACCTGCAGCGGAATAATGAAAACATTTCCAAAAGCCTGAATAATATTTCGGCCTTATCGGATACTTTGCAGACGGCCGATCTGGGGCGTACCCTGAGACGTTTTGAGCATATTCTGGCTGAAATAGATTCGATCACCCGGAAAATCAACCGGGGAAAAGGGACATTGGGCGAAGCGGTAAATAATGACGACCTTTATTATAACCTGGTTGCTGTCAGTGAAAATCTGAATAAACTTTTAACGGAATTCAGAGCCAATCCCAAAAGGTTCGTCAGTCTGTCCGTTTTTGACTTTTCTTCCAAAAAAACGAAAACGGATGAGTATGGAATTGTGGTGTATTCTGCAGACAAACCGCTGATGCCGGAGGATCCTCTGTTGGTGGAATATCCTCAGTTAAAGTTGCTTAGAAGAAACGGACAGTTCCTTTATATGATCGGGACCTACCGTACCCTCAAGGAAGCTGAAAGGGAAAATAATGATGTTAAAAAATCTTTCGAAAATTCATTT
>CAZYJV010000016.1:18335-21439 GCA_964647845.1 uncultured Odoribacter sp.
TTTTCTGATAAAAATCAATAAAAAGTTCATTTTTTTTATCTGCTTTTTTTTGAGAATTTAGCATGCACAAAATAAGGAACAGAAGGAAAAACAGAAATATCTGTATTGCAGAATATTATGGAAAAAAGCGGTAAAAATATCTGGGCAAGGTGCCTGAAATTGATAGAAGAGCAGTTGCCTCCCAAGACTTTTAAGGTGTGGTTCGAGCCGATCCGTGCCTTGAAGTTTAAGGATGATGTGTTGACGATTCAGGTGGCTAGCAACTATGTCTATGAATGTCTGGAGGAGCGTTTTATCGATATTCTGCGCAGTTCCTTAAAAGCGGTGATCGGGCCTAATGCGAAGCTGGAGTATTCGGTCGTGGTGGAAAATCAGCAGAAGGCTCCTCTGACGACAACGCTCTCTTCCGCTCCCTTGAAAAAGCCGGAAACGAACACCATATATCTGGACAAATCGAATCAGCTCGGTTTGAAAAATCCTTTTGAAAGAATCGACAACCGCTTGCAGATAGATTCCCAGCTGAATCCTTCCTATACGATGGAAAGTTTTATCGAGGGGAGTTGCAACCGGCTGGCGAAGTCTGCCGGAATGGCGATTGCCAAAAATCCCGGAGGGACGGCTTTCAATCCTTTGCTGATTTACGGCGGTTCCGGATTGGGCAAGACCCACCTGGCGCAGGCAATCGGATTGGAGGTGAAACAGAATTTCCCGGAAAAGGTGGTGCTGTATGTATCGACCAATCTGTTCCAGACTCAGTTTACGGAAGCCGTGAGGAAAAATGAAATCAACGACTTCCTCCATTTTTATCAATTGATAGATGTCCTGATTCTGGATGACATTCATGAATTGGCAGGCAAGACGGCGACACAGAATACGTTTTTTCATATTTTTAACCACCTGCAGCAGCTGGGAAAACAGTTGATCCTGACGTGCGATAAGGCGCCGGCGGAGTTGAGCGGTATCGAAGACAGGCTGTTGTCCCGCTTTAAATGGGGGTTGTCCGCCGAGATTAAATCTCCGGATTTCGAGACCCGCAAGGAGATCGTGCTCTATAAAACGAAAAAAGACGGCATTGAATTCGCTCCGGAAGTGATCGAGTATCTCTGCAGATATGTGAATAATAACGTGAGAGAGCTGGAGGGGACGATGATTTCCCTGCTCGCCCAGGCGACGTTCAACCGCAAGGATCTGACGGTGGGACTGGTGAAAGATGTATTGGGAAAGACGGTACGCCGGCAGACGGAGGATCTGACGGTAGACAGAATACAGCAGCTGGTCTGCGAGCATTTTAACATCGAACCCGAACTGCTGCAGACGAAAACCCGGAAGCGGGAGGTGGTGCAGGCACGTTATCTGGCGATGTATTTTTGCAAGACCTATACCAAGGCATCCCTGTCTTTTATCGGCAGTCAGATCGGAAAGAAAGACCATGCGACGGTGCTGTACGCCTGCAAGGTAGTCAATGATATGCTGGAGACAGACCGTAAGTTCAGGAGTGAAGTCGAAGAATTGCAGAAAAAATTGTATTGCGGCTGTTAATTTGGCCGCGTATTTCTATATTTAGGGTTTGAATCCGGAGTGTGGTTCCGGTTTCAAACCTTGATTTTTTTATGGAGGATACATACAGGACAATAGAAGCGAAAGCCGAAGGCCTTTACAAGGAGAAAGGCAGCCGGTTTATTGCTTTTGCTTTTCCCGTACATACCGAAGAAGAGATAAAGGATATATTGGAGGAGTTGCGGGACAAGTATTATGATGCGCGGCATCATTGCTATGCCTATCGCCTGGGAGCCGATAAGCAGCGCTTCCGGATAAATGACGACGGGGAGCCTTCTTCTACCGGCGGGAAACCGATTTTCGGACAGATTGTCTCCAACGACCTGACGAATATTCTGATCGTGGTCGTACGGTATTTCGGGGGAATCAAATTAGGCGTCTCCGGATTGATCAATGCCTATCGTACGGCCGCTGCGGATGCGCTTGATCATGCAGTCGTGGTGGAAAAAACGGAAGACGAAACGGTGAGAATCAAATTCAGCTACGCCGTATTGAATGATGTCATGCGTATCATCAAAGACATGGAGCCCGTGGTGCTGGAGCGGAATTTTGAGCTGGAATGCCGAATGACGCTGGCTTTGCGTAAGACGCTGCTGCCTGTTTTGCAGGAAAGGCTGCTGCAAGTGGAATCTCTCAGTTTTCTTCCTCCCGTCGTTTTTTATTGAAACAATGGCGGCATAAAGGTTCATAGGTGTCCTGCTCTCCCAGCATGACCAGTTTGTCGTTGCTGGTCAGACGGTGGGAGTGATGCGCCAGATTGCCGCAATGCACACAGATGGCGTGCACTTTCGTAACATATTCGGCAATCGCCATCAGCTGGGGCATAGGGCCGAAAGGTTTTCCGAGGTAATCCATGTCCAGGCCGGCGGCAATCACCCGGATGCCCTGGTTGGCTAACTGCTGGCATACGTCGACGATGTTTGTGTCGAAGAACTGGGCTTCGTCGATTCCTACGACATCGACATCGCCCGTCAGCAAGAGAATGTTCCCGGAGTTTTCAACCGGAGTGGAGCGTATGGCATGGGCGTCGTGCGAAACCACCTCGGTTTCGGAATACCGGATATCGATTTTGGGTTTGAAGATTTCTACCCGCTGTCTGGCGAACTGGGCGCGTTTCAGGCGTCGGATTAATTCTTCCGTTTTACCCGAAAACATAGACCCGCAAATGACTTCTATCCAGCCTGCCCGATTGGCGTTTTCTAAAAACATTCCTCAGATTTTTAAATAGCTCCGTTGCCGGAACAGCGTTTGACAAAAATATAAAAACCCGCCTGTTTCACCATGAAAAAAAATCTAAAATTTATCCTCTTCCCATTGCCCCCCGTCGCACAACTTGTTGAAGATGGATATTTTTCAAAAAAAATCATTCAAAGTTTGTAAATACCATATTTCTCTCTATCTTTGCCCCCGTCTTTTTCGTATGGCGAAAGACGATTCAGTAGCTCAGCCGGTAGAGCACAACACTTTTAATGTTGGGGTCCTGGGTTCGAATCCCAGCTGGATCACTTTTGTAAGAAGAAATTCAAAGAAAATCCCTGATAATCAAG
>CAZYJV010000017.1:0-4457 GCA_964647845.1 uncultured Odoribacter sp.
CCTGAAAGCGCGTTTAAGCGAAGGGAGCCTGAAAACGGTGATCATCCCCCATATCTCTGCGGACGGCGATGCCGTGGGAGCCTGCTCCGCCTTTTCCGCCGTATTGGAACAGGCAGGTATCGGGACGCATATCCTTACGTGCGATTTTCTGCCCGATTATCTGAAGTGGCTGAAAAATACGGACAAAGCGATTTCCTATCAGGAAAGAGCGGAGAAATGCAGAAACCTCATTGCCGGGGCGGATATCGTTTTTATGCTGGACCACAATACCACCCAGCGGGAGGGGGATCTGGAACCCGTCGTGAAAAGCTATACCGGACAGAAGGTCATCATAGACCATCATCCCGATCCCGAACAGGCGGATTTCGTTATTTCGGATACGCGGGTGTCCTCTACCTGCGAACTGTTGTACACGGTCATCCGGGAAATCTGGGGCACGGAAGCGATTACCGGAGACGTGGCGAATGCCCTTTATACGGGCATCAATACGGATACCGGAGGGTTGAACCACAATTCCTCCCGGCCGGAAACGTATCGCGTCATTGCCCATTTGCTGGAACTGGGACTGGACAAGGCTTATGTACATGAAAACCTCTACCAGCGCAACCGCCTTCCCCGGCTGCGCCTCGTGGGCAACGCCTTGCTGAATAAGCTGGAAGTGCATCCCGATTATCCGGTGGCGCTGATTCCCATAACCAGGGAAGAGCTGGAAAAATACGATTACAAGGAGGGTGATCTGGAGGGGCTGGTGAATATTCCCTTGTCGGTGGAAAAGGTACAGGTTTCCATTCAGATTACGCAGCGGAAGGAACGGGTAAAACTCTCTTTCCGGTCCAAAGGCGATATTCCGGTCAATGCCTGGGCGAAGGAACATTTCAGCGGGGGCGGGCACCTGAATGCCGCCGGAGGCCAAAGTTCCATGTCCCTGGAACAGGTCGTTCAGAAAGTGCGGGAGACGGCAGCCTGGTTCTTCGACAGCTATCTTCCGGAGTATAAACATTCACAGAGGTAAAATCGAATATGAAAAAGTGCGAACTGGAGGTGTGCGCCTATTCTTTGGAATCCTGCCGTGCAGCCAAGGAGGCGGGGGCGGACCGGGTGGAACTGTGTACGGCCATGTATGACGGCGGCACTACGCCTTCGGCGGCCCTGATACGCATGGCGCGCCGGATAACCGAGGGAATGGAACTGTTTGTGATGATTCGTCCCCGTGGCGGCGATTTCCTGTATTCGGAGGAGGAATACCTTCAGATGCAGGAGGAAATCCGGTTTGTCAAAGAAACCGGTGCGGACGGAGTCGTTTTGGGCATATTGCAGGCGGACGGCAGGGTGGACGGCGGACGGACTGCCCGGTTGGTGGAGCTGGCGGCACCGATGAAAGTCACCTTTCACAGGGCTTTCGATATGACCTGCGACCACCGGGAAGCGCTGGAAGAGGTGATAAAGAGCGGATGTTACCGGATATTGACTTCGGGCATGCGCAATACGGCGACGGAGGGAGTAGACGTATTAAGAGAACTGGTCGGACAGGCGCAGGGACGCATACAGATCATGGCCGGGAGCGGCGTCAATGCCTCCAATGCCCGGTTATTGCGGGATACGGGCGTCGATGCCTTGCATATGAGCGGGAAAAGCGTGCGGGACAGCGCCATGACTTTCCGTAATCCGCAGGTTTTCATGGGCGGTGTGCCGGGTATTCCGGAGTATGAAACCGCTTTCAGCGACAAGCGGAAAATCCGGGAAGTCGCAGCTAACTTATCTGATTAACTTATCTTTTCTATAGAAAACGGACAACAGGGTGAAATCGTCCGAGAGTTCGGTGTCGCGGGTATGCCGGAGCAGATCGTCCAGAATGGTGTCGATGACCGCCTCCGGATGCAAGGACGAGGCTGTGCGGATTTTGTCGACCAGTCTGTCTTTTCCGTAGAATTGCGCATGTTCGTCTTCCGCGTCGGTAATGCCGTCGGTATAGAGGAGAAGCATGGCATGGTCCTCCAGCGTATATTTGTACTCGCTGTAAGAATAATTCTCCAGGATACCGATGGGCGAGTCGGAATAAAAACTGAGGGTGGTTATCTGTCTGTCGGGACGGACCACGAGAGGTTCGGGATGTCCGGCATTCGTAAAGGTAATTTCACCTGTATTTACGTCCAGGATGCCGACAATCATGGTGACGTACATGTCATCGTCGGAATTGTCGGACATGTAGGTGTTGATCGTATTGCAGATACAGGCCGTCGAGGTCTGTCTGCTGGCGACATACCGGAACAGCTTGACCACGGACGCCATGTAGAGGGCGGCCGGAATGCCTTTGCCCGATACATCCCCGATGGCGAAATAGAGCCGGCCGTTCATCAGAAAATATTCGTACAGGTCGCCTCCCACGCTTTTGGACTGCCGCAGTTCCCCTTTTACCTCGAGATTGTCCGGCAGCTGCAGGGGAGGGGGCAGAAAGCGTTGCTGCAGCTTTTGCGCCAGGCGGATTTCCGACTGTATCTTTTCGCTGACTTTCAGCTTCTCGGCGTAGTTGTTCATGTTTTGCTGCAGATAGCGGAAGGCGTCCCGCAACTCCCCGAATTCATCGTTGGATTTTATCGACATGATCTGCGCATCCGTCCGTCCGTTTTTTATATTGCGGGCGTATCCCGTGAAAACTTTCAGCGGTCTGGTGATTTGCCGGGCGATGATGAACGTCAGGATGATCAGCAGCAGCATCGAAAGACTGCAAATAACCAGGAGCAGGCCGTAGAACTTGTTGGAGGTGATCAGTATCTCATGGTAGGGGCAGATGATGCAGAGCCGCCAGTTCAGGTGGGAAACCGGGGTATAGAACAGAAAATGCTTCCGGTTGTTCCGGGTGAAGGTGGTGCAGTTCGTTCCGCCTTTCAGGAAATCCCGTTCACAGTTCCTGTCGGCCGAATGGGTGAAATATTCGCGTATATCGTCCGGTGCGGCCGGCAAAGGGGAGTAGAGCGTTTCCCCGTCGCTGCCGGTAAGAAACAGATGGCCGGAGTTATACAGCCTTATGTCGGAAATGAAATCGGTGAACCGGTCGGTGCGGAAGATAAAGCCTAATGTGGCCTCAGTGCCGTGCCGTTCGGGCAGAGGCACGCGGTAACAGATGCACTGTTTCTTGTGGCAGTTGAGAAAAGTCCAGCAGCCTCCCAGGGAGTTTTTCCGGAAAACAGGGACGGCGTCGGCCAAAACGGGTGCGCTGCCCTCATGACAGATAATCGGGCCTTGCGGCTGGCGTACTGCATGCCGGGAATAAGGGGAATTTCCCGAAGGCCCGACGGTGATGAAACATTCGTCCAGATAGGGGAAAGACGCCAGGATTCTGGAAGGCAGATCCCGATGCCTGGTAGGGTCGTACGGACCGATGAAATGGCCGATGGCTTGCGGAATCTGTTCCACGCTTATAATCCGGCGGTCCAGTATTTTCAGGATATTGGAGGAGACATTCGCGGCGTGCTTGAACGCATTGTCGCGGATATATTTTTGGGAAGAAAGATAAATACTGGCCGATAGCAGACAAAATGTGAGGAATAAGGCGGATAAAAGTGACAGGATTAGTTTTTTCGTGACGCTTTTAAAGTGGGCTTTCTCCATATATTCTCAGCTATTGTGCATTAGTTCCTTTATTCGTTGCAATTCCGGTGTAAAATAATTTCGTCGATTTGCGGACGGAGGCCGATTCTCCCGGGGAATCCGATGTAGCCCTCTCCGCGGGAGACATGGATATACTGTTCTCCGTTCCGGTACAATCCGTCGTACTGCGGGTACATCATCCCGGACGGGCTCCATTCCCAGGCTCCCAGCTTGATGCCCATCTGCATGGCGTGGGTATGGCCCGACAGGGTCAGCGGGACGTCGTGTCGCAGTATTTCCGCCTCCCAATGGGAGGGATCGTGGGAGAGAAGTACGACAAAACCGCCGTCGCAGTTTCTTAACGCTTCGTCCAATTTGCCGTATCGGGGAAACGGAGGATTCCCCCAGTTTTCTACTCCTGCTATATAAAGGGTGTCTTCCCCCCGGACGACAGGCACATGGGTATTGGTCAGCATGACGAATCCGGCTTTCTCCATATTTTCATAGAATTCCTGCATGTTGCGGCGCTGTTCTTCCGGAGTTTCCCAGCGGACATACAGGCCGTAGTCGTGATTTCCCGTAACGGCGAATTTTCCGTACCGGGCCTTTAACCGGCTCAGCATCTCTGTCCAGGGACGAAGTTCTGCGGCAAAATTATTGACCATATCGCCGGTAAAAAGAATGACGTCGGGATTCAGGGCGTTCACCTGTTCTACCAGCAGGGGAATCCCCCGGTAACCGGAAGTATGGCTGCCCAGATGCAGGTCGGAGAGCTGGACGATCCTGAAATTTTCGAATGCGGGAGGAAGCTGCGGAAAGCAGACGGAGGTGCTTTCCGTTTTGTAATTGTATCGGTTGTAAGTAATACT
>CAZYJV010000017.1:4557-21421 GCA_964647845.1 uncultured Odoribacter sp.
GGCTTTTCCGGGTTCGCAGGAATCGTTTTATCCGGATATACAAGCCCGAATCCAGAATGAGAATAAATAAAATGCTGAACAGGAGAATGAATCCATTGCTGCGCATACGGTATGTCTTTTGAATCTCACAGCAGAGCCGTTTCGGGCCCTGTATGGGATTGTCTGTTAAATGTAGGTCAGAATAAGCCGGAAATATGCCCTTCCTTGTCTATATCGATACGTTCGGCTGCGGGGTGGTCCGGCAGTCCGGGCATACGCATGATGTCGCCCGTGATCGGGATGACGAAACCGGCGCCGGAGGCGATCTCTATTTGCCGCACCGTAACGACGAAATCTTTCGGACGTCCCAGCAGTTTCGGGTTGTCGGACAGCGATTTCTGGGTTTTGGCCATACAGACCGGCAGCCGTTCCAGTCCCAGTTCCTTTATTTTTTTCAGGTCGCTTTTCGCCTGGGATGTGTAGTCGATAGCCGCTGCTCCGTAGATTTCCTTGGCGATGGTTTCGATTTTTTGTTCCACGTTCCAGTTCCAGTCGTACAGGGGTTTCAGCTTGCAGAGGCACTGTTCGGCCACTTTGGCCGTCAGAACGGCCAATTTTTCGGCGCCTTTTCCGCCTTCCGCCCAGACATCCGCCACTTCCACCGGCACATCCAGCTGTCTGCATTTTTCTTTTAGCAGCCGGATTTCGGCCTCCGTATCGCTGACGAAGCGGTTGATGGCGACAATCGGGCAGATGTTGAATTTCTTCATGTTTTCAACGTGCTTTTCCAGATTCTCCATGCCTTTGGCCAGCGCTTCCGTATTTTCCTCTTTCAGTGCGTCGAGTTTCACGCCGCCGTGGTATTTGAGGGCCCTCACCGTGGCGACCAGCACCACGGCACTGGGATTCAGCCCGGCCTTGACGCACTTGATGTCGAAAAACTTTTCCGCACCCAGGTCGAAGCCGAATCCGGCTTCCGTAACGACGAAATCGGAGAGGGAAAGTCCCGTTTTCGTAGCAATGACCGAGTTCGTACCCTGGGCGATATTGGCGAAAGGTCCTCCGTGGATGATGGCGGGGTTGCCTTCGATCGTCTGTACGAGATTCGGTTTGATCGCTTCTTTCAGCAGGGCGGCCATCGCTCCGCTGGCGTTCAGGTCGCGGGCATATACCGGTTTCTTGTCGTATGTGTATCCGATGAAAATATTCCCCAGACGCTGCTTCAGATCTTCGAAGTCCTCCGCCAGACAAAGAATGGCCATCACTTCTGAAGCGGCCGTGATGTCGAAACCGGTTTCCCGGGGAATGCCGGAGGTCGTACCGCCCAGACCGACGATGATGTGCCGGAGCGAGCGGTCGTTCATATCCATGACTCTTTTCCACGTCACCGTGCGCGGATCCAGTCCGACGGAAGAGGTTTTGCTCTGGATGTTGTTGTCTATCAGGGCGGACAGCAGGTTGTGCGCTTTTTCCACCGCATTGAAATCGCCTGTAAAGTGCAGGTTGATGTCCTCCATCGGCAATACCTGCGAATAGCCTCCTCCGGTGGCTCCTCCCTTGATTCCGAATACGGGTCCCAGCGAAGGCTCCCGGAGTACGACGGTCGTCTGTTTCCCGATCCGGTTCAGACCCTCCGCCAGACCGATGGAGACGGTGGTTTTCCCTTCCCCGGCGGGAGTGGGGGATATTGCCGAGACTAAAATCAGGTGTTTGTTCCTGATTTTGTTTTCATCGATCAGATGAAGGGGTAATTTCGCCTTGTATTTTCCGTACAGTTCGGGGACATCGGCAGGGATTCCCAGTTTCCCGGCGATTTCCGTAATGGGGCGCATTTTTACGGAAGCGGCAATTTCAATGTCTGTCATAGTTCGGTTCGTGTATGGTTAGGTGTATCGTTTATTTCAGGAAAAATTCGGCGCTGCCGATATTCTCGTTGTCGGAGAACAGCTCCGCCGTGTATTTCCCTTTTGTCAGGCTGCCGTCGTTGGGCCAGTAGATAGACACCGGGTCCAGGCGTTCGCCTTCGTATTCGATTTCCCGTTTGGCCGAATACGTAAGGCTGGCATTCTGGTATTTGAAAAACGATTTGTCGCTGAAGGCGATCACTTTGCCGTCCGGGCGGGTGATGCGCAGGTAAATCATGCGCGGTCCCCGTTTGGCCGTGATGTTTTTGGGGATAACGAAATCCGCCCGCAGCTGGAAGCATTTTTTCCAGTTGGTTTCCTTGCCTTTCTTATTGATGGGCACGACAACGAAATTTTCAGCTGTCAGCGCTCCGGCACGGGCAATGACTTCCTTCATGTCCTTCTGCTCTTTTTCCAGTTTGTTGTTTCTTTCTCTGACCCAGCTGATCTGCTGTTTCACCTGGGTATTTTCAGCCGTCAGCTTTTGATTCAGCTGGTTCAGGGAATCGATCTGTACGACATAACTACGTAAAACCGTCTTAAGAGTTCCGATTTCTTTCTTATACCGGCTGATTTCGGCGTAGGAATTGTCTCTGAACTTTTTCATCTCGTCGAGCAGGGTGGCGATTTTCTCCTGTTCGGCGGAAAGTTTTTCGTTCAGCGTATCGTTCGTGGTTTTCAGCGTATCGTAATTCGTGCTCAGGTCGGTAAGTTCCTGTTCCAGCAACTCTTTTTCCTGGTGGATTTCCGCAATGTGTTTCCGGTTGGCGGATCTTTCCACCATAAAGAAAATGAATAAAACGACCAGTACGATGCCCAGGCCGGCGATAATCATCACCAGTGTTTTATCTTTTTTGTTCTCGATCAGTTTATTTTCTTCCATTTTTTCAGAGTATTAAAAATTGCTAACAAAGATATGAAAAATAAGCCGGCTATTCGATGTCGCAGGGCTTTGTTTTTGAAATTTTTTAACGTAAATTGTAGAGGATTAATACCGGCGGCTATGAACGAGGATTTTTTGCCATACTCCGGGGAACGGAATAGGAATGCAGGCCTGTGCATGGAGGGCGTGGCGAAGGAGCGGTTTTATCTGATGCTGCCTTCTTTGGCAGTGGAACGGCTGGAGCGGAAAGTGGAGGGGATCCGGCAGCTGTTGTTGCAGACGGGCAACGACTGGGAAGAGTGTTTTTACCGTTTGCTGTGCAAATACTGGGCAGGAAATGTCAATTCGGCGGCTTTTTACCGGCTGGCCCTGCACCTGCCTTACAAAGTGCTGCTGAAATATGCCGACCGACGGCCGGTAGTCGAGGCCTTGTTGTTCGGCGTTTCGGGGCTTCTGGAAGAAGCGGGGGAAGATGACTATGCGGGCATGCTGGAAAAAGAGTACGCCTATTATCGTGCCAAGCACCGGTTGGTGGCCATGCCGGCACGCCTCTGGCGGTTCATGCGCATCCGTCCGGGGAGTTTCCCGACCGTGCGCCTCGCTCTGCTGGCGGCCTTTGTCTGTCGGTTCCGGGAAGCGGTGCCCCGCCTGGCAGCCGCGGAATCCGTGAAAGAGGCGCTGGCTTTTTTTGACGTAGAGACTTCTCCTTACTGGGATACCCACTATGTTTTTCAGAAAGAATCGGCGGTACGCAAAAAGCGGATGGGACAGGAGCTCCGGCAGGTGCTTCTGATCAATGCCCTGGTGCCTTTTCTGTTTCTGTACGGACGGACGCTGGGCAACGAACGGTTGGCGGAAAAAGCGTTGCGGTGGCTGGAGCAGTCGGAACCGGAAAGCAACCGCATCGTACAGGCCTGGGAAAAGTGCGGGTTCGTTTTTGATTCCGCCTTGCAGACACAGGCATTGATTCAGTTGAAAAAAGAGTATTGCGACAGGCGTCTGTGTTTCAGGTGCCGAGTGGGGAGGAAAATGTTTATCCCCGGAGCAGGTCCAGCGCTTCGGCCTTGAGTAGTTCTGGGAAAAGAATCTCCCGTTTTTCCAGGCTGACCATCCAGTCTTCGATTTCTTCCCTGCGCAGGGTATACAGGACATCGCGGAAGCGGTCCAGCTGCTCGTCGGTGAAACTGCCGGCGGGAATGCCTTTCAGTTCGTCGAGTTCTTCATCGTCGAAATAGTCGATGACGGTGTCGATTTTTTTGAGCCCTTTCTCGCATACGGCATGCGCACCGCAGCAGCCGGCTTCGGGCGGCGGGGTACCGGTTTCCTGTTCCTTGTTCCGGTTTATATATGTAAACAGGGCTACTCCGAGTATGCTGAGAAGCCCTGTTATGCCTATGATGATTCCTGCCATCGTTTACTCCTTGTAGAGTTCTTTTTTCAGCAGCTTCACCTGGTTGGTCAGTTTCTCTACCTCTGCATCGCTGGCCGCTTTCTGCTTGCGTATCCAGGCCAGTTTCTTATTGGCTTCATCGAGGGCCTGCTGCAATTTTTTGTTTTCACTGTTCAGCGTTTCCTGTTTGCTGCCGGCCGTCTCCAGCTCGCTTTTCAGCTTCCGGTTTTCCCATTCCAGATTCGTCTGGAGTTCGGTGAGGGCTTTTTTCACTTCATCCCGCTGGGCGGTAAGAGTCTTTATCCTTTTTTCCAGGGAGGCTATTTTCTGGTCGGAATTCTGGGACGTGTATTTGATTTCGTCCGCCGCATTGCTCAGTTCGTTTTTCAATTCGGACTGTTTGCTTTCCAGGTTGCGGAGTTTCGTGTACAATTCATCGATCTGCTTGTCCTTCGCCGCATTGTTTTCCGTCAGCTGGTACCGTACGGTGTTGAAATCGTCCTTGCTTTGCTGAAGTTTCTTTTCCAGGTTCTTATTCTCTTTTTTCATCTGCTGCAATTCCCTGTCCACCGTCGTTTTCGCCCGGGACAGCTCTTCGTATTTCTTTTTGGATACGCAGGAAGACAGCAACGCTGCGGCAAGCATTGCCCCTGTTATGCAGAATGCGGTTCTTTTCATGGCAAGTTTCATTTTACTATCGGTAAAATAGCTTTGGTTTTAAAGATTATCATTAACTTTGGGGCAAATATACGAAATAAATGACAGAATTGCTATGAATAGGAAAGTTCTCTCGCTGATGATGGTGCTTTTTAGCGTGATATTATCGGTCAAGGCACAGGAAACCAGTAGAATAACGATAAAAGGACGGGTTACGGACGCTTCTACGGGAGAGCCGGTTCCGTTCGCCAATTTGGGCGTGGTGGGCACGCTGGCAGGCGTCGCTTCGGATATGGACGGGGAATTCGAACTGCTTTTGCCGGGATCCTATGCCGACAAAACGCTCCGGGTCTCCGTTGTCGGGTATGCCCCCTATGACATCAAGGCAGCGGATGCGGCGGCCAGGGGAGAAGACTGGAAAATCGCCCTGCAGCCGGTCACTTATGCCATCCAGCAGGTGAACGTAAACGCCCAGTCGCTGGTTTACAGAAAAATGCTGCAGGAGGCGGTGGAGCATATCGGCCGGAATTATCTCGTCAGCCCTTACAATTACCGGGGATATTTCCAGTACCAGATTTTTAACGGCGATGCCCGGGTATCTTCCAACGAGGCCACGGTTACGCTGTATGATTCGAAAGGATACAACCGGAGCAATACGGAAAAGGCATTCGGAGAACTGCATTATAAGTACAATGAAGTGAGAAGGAGCGAGGAGCCGAAGTCGGTATTGGACGGACTGACCTATTTCGACGACATCCTGACGGCCGATGTAGTCCGGCATACCCGCAACGTGCTGGATGTAAACAATATCCGGGACTACAAGCTGTCCAACAAAGGCCGGCTGCTGTTCGAAGGGGATTCCGTGCAGGTGATAGGCTATGAAGTGGAAAAACCTTCGCTTTCGACAACGGGAAGCGAGGGGGCGGACAAATGTTCCGGCGAGATTTACATCAACCTGAAAGATTATGCCGTATTGAAGAATACGATGACCATCACGGCTTCCGATTACAGCCGGCTGGGGCGGAATCTTATTCCTGTCGGGGACTACAAGACGGGACCGATAAAAATGACAGTCACGACCAACTACAAGAAACTGGAGAACCGTTATTTTCTGAGCGGCATTACGATCGGCTATACCTACGGAGAAGGGGGGGAGAAAGTCAGCGGCAAGATGCAGTACGTGACGACGCAGGTAAATGCCCGAGACCCGGAGGCTGTGAAGGGAAGAATGTATTACGAGGACATTCGGCCCAATCCTAAATTCTGGGACAATTATACGGTGTATTTCGAGAACTAAACCGGAGGCGGTCGCCTATTATTTCAGGAAAATTTCCTCTTTCGTCCGGGGCTTCTTTTCGATGTGCCACTGAAAATCGCGGAGACGCATGTCTTCCGGATTGACCAGGAAAAGGGGATTGAGGTTTCCGTCGGGTTTCTGGATAAAAATAATGTCTTTCACTTTCCGGTCGGCGATGTATATCTTGATATACGAACTGAGCGCCTTGTTCATCCCGATAATGACGCCTTTGTCGTCGGGGTAGTAAAGCGTTTCCCCGTTTCCGTTCACATCGACCAGATAGAGCTCGTTGTTCCGCATGTGTCCCACCATGTCCCGGCCTTTGATTTGGTTGTATTTTACGGAATCGATCCGGTTGACGATCATCGATTTTTCGTTCAGGTGAAACTCCTTGACGGCATTGTCCGCCAGCAGCATTTCGATCTGCGTCGCCGTCAGCTGGTTCCCGCTGGCCCAGACGATGGGAGTGCCCACCAGATGGATGGTGGAATCGGCTACGGGGAAGACCATGGAATCGCACACGCCCTGGAGGTCCCGGCTGAAAAAGCGGGTGGCGTAGTAGGCTTTCAGGATGCTGTTGTCCGCCGAATCTTTCGAAACGGACAGCGTATCTCCGTGCACGAAGAGCGAATCCTGTTTGCCGACCAGCGTCAGCAAAGCCCGGTCGGTAATGAAGGCATAATCGTTGTTCTTCAGTACTTCACCGTATTGCCCTTCCACAATGATGTTGTTGACCGTGTCGAACATGTGGATATTGTTTTTCAGTACCGCCGTACTGGTGAGGCTGTCGACGACGAGGGTATCGGCATATGCGATATATTCGTTGTAGGTCAGTTCGTTGTTTTTGTACAATTCGGCATGGGAGGTGAGGGAATTGTACCAGCCCTCCTCCGAATAGAGGGTGCGGTTGTCCCCGTAGATGCTTGTCGGGCCCGTAATCCGGATGATTTTCGAATCGGTATTGTAAATCAGCGTATCCGAGTGCATGGTATAGTCGGGGGTGTACACCTTTACGCTGTCTTTGAAGAACATGTCGTGTGTCGCGGTGTAATAGTACCCTCTGTCGCTGACCAGCGTGTTGACGCTGTCTTTCAGCGTGCCGGAATGGAAGTAATAGCCGATCTTGTCCTGAGTGTCGTAATCCAGAAAATCGGTCGTCAGCGTGACGGTGGGATCCTGCATGACCACGTGCCTTCTGACTTTGGCGATCTGGGAATTTCCGTCGTACATCATGTAATCGCCCCAGAGATGCAGCGAGTCGTTCTGAATGGCGTGAACGCGGCCGAAAGCCTCTACGTAATTGCTGTCGGAGTACTGGTACAGACTGTCGCAGGACATCACCATGTTGTCCTGAATCAGTTTTACATTCCCGAGCAGTTTGTTCCGTTTCAGCGCCGGTTCCGGTTTGTAGAAATCGGCGTGCTGTATTTTTATGACGGCCTTTTTCTGCGCTCCGGCAATCCCGAAAATACCTGACAGGCAGATGAAAAGGAATAGGGCTTTTAGAGTCAAGATACGGATGATTTAGTATTTATTTTAAAAAGTCCCGGATCAGCTCTTCCACACGGATGTGTTCGGCCTCGGCTTTGTAGTTTTTGAATATACGGTGCCTTAAAATGGCCTCGGCCACGTATTTGACATCCTCGAGGTCGGGCGCGTATTTTCCCTGCAAAGCGGCATGCGTCTTGGCTCCGGCAATCAGGAACTGGGAGGCGCGGGGGCCGGCTCCCCAGTTCAGGTATTTTTCCGCCAGTTCGTGGGCGCCGGGTTTGCCGGGACGGGTTTTCGCCACCAGTTTAACGGCATATTCCGTAATATGTTTCGGTACGGGCATCAGACGGATGACGGACTGGTATTGCAGGATTTCCTCTCCGCTGAGTATCTTGTTCAGCTTCTGCAGGCCGGCGCCCGTGGTGTTTTCCACGATGCTGATTTCTTCTTCGAGCGTCGGATAGTCCAGTACGACGCTGAACATGAAGCGGTCCAGCTGGGCTTCGGGCAGGGGATAGGTGCCTTCCTGTTCGATCGGGTTCTGGGTGGCCAGTACGAAGAAAGGCTGTTCCAGTTTCCGGGTAACCCCTGCGGCCGTAATCTCGCGTTCCTGCATGGCTTCCAGCAAAGCGCTCTGGGTCTTGGGAGGGGTACGGTTGATTTCATCCGCCAGGATGATGTTGGCGAAAAGGGGACCGGGGATAAACTTGAATTCCTTGTTGTTGTCCAAAATCTCGGTTCCGATAATATCGGACGGCATCAGGTCGGGCGTGAACTGAATCCGGTTGTATTTCAGGTCCAGCGTTTCCGATATGGCCGTCACCAGCAGCGTTTTCGCCAGTCCCGGCACGCCGATCAGCAAACAGTGGCCGTTGCTGAATATCGAGATGAGCACTTTGTCGATGACCTCTTCCTGTCCGACGATGGTACGGGAGATTTCTTTCTTGAGTTCCTGGTATTTTACTTTTAACTGATCGATCAGTTTTGCATTGTCTTCCATGGCTACGGTTCTTTGGGGTTATTTGATCCAGCCTTCGTATTTGAATTTCGAATTTTTGTAGTCGTCGTCCAGATGGATATAGGTCTCAGCCTGTTTCGTCCGGATCCATTTCTCCAGTTTTTCCATCTGCTTGTCCCGTTTCAGCATCGATTCGAATATCATCCAGTCGTCTTCCAGATTGGCTTTGTGCTGGGGATAGAAAGCCTTTATTTTAATGATTTTAAGTTCGTCTCCGTGTTCGGTACGTTCGTTGAAAGGTTCCGATATTTGGCCCACTTTCAGCCGGTTTACCTGGCGTGCCGTCTCGCCGCTGATGGCGGCTTTCTCGATCCGGGAATCCCCGTCCATGGCAGCCACCAGTCCGCCGTTGTTGCGGGTTTTCTTATCGGTGGAGAAGTAGTGGGCGGCTTCTTCGAACGTCATTTTGTCGTCCAGGATGTACGTCCGGATGGTGTCCAGACGGTGGAGCGCCTCTTCGCGCTCTTCATCCGTCACTTTGGGTTGCAGGATGATGTGCCGCACGTTGATCTTCTCTCCCTGGCGGTCGATCAGCTGAATGATGTGGAAGCCGAATTCCGTTTCCACGATTTTGGATATTTTTCCCGGTTTCAGGTTGAAGGCGGCTTCAGCAAATTCCGACACCATCTCCGTTTTGGACATGTATCCCAGTTCGCCGCCCCGGCTGGAGGCTCCGTCCTCCGAGTAGAGCACGGCCAGAGTGTTGAACGTTTTCTCTCCGTTGAGGATCTGGTCCCTGAATCCGCGCAACCGGTCCCGCAGACGCTCCTTTTCGGCCTCGCTGACGGTCGGTTTCAGGACGATTTGCTGTATTTCGTATTTGTCGGGAATATCCGGCAGGCTGTCTTTGGCCAGTTTCTTGTAATAGGCTTTGATTTCCGACGGGGTGCTCCTGATTTTGTCCACGATGTGCTGTTGCATGCTTTCTGCGATCAGCTTTTCCCGGGTAGGCGCCCGCAAGTCGTTCTTGATGTCCAGGAGAGACTTGTTGAAATAGCTTTCCACACGCTCCTTGGAACCCAGTACGCTGGTGAAATATTGAATCCGGTTGTTTATCTCCGATTCCACTTCGTCTTCCGTGACGACGATACTGTCGATTTTGGCCTGGGCGACCAGCAGCTTCTGTATCAGCTGTTTTTCCAGAATGTCGGTGCGGTAGTCGCTGGACGACGAGATGACGCCCTGGCTCTGTTCACTGAGAAATTCGTTCTCGATGTCCGATTTCAGTATGATTTCTTCTCCGATGATGGCCACGATTTTGTCCACCACGTTGTTTTGTGCGGAGAGACATGCCGAAAGTATTGACAGCACGAGCAATAACAGACACTTTCTCATATAGTATTACGTTTATGAATTTATATTCCGTTCCTGTTTTTTATCAGCCCTCTAAACTAATATATTTTATTCAAACCGGGGAATAAATCCTTTAAATTCCTGCCGGCTTTGAAATTTTACAGGGAATTTAGTATATTTTTACATGTTTCTTGCGGACGGCCTCCTCGTTGATCTGCTTCTCGAGGTCGTTCTCGAATTCGATTTTTTTCTTGTTCTTCAATATCAGCGTGATTTCGTCCCGGACGTAATCGAGGGGAGCGACGTTCTGTGCCTTGTACACTTCCTTTATTTTCAGAAAGTAATAGTTCCTGTCGTCCTCTTTCATGATATTTTTGGTCTGCCGGAGTTCGTTTTCCAGTTTGGCCGCCTCTTCGGGCATGAGATTGAAAAGGAATTTCTGCTCGATCCACTTGTTGTTGAAATCGTCGTATTTCTTGGCGTGGGCGATGCAGTAATCCTCCATCTTGTCCAGGTCTTCCGGATTCTCCGATTTGAACCATTTCTGTATCTGGTTCAGATGCGGGGCTGTCTTCGGCAGAATAAAGAATACGGCTTTTACGATGGGCGTGGACAATACGAAGTTGACTTTGTTCTCCTTGTAGTATCTCTCTATTTTTTCATTCTCGATTTCTTCCGACAGTTTCTGGGTGATCAGTTTCTGTTTGTACCGGTAGATCAGAAGAGTGGTCCGGTAGTCCTCCACCTGCCTCTTGATGTTTTTTTCTCCCTCCGAGAGGTTCTCGAGGGCTTTGTGAAGCAGCAGCTGTTTGGTGACCCAGTTGCGGACGTAGTTCCGGGACATCAGAATACTGTCGTTTGTTTCTGTGCCGGGCGGAATGATACCGACGACTTCGGAATACATGAGTTCCGTATCGTAAACGCTCGCTACGACGTTGTCCTCTTCCTGCCGGGGGAAGTACTGACAGGAGGCGCACAGAAACAGAAGGCTAAGAAAATACGGGAATTTCATGACGGATGCTGCTCTGTTATCTGCTGTAATTGGGGGCTTCGCTGGTGATCGTCACGTCGTGGGCATGACTTTCCGCCATGCCGGAGCTGGTGATTTTGACGAACCTGGCTTTGTGCAGCTCCTCTATGTTGTGGGCTCCGCAATATCCCATGCCTGCGCGCAGGCCTCCGATCATCTGGTAAATGACCTCATACAGGGAGCCTTTGAACGGAACCCGGGCCACGATGCCTTCGGGAACCAGCTTCTTGACGTCGTCTTCGGCGTCCTGAAAGTAGCGGTCCTTCGAGCCTTTCTGCATGGCTTCGAGCGAGCCCATTCCCCGGTAGGATTTGAATTTGCGTCCGTTGTATATGATGGTTTCGCCCGGAGACTCTTCCACACCGGCGAACAGGGAACCGGCCATCACGGCGCTTGCTCCGGCCGCCAGTGCCTTTACGATGTCTCCCGAATACCTCAGTCCGCCGTCGGCGATTACCGGAACACCCCGTTTTTTCATCTCTTTGGCCACGTTGTAAATGGCTGTCAGTTGGGGTACGCCGACACCGGCAATGATGCGGGTCGTACAGATGGAGCCCGGTCCGATTCCCACTTTTACGGCATCCGCACCGGCGTCCGCCAGGGCGACGGCCGCTTCCGCAGTGGCGATATTCCCGACGACGATCTGCAGGTCGGGGTAGGTGCTTCTGACTTTTTTCAGCATGTCGATCACGCCTTTGGAATGTCCGTGGGCCGTGTCGATGACAATGGCGTCCACATTCGCTTTCACCAGCGCTTCCACCCGGTCCATCGTATCGGCCGTGACACCCACTCCGGCAGCGACCCGCAGACGTCCTTTGGAGTCTTTGGAAGCCAGCGGTTTGTCCTTGGCTTTGGTGATGTCCTTGTAGGTCACCAGCCCGATGAGCTTGTTGTTTTTGTCGACAACGGGAAGTTTTTCGATTTTATGCTGCTGGAGTATTTCCGCCGCTTTTTGCAGGTCGGTGCTTTCGGTCGTGGTGATCAGCCGGTCGCCGGTCATCACTTCCTTGATCTGCCTGTCCATCTGTCCCTCGAAGCGCAGATCCCGGTTCGTGACGATGCCCACCAGAGTATTGTCGTTGTCCACCACGGGAATGCCTCCGATTTTAAACTCTTTCATCAGATTGAGGGCATCCTGTACGGTTTTGTATGGCTGAATGGTCACGGGGGCGTAAATCATCCCGTTTTCCGCTCTTTTCACCATCTCCACCTGCCGGGCCTGCTCCGCGATGGTCATATTCTTGTGAATGACACCGATGCCGCCTTCCCGGGCGATGGCAATGGCCATGGCTGCTTCCGTCACCGTATCCATGGCTGCGGAAACAATGGGGGTTTTCAGTTCGATTCCTTTGGAAAAACGGGAAGTCAGATCCACATTGCGCGGCAGCACTTCCGAATAAGCCGGTACCAAAAGTACATCATCAAAGGTCAGTCCTTCGGCTGTAACTCTATCTTCTATGAACGACATGGGTATATGTTTTGAGTTTAAAATATTTCGGCGAAATTACTAAAAATCCGGATTTTTCCATCTCCTTTTTTCACCTTTTTTCGTTTCCTCTCCCAATTTGCTGACTATCCACCTTTTCACCCATTCAACTTTTTCTTACCTTTGTTCCGCCAATCCGAATCGTCATGCCGGAAATCCGAGAATTATTGAAACAGTATTGGGGATACGACAGCTTCCGCAGTCTGCAGGAGGAGGTCATCCGCGCCGTTCTGTCGGGCAGGGACACGCTTGTCCTGATGCCGACAGGCGGAGGAAAGTCGATTACCTATCAGGTGTCGGCGCTGGCGATGGAGGGCATGGGGCTGGTCATTACGCCCCTGATTGCCCTGATGAAGGACCAGGTGGAGGACCTGAGGGTGCGGAATATCCCGGCGGAAGCGCTCTATACGGGCATGTCGCCCGATCAGGTGGAGTCCGTGATAAACAAGTGTGTGTACAACGGCATAAAATTCCTGTATATCTCGCCGGAACGGCTGGCCTCCGAAAAGTTCCGCACCCGCTTGAAACAGATGCAGATCGGACTGATCGCCGTCGACGAAGCCCATTGCATCTCCCAGTGGGGCTATGATTTCCGTCCGTCGTATCTGCGCATTGCGGAAGTGAGGACTTTTTTCCCCCAGGCGCCGGTATTGGCGCTGACGGCGACCGCAACCCCTGCGGTCGTCCGGGATATTCAGAAACAGCTGCATTTCCGCGGGGAGAATGTCCTGTCCAAGAGTTTCAGACGTGAAAACCTGGCTTATGTCGTCCGGAAAGTGAACAATAAGCTGGACGAGCTCCTGCATATCTTGTCCCGCGTGCAAGGCAGCGCCATCGTGTATGTCAGGAAAAGGGAGCGGGCGGAGGAACTGGCCCGGTTTCTGAATGAAAACGGAATCGGGAGCGATTTTTACCACGCGGGACTTTCGCCGCTGCTGCGGGAAAAAAAGCAGGAGGAGTGGAAGGAGAATCTTGTCCGGGTCATGGTGGCTACGAATGCGTTCGGTATGGGAATCGACAAGCCGGATGTGCGGGTAGTGGTCCATTTCGATATACCGGACAGTCCGGAGGCTTATTTTCAGGAGGCGGGGAGAGCCGGACGGGACGGTCGGAAAGCCTATGCCGTCCTGCTTTGCAATGAAGCGACGGTCACGGCACTGAAAGAGCGCATCACCCAGGGGTTTCCCGAAAAGAGTTTTATCCGCCGGGTGTATGAATGCCTGGGAAACTATTTCCAAATTGCGGAAGGGGCGGGCGAAGGGTTTGCCTTTGAGTTCGATGCGGCCGATTTCGTCCGGAGTTTCAAACTGGATCAGGTGCGGACGCTGTCGGCGCTGAGTATTCTGCAGGTGGGCGGATACCTGGAATGCACGACGGAGGTGAACTCCCGTTCACGCATCTGCTTTGCCGTATCGCGGGAGAGGCTGGACAAGTACGTGCCGGAGCACGAACTGACAGAACGGTTGCTTGTATTATTGATGAGAAGATACGCCGGAATATTCGCACAATATATCTATGTGAACGAACAAACCCTTGCCGATGACCTGGGAACGAACCGGCGGACGGTGTATGAAACCCTGATAGGTCTGGCGAGGGAGAAAATCATCAGTTACATTCCCGGAAACGACCGGCCTTATATTGTGTATCATCAGCCCCGTCTGCCCGTAAGCTATGTGACTGTCGGGAAAGAGGCCTATGAGGACCGGAAAAAAAACTACGAGGGGAAAGTGCTGGAGATGGTGAGGTATATCGAGGAGCCGGACGAATGCCGTCAGCTTTCCCTTATGCGCTATTTCGGGCAAAAAGAGACGGAACCCTGCGGAATCTGCGACGTGTGTCTGCAAAACAGAAGTCCGCGTCCCGACAGAAAGTGGATCCGGGAGGCGGTGTTGGAACTGCTGGAGAGGCAGGATATGAATCTCTCCGGATTGGTACGGGAACTGCGGCAGGACGAAAAGGAGGCCGTGGCGCAAATCCGGGTGCTGCTGGATGAAAACCGGATTTACTACAAAACGCCGGTGCTGTTGTCGTTGAAAAAGAAATGACTATACCCCGGTTTTGTTGCCGAATAGGGAGAGGTGGAGCCGGTCGCAGTAGCGCCAGCCGTTGCGGATGCAGTATTCGAGAACCAGCCGGGTGTTTTGCTGCAACTGCATGCGGTCGGAACCCAGCGGCATAAGGAGAATATCCTCGTTCTCCCAGCCGTTCAGCAGGGAAAGAAGGTGCTGAATCTCCCGTATGTCCTGCTCGCCGGAGGAAACGAATTTCAATTGGAAAGATTTGCCGTATTGCAGACAGTGTGCGATAAACCGCTGAATCACTTCGGGCTGCATCCTTCTTTTTTCATGTAGTTCGGCGTAAGGACCTGCCGGAACGGAGGCGGACAACTTCGGCGAGAGACTGAAAAAATCGATGTGTCCGGCTAATTCTTCATCGAAAAGCGTGGCGTTCGTTTCGACGGTGATGTGATAATTTTTAATGTTTTTCAATTTTATACACAGCTGTTTGAGTGAATCTGCCTGCAGAAACGGTTCACCTCCTGTTATAACAAGATGCTTTAAATGAGCGGTATTGTGCCGTACTATTTCACTTATTTCTTCAATGGGAAGCGATGTGGTGCGGCTGACACGGTAGGAGGCGTAGGCGGTATCGCATTCGGAGAGACTTCCGTCCGGCTGTTTCCAGGTGCAGTGCAGATTGCAGCCGGAGAGGCGTATGAACAGGGACGGCACGCCGTTCAGCTTGCCTTCTCCCTGAATGGTTCCGGGGAAATCGAATCCCGAAGCGGGAAGCTGGGGGAGTCTGTTGCCCTGGGCATCCCGTACGACGGGAAAGATACCGTCTTCTGCCAGTATGAGACGCGGCGTATTCATTCTGCGAGCGTATCCCACCAATCCGGTGATTCCCATTCTTTCCGGACGCCTTCGCTGAAGCGCAGGTCTTTTCCGGCAAAGGTTATGAACTTCATGTCCTCCCGGAATGCCTCCGCATAACCGGTGGCGGTTTCGTGCACCCGCACGGATGACAATTGCACGCGGCCTTCTCCGTTTCGGAAAGTCGTGTTCCTCAGAATCCGGTCGACGGCATAGAAAAAGAGCAAGGCGTATCCCTCCGCCGAAGGCGAAACCGGTATTTCCGCCACCCTCCGGTTGTATTTGTAGATGAACCGTTTGAACTCGTCTTCTTCACCTGCCCAGAGCGAGTAAGAATGGTCGAAACTTTCGATGAACATCTTTACCTCGCGTAGCAGTCCGAAATCCATGACCATAAATCCCCGGTCAAGCTTGTCGGACGTGATGAAAACTTCCACGATGTAAGAGTGGCCGTGTATGTTCTCCCGGCAGTATACCGACGAGCAGTTGCGCACGATATGGGCGGCTTCGAATTTGTATAGTTTGCGGATAATCATAGGCGGGTTATTCGGATTCGTCGGTCAGAGGGTCTTTTATTCCGGCTTCCCGGAACGCTTTGGCCCGCAGCAGGCAGCTGTCGCACGTGCCGCAGGGCTTTTCGGTTCCCCGGTAACAGCTCCATGTCATGCCAAAATCCACGCCCAGGGAGGTGCCCAATTTAATCTCCTCCGCTTTGGTCATATGCAGGAACGGGGCATGAAGCGTGATTTTCCGCTTCTGTTCCGCACCTAAAACAGTGCCCAGATTGATGGTCTGTTCCATGGAGCGGATGAACTCTTCGCGGCAGTCCACATAGCCGGAATAATCGACTTCGCTGACACCGATGAATATGTCCGTGATACCTAGGGCGTCGGCATAGGAAGCCGCTACGGACAAGAATACCATGTTGCGTGCCGGTACATACGTGTCGGGGATGGTATCTCGTGCAACATCTCCGTCGTGTATCGTCATTTCCGGATCGGTCAGTGAACAGCCTTTCCACTGGTTCAGTAAAAGCTCCACGATTTTGTGCTCTTTCACGCCGGCTTTCCGGGCAACGGCGACAGCGCTCTGAATCTCTTTGTCGTGTTTTTGCCCGTATCTGAACGTGAGGGCGTACAATTCGTCGAATCCCTGGCTTTTGGCCACGTAGAGGGCGGTCGTGGAATCCAGTCCTCCGGATAAAAGTACAATCGCTTTTTTCATGCTGACTCTTGATATCGTTTGCCGGAGCTTTTCTTTCCGTATCATCCGGCACGAGCGGCGCAAAGATATATAAATTTTCCCGAAATGAATATGTTCCCGATATTCGTCCGGGATGGTCATATAGGGAAACCTATGGGAAAAGTATAAGAATCCTATAAGTTGAAAGAGTTAAAAAGTTGAAATGTTGAAAGGGGGGATGCGATTCTTTAACTTTTTATATATCTTTGTTCCGCTACGATGCGAATAAGCGTATTCCGTCGCAGCGGACATATTGTTTGAAGCGTTTAGCTTTATCCTTGTTCTGAAAACGACCAAATTTTAGTGCAAAAGGATAAACAG
>CAZYJV010000018.1:0-20675 GCA_964647845.1 uncultured Odoribacter sp.
ATTGGCGATTTTCTGTTTAAGGATAAAACTAAACGCTTCAAACAAATATGTACGCTGCGACAGAATACGCTTACTCGTATCGCAACGGAACAAAGGTAAGAAAAAGTTGAATAAGTTAAAACAGTTGAATAAGTTAAAGAGCTGCCTTTCAACTTACCGGACTCTCATACTTTCCCCATAGGTTTCGCCATAGGAGGAGGTAAAAAATAAGAAAGAGTGACCGTCGGGGTCACTCTTTCTTATCTTGTCTCGTGCTTTTATTAGCATTTTTCTGCCAATTCAGCACCGGCTTTGAATTTAACAACTTTCTTTGCAGGGATAGTAATCGTTTTACCTGTCTGAGGATTTCTACCACTTCTTGCACTTCTTTCAGATACAGAGAAAGAACCGAATCCGATCAATGCAACTTTGTCACCGCCTTTCAAAGCGTCACCTACTGTTTCTACGAAAGCTTCCAGAGCTTTTTTAGAATCTGCTTTTGTCAAACCTGCTTTTGCTGCAATAGCGTCAATTAATTGTGCTTTATTCATAATATTAAATTTTAGGGTTAGAATTTTATAACCTTTTTATCTTCGGGCAAATATAGGTATTTTATTGACTTGGTCAAAGTTTTCAAAAAAAAAAGAAGTTTTTTAATAATTTTTACCTCAAAAAACGTGTTCCGCACATTTCTCTCCGTCCATCGCGGCAGAAACGATGCCTCCGGCATAGCCCGCCCCTTCTCCGCAAGGATACAGTCCGCCGACCTGCACATGGACAAAACGCTCCTTTTCGCGCAGGATACGCAAAGGTGCGGAAGTACGGGTCTCCACCCCGAGCACGAGAGCCTGATCCGTTACGAAACCTTTCGCCCGCTGTCCGAAATACCGGATGCCCCTTTGCAACCGGTCGCAAAGCAATGCGGGGAACCATTCATGCACCGGCGAGACCGTTACTCCGGGCTTGTAGGAACTCCGGGGCAGCGGACTGCTGTTTTTCCCGTCCAGAAAATCCGTCAGCACCTGCGCCGGAGCATACAGCCGGCGTCCTCCCTCCTCCCACGCTTTCTTTTCCAGAGCTTCCTGCAGCTCCATGCCTGCGAACAATCCCTTGTATTTCAGATGCGCCAGTTCCGCTTCCCCCACGGAGGTCACGATCGCCGAATTGGCCCACGGGGTATTCCGCCCGGAGGCCGACATGCCGTTCACGACCTGCTGTCCGGGCGCCGTTGCCGCAGGCACCACCACGCCTCCCGGACACATACAGAAAGAATACACGCCCCGCCGGTCCACGTTGGTTACGAAGCTATACTCCGCGGCAGGCAGGTATTCCCCTCTGCCCGCGCGGTTGTGATACTGCATGCAGTCTATATCGAACTGGGGATGTTCCACCCGCAGCCCAACGGCAAAGTCTTTGGGTTCCATATATACATTCCGGGCATGCAGCATCCGGTAGACATCCCGCGCCGAGTGACCCGTCGCCAGGATCACATGTTCCGCCAGGAACTCCTTTCCTCCGGCGATGACCCCTCTGACCCACCCGTCCCGTATCAGCAAATCGGTGACCCGGGTATTGAAGCAAACCCGCCCGCCGAAAGATTCTATCGCTTTTCTTATATTGACGATGACCCGGGGCAATTTGTCCGTTCCGATATGCGGACGGGCGTCCGTCAAGATGATTTTATCCGCACCGAAATGCACCAATATCTCGAGTATCCGCTGCACATCCCCTCTTTTTTTGGAACGCGTATACAATTTCCCGTCCGAAAACGTACCCGCCCCTCCTTCTCCGAAACCGAAGTTGGAATCTTCGTCCACGACACCTGTCCGGTAAAGCCGGCCCAGATCCCCTTTCCGCTCCTCCACGGATTTTCCCCGCTCCAGAATGACAGGACGATATCCCCGCTCTATCAGACGCAAGGCGGCAAACAAGCCCGCCGGCCCGGCCCCGACGACAATAACGGAAGGTTTTCCGGAGACATCCCGGTAGGCAGGCGCAAACACCTTCTCCCGCTCTTCTATCCGGTCGACGTGCACTCCCACCGACAGATTCAGCAGCACCGTCTTCTGACGGGCATCTACCGAGCGGCGGATAATATCCACGTGTTTCACACGCGACACATCTATCTTTAAGGCGCAAGCCACCCCGTGTCTCAGAATTTCATCACTCGCAGCTTCCTCCGGTCTTACCCTGACAGTGATTTCGGTATACATCCCGCTTTCCTATTCAAAATTAAAACAAATGGTAAACATCCGGGCTCTCACTTTTTTCAAGGCGTCGGTGTACATTTCGTATCCCGGATTCTTGGTATCGTACTTCTTCACCAGCACATCGGTCAGTCCCAATGACAGACGCAGCTCCACACCGAACTTAAAATAGGGCAGGTAAAAATCGCATCCCAGCCCCGTTTCCAGAAACACGTCGACGGGTTTCGTGCGGAAATAGACGGCTTTATCGGGATTAATCGAGCTATGGTTCTGGAAATCGTATTTCAAGCAGGGGCCCGCTGCGATATACGGCCGGAAGTTATTTATCCGCTGCGCCTTGTATTTCATCATCAAAGGCAGGGTGATGTATACCGATTCGTTGAAGTTTTCCGTTTTGTTGTCTTCCACTTCCGGCACATGCGTAAAGACCGTCCGGCGCGTCGCAAATTCCAGCCCCGGCAAAAAACGCAGTCCCAGATCATCCGTCACCCTCAGCTCCGAAACGATCCCGACCAGGAAGCCCACATCCAGTTTTCCCGTCTCCGCCCGCAGACTGTTTTTGCCGGAAAACACCATGCGGTAGTCCATGTAATTCACCCCCAGGGTAAACCCGAAGTGCAGAATCGTCCGGTCGCCCCGCTGGTAATTGAGGATACTGGTATTGCGCAGCACCTCCTGCCCCCTGGCACCGCAGGAGAGCAAGCAAGCAAGCACGATAACCGGCAAAAATCTAAACATGTTCACTCTATTCCGTCACAAATATATAAATTCTCCCCGAAGTTTCTACCCTCTCTGTCATCTTCCCCACAAATACCGCTGTTTTTACTCGATCTGCAGGCCGAACATCTCGCACATCCTGCCGACGACCGGATTCTGCTGCACGAAATGTTCCAGTTTGTCCTGGGCGGTAATCAGTTTTTTCTCCTCCCGGTTGTCTTTGTCCTCGAAGAATTTCAGATTCAGGGAGATAAAGCCGTTGTTAAGGCTTTTCATCAAGGCGTTCTGCAAATTGATCTTCAAGGCATCCAGATGCTCCCACTGCAGCCGGTTGTCGATTTCTATGCAGATTTCTTCCCCGCAGATAACGGGTTTGTGAGCTTTCAACGCCACGACCACCGTTGTCTCCGGCTTGTGGACACGGATATAGTCGTCGTAAGCTTTCTCGACCCGGGCGACATCAAAAGCATCCCGGGCATCCAGTTGTATCCGCTGTTCCGAAACGGCGTTCTTTTTTTCGTGATAAGCCTGGGAAGAAGCAGCAAAAGCCTCTTTCAACTTAAAAGAGGCGGAAGGTTTCGGTTTTTCTTCCGGAAGATTGTTTTTTACAGCTGAAAGCGCACCGGTATCCGCGGACCGGTATTTTCCGTCAAACCCCTCGATTTTCAGCAGGACAGGCTGTCCGGAAGAGTCATTCAGATTTTTTTTTTTAACTCATCATTGACCTGACACAGGCGGATAAAGGCCACTTCCACGCACAAGCGTTTTTCGATGCGGACTTTGTATTGCATCTCGCACTGCTCCACAATTTTCAGCGCTTCATACAGGAAATCCACCGTACAGACCTCCGCCTGTTTGGCATAGCGCATCTTGATGGAGGCGCTGACTTCCAGCAGCTGCACCGTAGCGGGATCCTTGGAGACCAGCACGTCCCGGAAGTGTTTTCCCAATCCCGCCAGCAGGTTGCCCGCATCGAACCCCTTTTCGATGATTTCGTTCAGGAGGAGAAGGGCCTCGGGTACGTTGCCGTTGCAGAACAGCTCGGTGAGCCGGAAGTAGTAGTCGTAATCCAGGACGTTCAGGTTCTCTATCACCTTGTCGTAAGTGAGGTTTTTCCCGCAGAAACTCACGACCTGGTCGAAGATGGACAGGGCGTCCCGCATCGCTCCGTCCGCTTTCTGGGCAATCACGTCCAGCGCTTCCTCTTCCGCCGTTACGCCCTCTTTCCCGGCGATATATTTCAGATGTTCGACGGTGTCGCCGACTTTCATCCGGTTGAAGTCATAAATCTGGCACCGGGACAGGATCGTCGGCAGGATCTTATGCTTTTCGGTCGTAGCCAGAATAAAGATGGCATGGGCCGGGGGTTCTTCCAGCGTCTTCAGAAAGGCATTGAAAGCCGAGGTACTCAGCATGTGCACCTCATCGATGATATACACGCTGTATTTTCCCACCTGCGGAAGGATCCGCACCTGTTCGACCAGTCCCCGGATATCGTCCACGCTGTTGTTGGAAGCCGCATCCAGTTCGTGAATATTCAGCGAACGGCCGGCATTAAAAGCCTGACAGGATTCACACTCGTTGCAAGGCTCGGCATTCGCCTGCAGATTCATGCAGTTTATAGTCTTGGCAAAAATACGGGCGCACGTCGTCTTGCCGACCCCCCGGGGACCGCAAAACAGATAGGCCTGAGCCAGCTGATGATTCATGATCGCATTTCTCAGCGTGGAGGTTATGGACAATTGTCCCACGACCGTATCGAAACTGGCCGGACGGTATTTTCTTGCTGAAACTATAAAGTTATCCATAGACTACGCCCTTTCATTTCGGGAGGGTAAAGTTAGCAAGCTTTTGCTGTTTTCGCAAGCACCGACGAGAAATAATCAGATTTTCTCCACGTCTTTTTTCACGACCCATCCCTCGTTTCCGTCTTCCAGCCGGATGTTCACCCAATCCCCCAGACTGCCGATTATGCGCACTTTCAGCCCTTCGTGAATGACGAAAAGCTCCGTTCCGCTGTTGTCCGGAGCCCCTTTGACCGTCACGCTGGGCGTCATGATAATCCCGTAGTCCCGGTCGGTCATCCGGTTGTTCTGTTTTACCGTAAACACCACGGTCAGAACGGTCAGCAGCAAAACCACGATACCGACGGTAAAGCCGGTCTTCTTCCAGACGATGCGGGAAGAATAAAGGAACAAAGCCACCATCGCCAGGAAAACGAGGAAGAGCGCCACGGAAATATACGCCCACTGGTCGGCGGAGAAGTAAGAAACGAAAGCCTTGTACCAGCGCACCAGAAAGATTTCAGGCAGGACTTCTATTTTGTCGACCACCTGGTTCTGTGCCATTTTCAGATTATAGCGCGCATCGGCATCCCCCGGATTCAACAGCAGGGAACGCTCGTAATTCAGAATGGCCCGGGTATTTTCCCCCAGTTTGTAATAACAGTTTCCCAGGTTATAATATAATTCCGCAGACTCCAGTCCCTGCGTCAGAATCTGATTGTAAACACCGGCAGCTTCCCGGTATTTCCCTTCGCGATAGAATGTTTCAGCCTGCTGCGAGGCGTCCGGTTCCTGAGCCATTCCGGCTCCTGCCCAGAGCAACAAGGATAATAAAAACAGCATTTTTTTCATATCTCTTTACTTTATCGCTTTATCGAGTCTCGTTATTACCTGGATACCGTCTCTGTACACCTTATCCATCTCCTGCTCGGACTTGCTTCCCGGAGCGTAACGTGCGAATTCGCAGGTATCCAGCACATCCATGAATTCGCGGATTCTCTCTTCGTCGACGGATTTCCGCTGCAGGATTTCACTGATGTTGTCCCGGTTGAGTTCGGCCTTGTCGACATTCAGTTTATAACTGACATACCCCCACAGGGCTTTGAGCACTTCCTCATAAAATGTCTCCGGATTGCGGTTCTTCATCGCAGCGGCCGCCGCTTTCATCCGTTTCCGCGCCATCTTATTGGCCGCTTTGTTTTTCACCCGCGCCAGATCGGCATTGGCTTTTATCCTCCTCCGGTTCAGCAGGGAACCGATGACAAACAAGGCGAAAGGAACAAGAAAGGCAAGCCAGTAAGCCGGCGTACCGTAAACCCCTGCCCCTTTGGCAAACAGGTTCAGGTTTCCCGTCTTTATGTAGCGGATATCCCGTCCCAGCTGGCGGACATCCTCTTTCTTGAAGGACTGTACGGCGGTCACCGCATTGTCCGCCGGGGCTCCTCCCGCCCCTTTTTTCACACGTATCCGGTATTCCTTCCCCCGCAACGTTTTATAGGCACCGGCCTGGGTGTCGTAGTAAGAATAGTCCGCGGCAGGTATCGTATATTCTCCGGCATAGCGCGGTATCAGCAGATACTCATAGGTAACCGTTCCGGACATGCCCTGCTCCCCGGTCTTAATATCTTTCGTCACCTTAGGCTCGTAACTTTCGAAGTCCGCCGGGAAATGCACTTCGGGCGCTTCCAGCAGTTTCAGGTTTCCCGTCCCCTGAAAAACGACCTTGTAGGTAATCGCCTCATTGGCCGTCAGGGAGTCGGCAGAAAGCGACGTACGCATCGTAATGCGCCCTACGGTTCCGCTAAAGCCGGCAGGACGTCCCTCCAGCGGCAATTCCCTGACATGAACGGTGACCGGGCGACTCATCCTCTTTACCCGGACGTCCCTGTAGTTTCCGAAGAAATCGTCGAAGAAGCTCCTGCCGCCGGTCAGCTGCTGGCGCACCACGCATTCCAGTTCAAAAGGGTCTATCGTAATCTCTCCGGTGTGCTGCGGGAACAGCAGAAGTTTCCGGATGATTCCCACGTTGTACACTTTCCCGTCGTAATTCTCCCGCACCAGTTCCACCCGCTGGGGGGTCGGTATTTCCTCCGCCAGGAATCCGGAAAAAGAGGGGAATTTGCTCTGGCCGAAATTCACCAGATCCACCCGGGTATATACCTTGATGGTCGCCAGCAGACTCTCGCCCATATAGAGGCTTTTCCTGCTGACATCCACTTTCACGAAAAGATTGTCTTCATTCACTTTGGCACCCGTCTCCGGACGTGCGGGCCGATTGCCCTGCCCCTGGGAGTTTCCGGCACTGCCGCCTCCCTTCACCACCTGGATGGTCAAAGCATTGGAGCGGTACGGCTTGCCGTCCACCGTTACGGTCGCCGAAGGAATCTGGAAGGTTCCCTCTTTAACCCCTTCTATCACATAGGTATAGGTGTAGGAAACGCTCTGTGTCACATTCCCGTTTATGCTGGAAAAGTTGGAAGACTGGCTCACCCGGGGGCCCATCAGCAGATCGAACCCCTCCAGCGTGGGAACCTTCAGGTCCGTTCCCTTGCGATTCAGCGTATAGGACAACCGGAACTGCTCTCCCAGTTCCACGACCTCCGGGGCTTCCGCCTTGAATACCACATCCTGGGCTTTCACCGTGAAAACGGACAGAAATAACCATAGAAATATGCTCCACCTCATCTTTTTCTGATTTAGTAAATCTTTTTAAAAGCCTGCAAAATTACCAATCTTTTTCGATTTTCAGTTTTTTAGCTTTCTGTTGTTGCACTTTTTCTTTTCTCACCTTTTCCTGAACTTTCTTTTCGTCGTTCTGCAAAGCCTCCAGCAAACGCTGCGCATCCTCTTTGGAGATTTTTCCGGGCTGCTGCTGAGGCTGTTGCTGCTGGTCTTTGTTTTGCTGGTCTTTATTTTGCTGGTCTTTATTCTGATCCTGCTTGTCCCGGTCCTGTTTATCCTGATCTTGTTTATTTTGATCCTGCTTGTCCTGATCTTGCTTATCCTGGTTCTGCTGATCTTTGTTCTGATCCTGATTCTGTTTGTCCTGATTATCTTTATTGTCCTTATTGTCTTTGTTATCCTTATTATCCTTGTTTTGCTGCTCCTGCTGCTGTTGCCGGCGGGCGAATTCCAGGTTGTATTTCGTCTCCTCCGAAGCGGGACGGTTTCTCAACGACTCTTTATAGGCCTCGATGCTTTCCTCCGTTTTCTGCATGGACAAGAGCGTGTTCCCGATGTTGTGGTACAATTCTCCCAGGCGCTCCTTGTCCGTTTCCTGTTCCGCCAAGACGGAAAACTGCCGCAGGGCTTCGTCGTATTTTTTCTGTTTGTAGAGCGCATCCCCCAGATTAAAAGCCGCTTCATAGGATTCCGCCTTCTGTCCGAGGGCTTTCCGATACTCGACTTCCGCTTTTTCGAATTCCTGTTTATCGTACAGTCCGTTCCCTTCCCGGATCAGTTTCCTCTCTTTCTGCGCCGCAGCCGGCAGGACAAAAACCAATACACCGATAAGCGATAGTATGTATTTCATGGCTTTATTCTTTAAAAATATTGATTTTCATAAAATGGCGGTTCTTGCGTCCCAGGATCATAAATTCCACGAAAACGAAGAACAGGCCCGCCAATAAAAAGTACTGGTATTTTTCAGCATAATCGCTGTATACGCGTTCCTCGAGCAAAGATTTGTCCATTCTGTTCACCTCGTCCAGCAGCGTGTTCAGCCCCACATCGGTATTACTGGCCCGGACATACAAGCCTTCCCCGGCTTTCGCCACTTCCCGCAAGGTAGCCTCGTCCAGTTTGGAGACAATCACGTTCCCCTGCCCGTCTTTCATAAACTGGCCGGGATTCCCTTTCATAGGAATGGGAGCCCCCTGTTCAAGGCCCATCCCGATGGTATGCACATAAATGCCTTTTTCCCGGGCGGCCTTCGCCGCAGCGACGGCATCGTCCTGGTGGTTCTCTCCGTCCGTAATCACGATAATGGCCTTGGAGGTCTCGGTTTCCGGCGTAAAGGACTTCACTGCCGTATTGATAGCCGCCCCGATGGCTGTTCCCTGCACCGGAACGATGTCCGTATTGATTCCGGAGAGAAAGAGGCGGGCGGAAGAGTAATCCGTCGTAATGGGCAGCTGCACATAGGCGTCTCCCGCAAAAACGATCATGCCCACTTTATCGTTGGAGAGTTTCTCGATCATCCGGGATATGGCGAGTTTCGCCTTTTCCAGACGACTGGGCTTGATATCCTGCGCCATCATCGAATTGGAAACGTCCAGAACGATCATCAGCTCCACCCCTTTTTTCTTCACCTGCTGCAATTTGGAGCCGAACTGGGGACCCGCCGCACCGAGAATGACGAAAAAGAGCGACAAAAGAATCATGACGAATTTCCAGGCTCCCCTTTTGAGGGAAAACAACGGCATCAGCGGAGCCAAAAGTTCGGGGTTGCCGAATTCGGCGATCGCTTTTTTCTTCCGGTGCCGCATCAGGACATAAAACACAATCAACAGCGGAATCACCGCCAGCAGATATACCAGTCCGGGATGTGCAAATCTAAACATAAGGCTCTCTATAAAATTTAAATACTCCGAATCTCTTTCCGTTTTCTACGGTATTTTTCTCAACAGCGTATATCTCAATACCCCTTCCGCAACCAGCAGCAACATGCCTGTCAGGGCGAACCAGAAGTACTGTTCCTGTTTCTTGCTGAAATGTTTTACCTCTATCTTCGTTTTTTCCAGCTGGTCGATTTCCCGGTATATCTGTTTCAGCTTGTCGTTGTCCGTAGCCCGGAAATACTGCCCGCCGGTTATCGCGGCGATCTGCTGCAACACGGCCTCGTCGATCTCTACGGTCACGTTCTGCAACTGTACGCCGAACGGCGTCTGCACCGGATAAGGCGCTTCGCCGTAGGTTCCGACCCCGATCGTGTACACCCGGATTCCGTAAGTTTTGGCCAGTTCGGCAGCCGTAACGGGAGCGATCATGCCCCGGTTGTTTACCCCGTCCGTCAGCAAAATGACCACTTTGGATTTTCCCGGACTGTCTTTCAGCCGGTTGACGGCATTGGCTAGTCCCAACCCGATGGCCGTCCCGTCTTCGATCATGCCGCTGCGGACATCCCGCATCAGATTCACCAGCACCGCCTGGTCCGTCGTCAGGGGGCACTGCGTAAAACTCTCGCCGGCAAAGACCACCAGACCGATTTTGTCCTGGGGCCTTTCCAGGATGAACTTCGTCGCCACATCCTTCGCCGCTTCCAGACGGTCGGGCGAAAAGTCGCGCGCCAGCATACTCCCGGAAATATCCAGTGCCAGCATGATATCTATCCCCTCGCTGGTGTAGGTCTGCCAGCTGTTGCTGGACTGAGGGCGCGCCAATGCCGTCACCAGAAACACGACGGACAGCACCTTCAGGGCGAAAAGAATATGGCGCAGCCACACTCTGCCCGCATGTTTCATCCCCCTGAAAGCTTTCAGCGAGGAAAACTGCAAATCGGCATGTGAACGCTTCTCCCGGAAGATATACCACAGGATCATGGGCACCAGCAGAACCAGTATCAAAAAATATTTCGGGTCGGCAAATTCGTATCCAAACATAACGGAAAATTTGGGTTGATGGTTTATAATTCAGAAACAGCCGTCCCGGAGTCAGCCTCCGTCGCCTCGCTCTTCTCCTCCTCCCGGCCGCTCTTCAAACGTTCATTGGTATGTTGCAGGAAATCATAGGCGATATCCAGATTTCTCATATTCTCATCGGGCAACGGCGTCGATTTGGCGAATTTCACGAAGTCCGCCGTCTGCAGCAGGGCAGAAATCTTTTCCGCATCGCGGGCGTCTACCTGCGTATTACGCTCCAGCTCCCGTACGGTTTCAAAAGAAGTCTGCTCCATCGCCGGTATCTGCAATTCGTCGGCGACATACTGCCGCACGGTATCCGTCAGACGGGTGTAGTATTCCTTTACCCTGCCCGCCTGCCACAATTTTTCCTCTTTCAGACGCTCCAGTTTTTTCATGGCAGCGACATAAGGGGGCACGTATACTTTTTTCTCCGCCGCAAACAAGGGCCTGTTTTTCTTCCTCCGGACGACATACCACACAATCAGCGCCGCCGCCAGCAACCCGCTGGCTATCCACAGAAGCCAGGGCAGTATTTCCGCGAAATTCAGCGGCGTCTGCCGGAGGGCTACGATATCATAATTCCCCTGCTGTTCGTCCACTTTGTACGTATTGACGGCAAAGGCCAGCGGCTCGGTTCGGAGTACGCTGTTGTAGTCCCCGTTCTCCACCATTATCGGATAGGAAGGAAGGACATACACGCCCGTGTCGAAAGCGGTTATCACGTAAGACTCCCTGAGCAGCCAGGTCCCGTCCTTTCCCCGCACGGAATCCCGCTCCGGTCCGGCAATGATCTCCACCCCTCCGACCACGGTGTCTTTCAGCAAGGGGAATCTGACGCCCAACGCCCTGTCGCTCTTTACGACGAAGCGCAGGTGCTGCTGGTCGCCTATCATCATATAGGTCGTATCGAGCTCCGCTCCGTATTCGATACTCTGAGCCAGTAGCCGTCCTGTCCCCCATCCGAACAATAGTATGAACAATAAGATATATTTCATGACTGATGGTTTATTGCAACTTTTCTGCTTGAACTTCGTTACCTATCCCCTTTTTTTAAAGAGGGCTATCAAGGCCCGGACATAATCCTCGTCCGAACGGATGTCGGCCACATCCACCCCCGAACGCTTAAAAATGTCCGTCAGCTTTTTCTCTTCGATGTACGCGTATTTCCGGTAGTTTTCCCGTAAATTCCTATCGGAGGTATCCACCCACATGCTTTCTCCCGTTTCCGCATCCGTCAGGTACACCAGCCCCACCGGCGGCAATTCGTTTTCCCGGCGGTCGTACACCCGCAAAGCCACGACGTCGTGTTTGCGGTTGGCAATCGACAAGGCATGCTCGAAACTGTGATCATCGATGAAATCGGAAAGGACGAAACAGGTGCAGCGTTTTTTTATCGAATTGGTCAGATATTCCAGCGCGACAGAGATGTCCGTCCGTTTCTCCTCCGGATAGAAGTCTATCAGTTCCCGGATGATGTGAAGAATATGGGTCCTCCCTTTTTTGGGTGGTATGAACTTCTCGATTTTATCGGAAAAAAAGATAACCCCGATCTTATCGTTGTTCTGAATGGCGGAAAAAGCGATCACGGCGGCAATCTCCGTAATCTGGTTCTTTTTCAGCTTGGAGACCGTACCGAAATTCCGGGAGCCGCTGACATCGATCAGCAGCATCACCGTCAGCTCCCGCTCCTCCTCGAACACTTTGACATAGGGCCGGTTGTGACGGGCCGTCACGTTCCAGTCGATATTCCGGACATCATCCCCGTACTGGTATTCGCGCACTTCGCTGAACGTCATTCCGCGACCCTTGAAGGCCGAATGATATTCCCCCGCAAATATGTTGCTGGACAAGCCCCTCGTCTTTATCTCTATTTTCCTTACCCGTTTCAGTAATTCCGATGTTTCCATAATACAAACGATTTCCGACTAAGGCACTTCAACCGTATTCAACACTTCGTTGACGATATCCTCGCTGGTGATGTTATTGGCTTCCGCTTCGTAGGTCAATCCGATACGGTGACGCAATACGTCCGGACATACGGCACGCACGTCCTCGGGAATGACATAGCCTCTCCGTTTGATAAAGGCGTAGGCTTTGGCGGCTTTCGCCAGACTGATGCTGGCACGGGGCGAGCCTCCGTAGGCGATCATGCCGGTAAATTTCTCCAGTCCGTTCTCACCGGGGAAACGGGTGGCGAAGACAATATCGATAATGTATTTCTCTATTTTTTCGTCCATGTATACGTCTTTCACCACTTCCCGGGCCTTTACGATGTCCGCCGGCTTGAGGATGGTGTTCGCTTTCGGGAAGGATTTTTCCAGATTTTGCTGGACGATGGTCTTCTCTTCCTCTTTCTTCGGATAATCGATGACCACTTTCAGCATAAAGCGGTCCACCTGGGCTTCTGGCAACGGATAGGTCCCTTCCTGTTCGATCGGGTTCTGGGTCGCCATCACCAGGAAAGGCTCCTGCAGGCGGTAAGTCATCTCCCCGATAGTCACCTGGCGCTCCTGCATGGCTTCGAGCAAAGCCGACTGTACTTTCGCCGGAGCACGGTTGATTTCATCGGCCAGGATAAAGTTGGCGAATATGGGACCGTGTTTCACGACAAACTCCTCTTTCTTCTGAGAATAAATCAATGTACCCAGCACATCCGCCGGCAACAAGTCGGGCGTAAACTGGATACGACTGAACTTAGCGTCGATCGTTGTCGCCAGCGTATTGATGGCCAACGTTTTCGCCAATCCTGGCACACCTTCCAGCAGGATGTGTCCGTCGGACAACAAACCGATCAGAAGTCCTTCCACCAGATGTTTCTGTCCGACGATGACTTTGTTCATCTCCATGTTGATCATATCGACAAACGAGCTTTCCTGCTGTATGCGATCATTCAAAACCTTGATATCAACCGTATTCATCATAAATATAGTATTAGTTATGTATTATTCCTTTATGCAATCAAAATTACTTCGAATCGATTCAAGTGTTAAATTTGCAAACTTAAAAAACGTTAAGGCCGGATTTAAGATTTTGCAAAAATAAAAAGGATTTTTTCCGTTTTCCCTCCCCTCTTTTTTCCGGTCCGCTGCATGCGGACAGTCCTTCCAGAGAAGCGAATCGCCCTTCCCAATTTTTCTTATCAAAAGATTATCAATAACTTACATTCTCACTTCCGAAGATTCCGCTTTTCCTCCCTGCGCTCCTTTATACGCCGACTCACTTTTACATATCCCAGAACGAAAATATAAATAGTGAATACAAAAATAAAACAACGTAAAAAAAAGTGCGGATACCGTATCCTGTCGGGCATGGACAAATCGGTAACCAGAGCCGGAATCATGAAAATCATCAATCCGAACAAAACAAACAACAAAACCACCGTAAAAACATGCGTGCGCCTCTCTCTTCTCAACCTTCTCTCCCTGACCAAGGGAGGTTCTTCCCCGCAGGCCGCCATTTTAGGACGTTGGTTCTTATGAATACGTATTTGCCGCCCCTCGGGTTTCTTTTTGGCCAGACGCTGTTTCAGACGCATCCCCAATAAAAAAGTAAACACACAAAAACCGATCAGAATGAAAAACTCACGCATGGCAATACAGCTTATGTTTTAACAGGAACAAAGATATTGAAAAGAGTTAAAAAGTTGAAAAGTCCAAAGCCGTTTTCAGGCTTCCGTTACGGATCCACGTCGCAGACGACACGCACGGCGGCGAACTCTTTCGCCTGCAAAAGCGCACCGCACTGCATTTTCAGCAGTTGCTTCACTTTGGAGAAGGAGACGCCGGCTTCTATCTTCAGGACGAGATGAATGCGGTAAAAGTTGTTCACCCTGCCTACCTCCGGTACGGCGGGACCGCATACCCGCTTCCCCAGTTTTTCCCGCAACTCCCGGGCGAGTCTGTTCGCCGCATTCCGGACAATGGCTACGTCCTTGTGGCGCAGTTCGACACGGATCAGCCGACAAAAAGGCGGATAGGCAAAAAACTGCCGCTCTTCCGCCAGCTCCGCATAGAAAGAATCGTAATCGGCGGACAGCAGCATCGGGAAGAGTCGGTTTTTTACTTCGCCGGTCTGTATCACCACTTTTCCCTGCTCCCCTTTGCGCCCGCTCCGCCCGCTGACCTGCATCAGCATGCAATAAGCCCGCTCCTCCGCCCGGAAATCGGGGAAGTTAATCATACTGTCCGCATTTATAACGCCGACCAGTTTCACCCGCTCGAAGTCCAGCCCTTTGGACACCATTTGCGTACCGATCAGAACCTGGACACGCCCCTGTTCAAAATCATCGATAACCGCCCGATAGCGCGCCCTGCTGCCCATGACCTCCAGATCCATCCGGGCCACCCGGACACCGGGGAACAGGGAAGCCACTTCTTCCTCTATCTTTTCCGTACCGGGAATGCACAGTTTATAATGTCCGGTACCGCAGGAGCCGCACACCTCCGGCACCGGAGCGAGCGACCCGCAATAGCGGCAGCTCATAACCCCGCGCTGTTTATAATAGGTCATGCTCACATCGCAATGCCTGCATTTCAGGATAGCCCCGCAACGGTCACACTGGAGGTAGGAGGAATACCCCCTCCGGTTCTGAAAAAGGATGACCTGCATCCCGGCCTCCAGCACCTTTTTCATCTCCTCGTACAAGACCGGGGTAAAAACACCCTTCATCAGTTTCTTCCGCCTGTATTCCGCCAGATCCGCCAATATCAGACGGGGCATCTGTATGTTTCCGTACCGCTGTGTCAGGGTGACGAATCCGTATTTGCCCGAGCGGGCGTTTTCATAGCTTTCGAACGAAGGGGTAGCCGACCCCAGCAGGATTTTGGCTCCATGCATTTTGGCCAGCATGATGGCCGCATCGCGCGCCTGGTAACGGGGGGAGGGTTCTTTCTGTTTATAGGAAGCGTCATGCTCTTCGTCCACGATGATTAATCCCAGCTGCCGAAAGGGCAGGAAAACGGAAGAACGGACGCCCAGAATCAGGGCATAGGGCTGTCCGCTGCATTGTTTTTTCCACAATTCGGCCCGCATCGCATCGGGCATGCCCGAATGATAAACTCCGACGGTATCCCCGAAGACCCGCTGCAGACGTCTGATAATCTGTACCGTCAGCGCTATTTCCGGCAGCATGTACAATACCTGCTTCCCCCGGCTGACAGCCTCCTGAATCAGGTGCATATACACCTCCGTTTTCCCCGAAGAGGTCACGCCGCGCAATAAAACGCAATCTTTCTTCTCAAACTCCCTCCGTATGGCCTGCAACGCCTGTTCCTGCAGCTCCGACAAAGCGCTGCAGGGCACCGGTTCCCCCACGTCTTCTTTGAGCCGGCTGACGTGCCTTTCCTCTATCGCCAGAATGCCTTTGTCGCACAAGGCTTTCAATACCGCCGGCGAAGCACCCGTTTCGGACAGGAAGCCGGCCTTGCTTTTCTCTTCCCCTCCTCCTTCTATCCAACGGCACAACAAAGCATACTGCGCAGGTGCCTTTTTCAGACCGTCCAGCAATTCCGCCAATTCGCTTTCACTCCGGAGACGCGCCCACCGGACCCTTTTTTCCGTCTTCTCCCGGAAAACCTCATCGATGGTTTCTTTTATCCGGACATATCTCTTCGCCAGCAAGGAACGCACGGTTCCCACGCAGCTTTTCACCCCCAGGGATTTTTCTATATCCTTCAACGCCGTATACTGGCCGGGTTGCAGAAAATTGAGCAGGGTCTGTTCGTTCGCCGTCAATTCCGAAAAATCCGGCTCCGTATCCTCCCGGCTTATGCTGGTAAAGCTTTCCAGACGAAAAACGACAGGCAGCGCGGCCCGCAGCACATCTCCGGCAAAAGCCATGTAATACTCGCTCAGCCACAACAGGAAGCGGAGGTGCTGCCCGGAAAAGCAGATCTCCCGCTCAGCAAGGGATTCTATCGCACGGATTGTATAGCCGGAAGGCTCCGTCTCGTGTACACGACAGACCAATCCGGTGTACTTTTTATTCCCCGCAAACGGAACAATCACCAGTTTTCCTTCACTTATCTCCCGCTCCAGTTCCGGAGGAACGGAATAAGTATAAAAACCTTCGACGGCCAAAGGCACGATGACATCTGCAAATCTCACGAAACTCTATTTGTCGTCCAAAAATAAATATTTTATTTCTCCGGAAAAAGCCGCACGCAAAAAAAGCCGGAGTTTCCCCCGGCTTTCCGATAATTTCAACACCCACTCAACGCGTCGTCAAAACGCGTACCAGGTTCAGCAGTTCAGGGTTCAGCCCTTTGTTGTGCTTGATTGTTTTATTAAACGGGATATGAGCGATTTCCTTATTCATAATTCCCACCATAATGCTCTTCTGATCATCCAGCAAAGCTTCTACGGCAGCAACCCCCAGCTGGCTGGCCAACACCCGGTCGAAAGCGGAAGGCGAACCGCCTCTCTGCATGTGTCCCAGCACAGAAACCCGGATATCGTATTCCGGATGAGATTCGGCCACTTTCTTGGCGACGCTGTATGCACCGCCTTCTTTGTCCCCTTCGGCGACGATCACGATACCGCTGGATTTGCTCGGATCGTAATCTTTTTCAAGGAAACGTTCCAGATCCGAAAAATCGGTTTCCACCTCAGGTACCAATACGGCTTCCGCTCCCGTAGCGATAGCGGTGCGCAAAGCGATGAAACCGACATCCCGTCCCATGACTTCCACAAAGAACAGACGGTTGTGCGCGCTGGCCGTATCCTTAATTTTGTCCACAGCCTCCACCGCCGTATTGACTGCCGTATCGTAGCCGATCGTCGAATCCGTTCCGTACAGGTCGTTATCGATCGTAGCCGGAACTCCGACCACGGGAATGTCATGCTCCTGTATCAGCAAACGGGCGCCGGTAAACGAACCGTCCCCGCCGATGACAACCAGCGCGTCGATTTTATTCTCACGCAGCACCTGAGCAGCTTTCGCTCTTCCTTCCGGCGTACGGAATTCCGCACTACGGGCAGATTTCAATATCGTTCCCCCCCGCTGTATAATGTTGCTTACATCACGCGTCTTCAATCTTTTTATGTCGCCGTTGATCAATCCCTGATAACCGCCATAAACGCCATAAGCTTCGCATCCGTTGTGTATAGCGGCTCTCACCACGGCTCGGATAGCGGCGTTCATTCCCGGTGCATCCCCACCGGAAGTAAGCACTCCGATTCTTTTAATTTTTGCCATAATTAAATAGTATAAATTTATTGTCCTCTATATCAAGCTCTCTTCAAGAGTTCTTCTTTTATCTCCTCCATCACCCAGCCCGGCGTCGACGTGGCCCCGCTTATGCCGATGTTCTCCGCTCCCGCATACATTTCCGTCCGCAAATCCTCCACACCCTGCACCCAGTACGTCCGTTCGTTAACCTCCCGGCACACGCTGTACAGCTGCCAGCCGTTGGAGCTTTTTTCCCCGCTCACAAAAATAACAACATCGTGCATCTTTGCAAAATTTCTCAGCTGGGGAATGCGGTTCGCCACTTTCCGGCAAATCGTATCGTACACGGTCACTTTATCGCCTCCCTTCTTGCGGATAAGCTCCGAAACGGTCTGAAAGCCCTCGAGACTTTTCGTCGTCTGGGAAAACAATACCACCGGGCGGCTGAAATCCACCAGCCCAAGGTCCGCTTCATTCTCCACGACGACGGCTTCTCCGTTCGTCTGCCCCACGAGTCCAACCACTTCCGCGTGCCCTCTCTTCCCGTATATAATCACTGTTCCGCCCTCCCGGCTCACCTCTTCATAGGCTTTTCGGATCCGCTTCTGCAGATTCAGCACGACCGGACAGGAAGCGTCTATCACCTCGATGCCGTTCTCTTTTGCCTTCATATAGGAAGCCGGAGGTTCACCATGAGCCCGAAACAATACCCGGCAGTTTTTCAGCTCCGCAAACTCCTCATGCCCGATCGTCCGCAAGCCTTTCCGCTGCAGACGCTCCACTTCCCGGCTGTTGTGCACGATATCCCCGATGCTGTAAAGAAGTCCTTTTTTCAACTCCTCCTCCGCTTTGCAGATGGCCTTCACGACCCCTGTACAAAATCCCGAATTTTCATCGATCTCGACCCTCATCATACCCCCGAATCCGTCATTTTAGCGTTTCTGCCGGATCGTTTCCAGCATATATTCGATCTCTTCCTCTACGGTCATGCAGCTGTTATCGATCAAAACCGCGTCCTCCGTTTTCCTCAGAGGGCTCTCTTTCCGGTGTTCATCCAGATAATCCCGCTGACGCACGTTGTCCTCCACGTCTTTATACAGCACGTGTTCCCCTTTCCGTATCAGTTCGTCGTAACGCCGCCTGGCCCTGACTTCGGGGGAAGCCGTCATAAAGAACTTCACTTCCGCCTCCGGAAAAACGACGCTCCCGATATCCCTGCCGTCCATGACCACACCGCCGTTTTTTCCCATCTCCCGCTGCTTTTCCACCAGCATTTTCCGAACGAACCCCAGACCGGAAACGGCACTGACATGCCCCGACACTTCCATGCCCCGGATCTCCTGCTCCACGCACTCACCGTTCAGATAGGTCACGTAACGCCCTTTCTCCGCGTCGTACTTAAAGTCGATGCAAATCCGAGCCAGCCCTTCCGCCAGACTCTTCTCATCGATTTTTCCGTCCCCGATCCACCCTTTCCTCAGGGCCTGCAAAGTCACGGCACGATACATGGCCCCCGTGTCGATGTAGACATATCCCAGGCGAACGGCCAGCAGTTTCGCTACCGTACTTTTTCCCGTAGAGGAATGACCGTCCACGGCAATAATCAACGATTTGCATTCTTTTTCCATAGTCCCCGCAAAGATACAATAATTTAATTAATCCTTTAAAGGGAAAATTCCTATTCCCGCCAATTTTTAATGCAATCGTTCGCTATGGCGATACCCGGAAAAGTCGTAACTTTGGGTCCGGGAATAAAAACGAACGTATGAAAAACAGAACGAACCCTTTGTTAGCACCTTTCGCCACTCCGTGGCAAACGCCCCCTTTCGGGGAGATAAAAACGGAAGACTACGAACCCGCTTTTCTGCAGGCCATTCCGGAGGCGTTGCACGCCATCGAGGAGATAGCCGGCTCCCCGCAGGAACCGAATTTCCAGAATACCATTGCGGCGCTGGACTATGCCGGAGAACTTCTCAATACGGTTTCGGCTGTTTTTTTCAACCTGAATTCCGCCTGTACTGATGCGCTGATGCAGGAAACGGCACAGAAGATATCCCCGCAACTGGCCGATTTCAGCAACCGCATTTACATGAATCCCCGCCTCTTTCAACGGGTAAAAACGGTGTACGAGCATACAGACCGCGGGACGCTGACTCCCGAACAACGCACCCTGCTGGAAGACACCTGGAAATCTTTTATACGGGGAGGCGCCGACCTGACCGGGGATTCTCAAAAGAGATTCAGAGAAATTACCGCTGAGTTGTCGCGCCTGAGCCTGCAATTCGAGGAAAACCTCCTGGCAGAGACCAATGCTTTCGAACTGCACCTGACACAGCCGGAGGAGCTTTCCGGCTTACCGGAGAGCATACGGGAAGCGGCGGCGCTGACTGCCGGGGAAAGAAATAAAGAGGGCTGGATTTTCACGTTGCACGCCCCCAGTTACCTCCCCTTTATGAAGTACGCGGACAACAGGCAGCTCCGGGAGAAAATGTTCAAAGCTTATACATCCCGCTGCAATCACGCCGATTCCCGCAACAATACGGAAATCATCCGGAAAATCACGGCGCTCCGCTTAGAAAAGGCCCGTCTGCTCGGCTATGACACATACGCCGATTATGTGTTATCCGACCGCATGGCGCAATCGCCGGCGGAAGTGAATCGTTTCCTGCAGCATCTCTTTTTCTCCTCCCACCCCGCAGCATTGCAGGAGAAGAAGGAGGTCGAAGAGTTTGCCCGGAAAGAAGGGTTTACGGATACCCTGCAACGCTGGGACTGGGCCTATTACTCGAACAAACTGAAACAGGCCAGGTATACGCTGGATGACGAAATGCTCAAACCGTATTTCCGGCTGGAAAATGTCCAGCAGGGCATATTCGGCCTGGCACACCGGCTGTACGGACTGAATTTCAAGGAAGTAGACACGGTCCCGAAATACCATCCCGATGTAAAAACGTTCGAGGTGTATGACGAAACCGATCGGTTTCTGGCAGTCCTCTATACGGATTTTTTCCCACGGAACAATAAAAACGGCGGCGCCTGGATGACGGAATTCCGGACACAGCACGAAGAAAACGGGAAAGACGTGCGGCCTTTGGTCTCTCTGGTGATGAATTTTACCAAACCCACTCCGGACAGGCCTTCCCTGTTAACGTTCGACGAAGTGACCACTTTTCTGCACGAATTCGGACATGCCCTGCAC
>CAZYJV010000019.1:0-4376 GCA_964647845.1 uncultured Odoribacter sp.
CCTCTCCGGCAGCCTCCGTACCGTCGGGAACATATTTCTTCAATGCTCTTTCCACGCCGTTTTTCCAGGTATTGATGTTTTCATTGTCGAATTCCATGGTACCGATCAGTCCGATAATCTGGTGGATCGGCATGCCGTGTCTCAATACGCCGGAAATCAGTTTCGCATAGTTCCAGTACTCCTTGTTGAATTTATAGGACAACCCTTCTACCGTCGTCTTGAATCCGCGCTTGTTCTGGAACTGGAAGTCGTACCGGGACGTGCCCTCCTCATCGTAATGTTTTACAATCTTTCCGGTAGTCACGGCTTTCGGCAGCATGATACCCTCTTCGTCGTCGGCGATACCGGTAAATATCTCGTAAGGCCGGCCTTCATACAATCCGACGAAGGCAATCCATTTCTCTTTATTGTTCTGGAAACGAACCACATCCGCATCCAGCTCCATCGGACGCTTGGAAGGCATCTGGAATTCAGCGGGCGCTTTCTTCTCTTTCGTCGAAACCAGCACTCCGGCTCTCGAGCCGTCGCGGTATACGGTACAGCCTTTGCATCCGCATTTCCAAGCTTCGATATACAGCTGTCCCACCAGTTCCTCCGATACATCGGCAGGCAGATTGACGGTCACGCTGATGGAGTGGTCCACCCACTTCTGAATCATTCCCTGCATCCGCACTTTGGCCACCCAATCGATATCATTCGACGTCGCCTTGTAGTAAGGAGAATCCTTTACCAGCGCATCTATCTCTTCGTCCGAATAGTGCTTGTTCAGATCGTATCCGTTGATCTTCATCCATTCGGCGAATTTGTGGTGGAACACGATGAACTCTTCGAAGCTGTCGCCCGATTCGTCCACGAAGTCCACATGCACATTGACATCGTTCGGATTCACTTTTCTCCGTCTCTTGTATACCGGCATAAACACGGGCTCGATACCCGACGTCGTCTGGGTCATCAGACTGGTCGTTCCCGTAGGAGCTATCGTCAGACAGGCGATGTTACGGCGTCCGAATTTCACCATGTCAGCATACATCTCCGGATCAGCTTCTTTCAAGCGAAGAATGAAGGGGTTGTTCTCTTCGCGCCGGGCGTCGTAAATCTTAAAACTGCCTCTGTCTTTTGCCAGCAGCACGGAAGAATGATAAGCACCTATCGCCAGCGTTTTCTGTACTTTTACGGCAAACGCAACAGCGTCGTCGCTTCCGTAGCGCAGCCCCAAAGCGGCCAGCATATCCCCCTCGGCCGTAATACCGACGCCGGTACGCCGTCCCTCTTTCGCCTTTCTCTTGATTTTCTGCCACAAACGGATTTCCACGCCCTTGATTTCCTCGTCTTCCGGGTCGGCGTCGATTTTATCGAGAATCGTATCGATTTTCTCCAGTTCCAGGTCAATGATGTCGTCCATGATGCGCTGGGCGACGGCGACATGTTTCTTGAAAAGGTCGAAATCGAAATAAGCCTCTTTGGTAAACGGATGCTGTACGTAAGAGTAAAGATTCAACGCCAGCAACCGGCAGGAATCGTAGGGGCACAACGGAATTTCACCGCAGGGGTTGGTCGATACCGTACAATACCCCAGGTCGGCATAACAATCCGGCACACTCTCCCGGATGATGGTGTCCCAGAACAAAATTCCCGGTTCGGCCGATTTCCAGGCGTTGTGCACGATTTTTTCCCACAGCTGTCGGGCATTGATCGTCTTCTCATATTTCGGCGTATCGGAATAAACCGGATATTTCTGCACATAATCCGTTCCTTCCACCACCGACCGCATGAACTGGTCGTCTATTTTCACGGATACATTGGCGCCCGTCACTTTGCCTTCCGTCATTTTGGCATCGATAAAGCTTTCGGAATCCGGATGGTTGATGGAAACGCTCAGCATCAACGCCCCCCGGCGTCCGTCCTGAGCCACTTCCCGGGTCGAATTGGAATAACGCTCCATAAACGGTACGATGCCCGTAGAGGTCAGTGCGGAATTTTTCACCGGCGAACCTTTCGGACGGATATGGGACAAATCGTGACCCACGCCCCCTCTTCTTTTCATCAGCTGCACCTGTTCCTGGTCGATTTTCATCACCCCGCCGTAAGAATCGGAAGGACCGTCATGTCCGATCACGAAACAATTGGACAAAGAGGCAATCTGATAATCGTTGCCGATACCGGTCATCGGACCGCCCTGCGGCACGATGTAACGAAAATCCCTCAATACCTCGAAAATCTCATCTTCCGAAAGCGGATTCGGATACGTTTTTTCGATTCTGGCAATTTCCCTTGCCAGACGACGATGCATGTCGTCCGGATTCTGCTCGTACAAATTTCCGAACGAATCCTTCAATGCGTACTTGTTCACCCAAACACGGGCAGCCAGTTCATCTCCTTTAAAATAATCCAAAGAACTCTGAAATGCCTCATCCTGGGTATACGTTTTCCCACGTACAGTTGATTGTTCCTCCATTAGATCTCTGTTATTTAGTATTATTTTTTGCGAAAAATCGAATGACACAAAAGTATAAAAAAGAACGATATGAAACCACCTATCCGATGCTATTTTTTCAAAAGTTTTCCATTTTTAAAATAAAAACATTGAATATCAGCAGTTTAAATTTCTAACCTCGCAAAAAAGTTTTCCAAAAAATATTTTTACTCCAAAAAACGATGTCATGACAGCAACAATTTATCCTTTCAGAAAAACAGCCGTTGCGTCAAATCGGCCCATTCGAAAAAAGACAAAAACAATGACCGGATAAAACCGCAGAACGCGTTTTTATCTCACACCGTAAAGAAAAAAATCCGGAGAAGTTAATACAAATCGACAATATCCCGGGGGATGGAGACCAGCAGTTTCTTTTTTTCCAAATCCGCCTCCAGGATATAGACTTCGGAAAAAGGAAGCAATATTTCTTTGCCGAAGATTTTAATGGTAAGAACGACATTGCCGGAATAGTCTGCAATATCCGCCACTTCACCGCGCTCGCGAGTCGCCTGCTCTTCGACTTCAAAGCCGGTCAGCTGAAAAACGTCATAATCCTCCGTTTCCTCCCCGTCCAGGAGTCTCTTTTCGATCATCACGTCATTTCCCACAAGGCGCTCCGCCTGCTCCTGCGTGTCCACATAATCGAATTTCACGATATAAGACTTGTGATTCCGGACGGACAGACCGTCTTCCGATATAAAAAAAGGAACCGGTGCTCCATCCAAAAGGATAAAGACCGGTTCGTCGGCATATCTTTCCAGGAGATCCGTATCGGCGGTGACGATGACATTGCCTTGCAGGCCGTGTGTCTTGGTGATCGTGCCGATGACACTGCAATCTTCCCGGGTGATCATCGCTAAAAAGTTATTCTGCGGCGGGAGCCTCTGCTTCCGTTTCGGCAGGTGCCTCAGCGGCAGGAGCTTCAGCAACGGGTGCCGTTTCCTCCTCAGCAGGAGCGGCAGCGGCTTCTTCCTCGGCTTTCTTCGCTGCAGCGGCAGCTTCTGCTTCGGCGCGTTTTTTAGCAACAACTTCTTCTTTTGCAGCTCTGACTTTCGCTTCTGCTTCCAGGCGTACTTTGGCAGCGGCATCGCCTTCCTGAGCCAGTTTGCTGACCTTAGCCTGCACTTTGGCGTTTTTCTCCTTCATCCAGGCTTCAAACTTGGCTTCTGCGGCAGCGGCATCGAAAGCACCTTTTTTCACCCCTTCCAGCAAGTGTTTTTTCATCAGAACACCTTTGTAAGAAAGGATTCTTTTGGCCGTATCCGTAGGTTGCGCACCCACCTGCAGCCAATACAGAGCCCTGTCAAAATTGAGATCGATAGTAGCCGGATTCGTGTTCGGATCATACGTTCCTACTTTTTCAATATAACGGCCATCGCGTGGCGCTCTACTATCCGCTATCACTACATGATAGAATGGACGACCTTTCCGTCCGTGTCTCGACAATCTGATTTTCGTTGACATCTTTTAATTATTAAAAATTAATACTTTCCTATACCCGATAGGAGCGGCAAAGATAGAACAAAAAGTGAAAAGTAAAAAGCGATTGCGGAATTTTCTAAATAAAACTGATCAGGAGCAGGATGTTCAGCAAGGTCACGATGCCTCCCAGGATATACAACATCCAGCGGGCGGAAGCCTTGTTTTTGTATTTTCCCATGACTTTCCCGGAAGAAGTCAGATAGACCTGCAGAAATATGGTCACCGGCAGCTGGATGCTGAGAATCATCTGGGAGTAAATCAGCCCCATAAAGGGGTTCTTCACCACCATAATAATCAGCAGCGCGAGCAGCAGCGAAATCAGGATGCCCCAACGCGAATGACTGTCCTTGATGTCATAGGGTTCGCGGTACATGCCGGCAAATATGGAACCGGCAGCCATACCGGAAGTGACGGTCGAAGC
>CAZYJV010000019.1:4386-13761 GCA_964647845.1 uncultured Odoribacter sp.
AAAAAGCAAGGCCACCGCAAATATAACGGCCGCATTGTTGCCCAGAAGAGGCTGCAGCAAAGAGCGGGCCTGTTCCAGTTCCGTCACCGACGTACCGTTTTTAAAAAAGCTGGCGGCGGCCAGCAATATCATGGCGCTGTTTATCGCCCAGCCGATCATCATGGACAGGAGCGTGTCCCAGAATTCATACCGCAGCTGTTTCTTTATGACCGCCTCGTCTTCCAGGTTCCACTGACGGCTCTGGATTACCTCCGAATGCAGGAACAGGTTGTGCGGCATCACCACCGCACCCAGCACACTCATGACAACCACCATGGAGCCTTCCGGAAAAGAGGGCGTCACCCATGCCTGCAGGGCTTCCCCCCACTCTATATGCACCAGAGACAATTCATAGATGAAAGAAAGTCCGATGACGGAAACGAAAGCGATAATCCAACGCTCGATGACCCGGTAGCTGTTTGTAAAAAGCAGCAGCAGCACTGCGATACAGGTTATCACCGCCCCGACCCTGACCGGGATACGAAACAGCATATCCAGCGCGATGGCCCCGCCCAATATCTCTGCCAAGGAAGTGGATACCGACGCCCCCATGGCGGAGAAAAGAGTCAGCTTCGCATACCGCGGTTTCAGATAAGCCACGGCAGCCTCCGACAGACACAAGCCGGTCACGATCCCCAGATGCGCCACATTGTGCTGGAGGATAATCAGCATCACGGTAGAGAGCGAAACCATCCACAGCAAGGCATACCCGTAATCCGCACCGGCAGCCAGATTGGAAGCCCAGTTGCCCGGATCGATAAATCCGACGGTGACCAGAAGTCCCGGACCGATATATTTCAGAATCTCCAGCCCTCCCAGCCGGGGATGGTGCCGGGCCGTTTTCAACGATTTGCGAACAAAACCGAACATAATTGCAATACATTAACGAAGTCAGCAAAAATACGAGCCGGCATAAAGATTTGTTTATCTCGATTCGCCATTATATATTTGTCTTTTAGCCATAAAAACCTCCCGCATGAAAAAGTGGAAAGAATACTCCAGGCCGGAACGGGCCATGATGATTACGATCGGCGTGCTGCTCCTGTTGATTTTACTTACCTCCAGCCGGGTAAAAGACGGCGTGCAACAGGGATTCAGCCGCTTCTTCTCCGCTCCCGCCGAAAATGCAGGCGACAACGGATAAGAGCCTACAATTCCATGTCCGTCCGGCTTCCGAAAGGAATATCGACCGAAAAAGCATTCTCCACCGTGAGCCGCCCGGCATAAATCAGGGCGCAGCGCACCACTCCGCTGTGGACAAACAGACACACATTCCGGAACGGCCGGCTTTTCAGTTCATCCAGGAATTGCACCACCCGGCGGAACTGGTCCCGGAAAGACTCCCCTCCTCCGGCAGGTATATTCACCCAATCCTTGTACCACTCCTCCAGAACAGGGTCTTCGATCGCCTCCCAGCGCTGCATCTCCCAACGCCCGAAGTTCATCTCCTTCAGACGCGCGTCCGGAACGGAATCCGTAAATCCACAAGCCGTCGCCAGCTTCCGGCAACGCGACAAAGGACTGTGATACACAGCATCAAAAACTTCCCCTCCGATACTGCGTGCCACCCGCTCCGCCTCCTCCGGAAAGGTCGGAGCGGTATCCACATCCGTAAAACCATATACGACACCGGGCCCGACAGCCACACTCGTATGACGAATCAGAGTCACTTTCATTTTATCGACAATAAATAACAACAATTCCGAAATAACACGCCAGCTCCGTAATCAGAAAAGAAGCCCCGCAGCAATCGCCGGTATAGCCTCCGATTTTCTTTTTCATATACCTCCGCAGACACCAGGATGTCACGACCGGCAACACCAACGCCGGCAGATACCGGAAATCCCCCACGGCAAGGAAAGGGACAAAAGCCAGTACGGCTATCGGAATATAAGCGAACAGCGATTTGCGGCTGTATACGACCTTCGTCTTCGACTCCGCTTCCGGACGCGCATACGGCAACGTGTTTATCATAACGGACGTGCAGAATTTCGAGAAAATATCCGCCGAAACGACAAGCGCCCGGGCTTCGGGCATGTCCAGACTGTATATAAAGGAAACGTAAAGAAAAAAATACACGATCAGTCCGATGGTTCCATAGCTTCCGATATGGGAGTCTTTCATGATCGCCAGAATTTTCTCCTTGGAAGTCCCTCCGCCGAAACCGTCCAGAAAATCTGCCAGGCCGTCTTCGTGCATCGCCCCCGTAAGAAGCAACCGCACCATCACAGCCAGCACGCAGGCAGGAAGCCAGGGCATCACCAAAGAAGCACCCCATAAAGTCAAAGCCGTGGCACCCCCGGTCAGATAGCCCACCAAAGGCCAGTACATCAGCACTCCGGCAAAATACCGTTTGTCGATATTAACCAGCCGCCACAAAGGCAAACGCGTAAGCATCATAACCGCCGCCAGAAAACTTTTCATGTTCAGTCGAAATATTTGGTTACTTCCGCTTTTTTAAAATCGTTCATTTCATTGATCATCCGCACCGCCGAGTCGATGATCGGGAATGCACAGATGGCCCCCGTTCCTTCTCCCAAACGCAAATCCAGATGAAGCAGGGCCCGCACACCCAAATAATCCAATACCAGCTTGTGGCCGGCCTCATCGCCCTGGTGTCCGAAAATACAGTATTCCGTCACGGCAGGACAGAGTTTCTGGGCCGCCAGCAAACAATTCGTCATAATGAATCCGTCGATGATGATAACCATCCGGAGTTCGGCCGCCCGCAGCATCGCTCCTACCGCAGCCACCATCTCGTAACCGCCGAAATAACGCAAAATATCCGTCACGGAAGAATCGCCGGAATAATTTTCCATAGCGCGTTTCAATACGTCGTATTTATGGCCGATGCCCGCTTGATCCAGTCCGCTACCCGCCCCGACGCATTGTGCCAGCGGGATGCCCGTCAGATAAGTCATCCACAGGGAAGAAGAAGAGGTATTGGCGATGCCCATTTCTCCGAAGCTTACGATATTCGTCCCCTCGCTGCGTACAAGGTCCACCATCTCCGCCCCGACTGCAATCGCCCGGTCGAACTCTTCCTCCGTCATCGCCGCCTCATGCAGATAGTTGCGCGTGCCCATCCTGATTTTCCGGTCGATCAGACCGGGCAATCCGTTGAAATCGAAATTGACGCCGCAATCCACGATCTTCAGGCCAAAATGATGCTGCCGGCAGAACATGTTTATTCCCGCCCCTCCCTTCAGAAAATTGGGAATCGCCTGCGCCGTCACTTCGGGGGCGGAAAAGCTGACGCCCTCTTTCACGATACCGTGGTCCGCCGCAAAAACAATGTTCTGCGGTTTTTCAAGCCGGGGCGACAATGTCTGCTGTATGGCGCCGATCTGCACAGCGAGCTCCTCCAGACGTCCCAAAGACCCCTTGGGCTTCGTCAGATTATTGATTTTATCCACCAAAGCCGGAACGATTTTTCTGTCCGGCGCCTGAATACGAAATGTCCGCATACCCTATAATATTTACGCTATGATATTACCGAAAAATCAATACATTTTTATCTCAGCCCTTTATCTTCACAGGCACACCCGACACCATCAGCACCACCTCATCCGCCCGCTCCGCCGCATACTGATTCACCCAGCCCAGCAAATCCGTAAAATGCCGCTGGACACTGTTTTCTGACACCCCGCCCATCCCTATCTCATTGGTAACGAAAATAAAAACGGCGTCCTGGGCTGTGAACCGGTCGAATTCTTCTTTCAACAAGGGCAACGACACATCCGCCTGTCCGCCGTTGTCGAAGAAAAAATTCGTACTCCACAAGGTCAGGCAATCCACCACAACGACCCGCCCGGCCAGCTTATGGCGGCTCAGCTCCTTTTCCTCCTCTATGTTGGTCCATTGGGGGCCTCTGTCCCGCTGATGCCGGCGGATACGCTCCCGGTATTCCTCGTCCCACATCCGCGATGTCGCCAGATAAACCGGATTTTCCGCATTTTGCAACGCCAGACGCTGCGCATAACTGCTTTTGCCGGAACGCTGTCCTCCGGTGATTAAAATAATTTTTCTCATCTTGCCGGTTTCTTTCGGTTCGTAAATATATAACGCTTTTTCTAATCTTTGCTAACTTTGTCCATCCGAAATTAAAACGACATGACATGGCCCGTACAGAATTATTACTGACCCGGCACGGCGAAACGGAGGAAAACAAGCAGGACATCATGCAGGGGCACATGCCCGGGAAACTGTCCGACAACGGTATCCGGCAGGCGCAGCAGCTGGGAGAATTGCTGGCAGACCGGAAAATCGACGCGATTGTATGCAGCGATTTGGCGCGCAGTTACGATACGGCAAGCATCATCGGCAGACGGAAAGGGCTGACACCCCGTCCCACGTCCCTGTTAAGGGAAATCGACTGGGGCAAACACACCGGAGGACGGCTTTCCGCCCTTGACTGGAAGAATCTGCCCGAAGGATGCGAAACCCTGGAGCAGCTCTCGGAGAGGGCAAAAACGTTCATTAACTGGATAAAACGGGAATATCCCGGACAATGCGTGCTGGCCGTCGGCCACGGAGCCATAGACCGGGCCATTCTCGCATTCCTGGAGGGCAAAAGCGCTTCCGAAATGGCGGACATGCCCATCATGAAAAACACCTCTTTCGTCTGTCTAAACGTGTAAGCTCCATGAAACTGAAACCTGTCATGTTTGTCGGGACCTGCTCGGATGCGGGAAAAAGCATCGTCAATACCGCATTCTGCCGGATTTTCAGACAGGACGGCTATTCTCCGGCTCCTTTCAAAGCCCAGAATATGTCCCTCAATTCCTACTCCACACCCGAAGGAGGGGAAATCGGACGGGCGCAAGCCGTACAGGCGGAGGCCTGCGGACTTCCGCCTCACACGGATATGAATCCCCTGCTGCTCAAACCCACCCACAACCAGAGCTCCCAGGTCGTGCTGAACGGCAAGCCTGTCGGGAACATGACCGCAAGGGAGTATTTCGCCGACGCCAAAACCGGTCTGTTCCGGGAAGCCCTCGCCGCTTTCCGGCGGTTAGCGTCGCGGCACAATCCCATTGTCCTGGAAGGGGCCGGAAGTATCTCCGAACTGAACTTACGTGACAAAGACATCACCAACATGCGAATGGCCCGGGAAGTGCAGGCTGCCGCCTATCTGGTCGCAGACATAGACAGGGGAGGCGTGTTCGCTTCGGTCTACGGTTCCGTAAGTCTGCTGCCTCCCGAAGAAAAAGCCCTGCTCAAAGGAATCATCATCAACAAATTCCGGGGAGACATCTCCCTCTTCGAAGAAGGCAGGAAAATACTGGAAAATCTCACGGGCATCCCCGTCGTCGGCGTGATTCCCTATTTCACCGGCATACATATCGAAGCGGAGGATTCCGTCGCCTTGCGAACAAAAGTCTCTCAGCCCGTCCCTGGCAAAATCAACGTCGCCGTCGTTCGGCTGAAATGCCTTTCCAATTTCACGGACTTCGACGCACTGGAGCGGGACAGCCGTTTTCACCCCTACTATACCGACCTGCCCCGGGAAATCGCCAAGGCCGATATCGTCATTCTGCCGGGTAGCAAAAATACGATAGCCGATATGCAGGACATCCGCGGGAACGGCGTCGCGGAAGCAGTCATCCAAGCCTGTAAGACAGGGAAAAAAGTCATTGGAATTTGCGGCGGATACCAGATGCTCGGCAAAAGCATCGAAGACCCGGAAGGCATGGAAGGCGAACAGAAAACCGTGGCGGGACTGGGACTTCTCCCGCTGCAAACGGTCATTACAAAAGAGAAAATCACGGAACAACGGACGTTCCGGTTTCACGACCGGCAGGAGATCTGCCGGGGATATGAAATCCATATGGGCAGGACGGTGCCCCTGCCCGGTATTCCGGCATGCCCGCTGAACCGGCTGGAAAACGGAGAAGAGGACGGATACCGGAAAGACGAGAACTGCTGGGGGACTTATATGCACGGCATCCTGGACAATACCTCCGTCCGCAATGCGCTGGCCGCCGGGTTCAGTACGGAGGAAAGCACCCCGTTCGACTATATCGCCTTTAAGGAACGACAGTACGACCTTCTTGCCGCCCATGTCCGCTCGGCGGTAGACATGGACTATATCTATTCCACATTATATCCGGACGATTAACTGTTAGCGCTATGATTCACGGACACGGAGACGATTTATACCGGTCAGGCAAAAAAGTAACGGCCAATTTCTCGACCAACGTATGGTACGGGGCCGATTCCCGGCTCCTCCACTCCCTGCTTTTGCAGCATGCAGACCTGGTGTCCCACTATCCGGAACCCGATGCCGGAAGTTTCCGGCAGGCTGTCGCCGCATGGCACGGCTTGTCTCCGGAACAGGTGATCGCAGGCAACGGAGCCACCGAATTGTTCTACCTGATCGCCCACGCTTTCGCCGGCGCCCGGACCGTGATTCCCGTGCCTTCTTTTCAGGAATACGAAGACGCCTGCACGCTGTACAGCCACCGGATCGATTTCATTTCCGGATCTATCTGGCAACAGATGCCGGAGAATCCGCAATTAATGTTCATCTGCAACCCCAATAATCCGGACGGGAATATCTGGTCGGAAGCGGACATCCGTTTTCTGCTGGAACACTATCCGGACATGACGCTGGTCGTGGATGAATCGTTTTTGCATTTCGCCCCCGACATCCGGTCCGCCGCCTGCCTGCTGGCGGACTACGACAATCTGCTGGTGGTCTGTTCCATGACAAAAAATTTCGCCATTCCCGGCCTCCGCTTAGGCTATATGCTGGGAAGCCCCGACAAAACGGCGCAGATCTCCCGCTTTAAACAACCCTGGAGCGTGAATGCCTTAGCCATCGAGGTCGGGAAAGCACTCATACAAAGAGCCGGCGAACTGCTCCCCGATGCCCGCATTCTCCTGCAGCGGCAGCAGGCCTTTGCCGAAGAAATAGCGGCTATACCCGGATTCTGCCCCTGCCCGTCGCACACGTCTTTCTTTCTGGTGAGGACGGATTCCGATGCTGGGCAGCTGAAACAGTACCTGTTGGAAAAAGAAGGTATTCTTATCCGCAACGCTTCCAATTTCCGGGGCTTAAACCGGCATTATTTCCGGCTCAACACACTGACCGGCGAAAAAAACGATCTCTTAATCCTGGCCTTAAAAAATTATGTGGGGTGATTTCCATATCGTAGTAATTCCTTTGCTCATCGGCTATGTGCTGGACACGCTCCTGGGCGATCCCCGCAGCCTGCCCCATCCGGTGGTGGCTTTCGGCAATCTGATCGCCTTTGCGGAAAAGAAATGGAACAGAGGCGAAGGACGGCGGTGGAAAGGGTGTCTGATTGCGTTCCTGTATCCTCTCTGTGTCGGTTTCATTGGCTGGGAGCTCGCACACGCCTGCCTATCCCTCAGTGTCTGGTGTTACTATGCGGTCGCCTCCGTTTTCGTTTTCTACGGTCTGGCGAACTGCAGCCTGATAGAGGAAAGCCGCGAAGTCATCCGTACGCTGGAGAAATACGGCCTCGAAGCCGGAAGAAAACGGCTGTCCTGGATTGTCGGCAGAGAGACGTCCTCCCTGACCTCCCGGGAAATCTACACCGCCGTACTGGAGACCATGGCGGAGAATCTGAGCGACGGGGTGGTCGCCCCCCTGTTTTATTACGCCCTCGGGGGATTCCCCGCCATGATGGCCTATAAAATGGTGAATACCCTGGACTCCATGATCGGCTACAAGGATGAACGCTACCGGCAGTTCGGCTGCTGCGCCGCCCGCCTGGACGACGTGCTGAATTTCATTCCGGCACGGCTCACGGCTCTGCTTATGTGCATCGTCAGCTACCGTCCCGGACTGCTGAAATTCATCCTGCATTACGGTCCCAGGCACGCCAGCCCGAATTCGGGCTATCCGGAAGCCGCTTTGGCGGGAATCCTGAACTGCCGTTTCGGGGGTACGCACATGTATCACGGCATACCCGTCAGGAAACCTTACATCGGAAACAATCACCGCAACCTCAACCGCCGGGATCTCCGCCGGGCTGTCCGGATCAACCAGGGCGTAACGTTCCTGTCCGTGGCTTTGATTTGCCTTTGTGCCTGTATTTCCGAATTTTATTTCTAATTTCGCAACGTAAAAACAACTGGGATGAATATCTATAAATTCGGCGGCGCCTCGGTACGGGACGCAGAAAGTATCAGGAATCTGCTCCAGATTCTAAGCAGCCAGAAAACCAATCTGATTGTCGTAGTCTCCGCCATGGGCAAAACGACCGATGCACTGGAGATACTGTGCAACCATTATTTCAACAAAACGGGCGAGACGGCGCAGGCGCTCCGAAGTATCAAAGAGTATCATTTCAATATCATCGGAGAGCTCTTCTCCGGTGCCGACCGGGATGTCTATGAAAGGACGGAGAAGCTCTTCGCATCGCTGGAATCCGTTTTGGAAACGGAGCCTTCCCTGTGTTACGATTATGAATACGACCGGATTATCAGTTTCGGGGAATTGCTCTCGACGACCATTGTGGCGGCCTATCTGGAAAAGCAGGGCCGGAAAGCCAAATTCGTGGACATCCGGAAATGCCTCAAAACGGACGTCAATTACCGGAATGCGAATGTCGATCCGGAACTGTCGGAGCAGTTATGCCGGAAAGTTTTTACGTTCCAGGATACTTTTACATACGTTACCCAGGGCTTTATCGCCGGCACCACCACCAACCAGACCACCACGCTGGGCCGGGAAGGTTCGGATTATACGGCGGCTTTGCTGGCGAATCTGCTGGATGCCGAAAACGTGACCATCTGGAAAGACGTTCCCGGCATCATGAGCGCCGACCCGAAACTGTACGAAAATACCGAGATCATACCGAAACTCTCCTACCGGGAAGCCATCGAACTGTCCAATTTCGGGGCGAAAGTCATTCATCCCAAAACGATAAAACCGATTCAGAACAAAAAGATACCGTTATACGTCAAGTCGTTTCTGCATCCGGAAGCTCCGGGGTCGGTCATCCGGGAACTGGACGAAAAGCTGAAACTGCCTCCCATTTTCATCAATAAGGACCACCAGCTTCTGCTGACGCTGACGCCCCGCGATTTTTCCTTTATCGCCGAGGAGAAACTCAGTGCGATTTTCAGCATTCTGGCCAAATACCGTCTGAAACTGAATCTGATGCAGAACTCGGCCATCAGCTTTTCTTTCTGCATCGATTGCATGGATGCCGTTTTCGACGATTTTATCCGCGAACTGAAAGATGAGTACGAAATCCTGTACAACAAAGACGTCCGCCTCATCACCATCCGCCACTACAACGACGCCGTCATCCGCCAGCTCACGCAGGACAAGGTCATTTTAGTGGAACAAAAAAGCCG
>CAZYJV010000019.1:13861-20645 GCA_964647845.1 uncultured Odoribacter sp.
CAGGATGCGGACCTGGAATACGACCCGGAAGATTACAACGTTTTACTGCAATATGCCATCGGGCACAATGAAAAAGTGGTCTACGGCTCCCGTTTTCTAAATCCGGCGAACAAACATTCCTACCTGCGGTTTTATGTAGGCGGACGGCTGGTGACCTTCGTTACGAACCTGCTGTACCGCCAGCATCTGACGGACGAGCCGACCTGTTACAAATTTTTCGACACCCGGTTCCTGAAATCCATTCCCCTGACGTGCCGGGGATTCGAATTCTGTCCGGAGGTAACGGCCAAAGTATGCAAACGGGGCGTCAGAATCCACGAGGTACCGATTCATTACTATCCCCGAAGCATCGAAGAAGGAAAGAAAATCAACTGGAAAGACGGACTGCAAGCCATCTGGACGTTAATAAAATACCGCTTTAAAAATTGAACCCATGAAAAAATTGAACAGCCGTTTTGTCCTGTATGCCATGCTACTTGTCATCGCCATCTGCTTTGTCGGCACCTATTCCAAGATCTACGACGTCAAGCCGGACCTGAACGGAGACAATATCCACTACTACGCTTTGGGGAAAGCTCTTTCCGAGGGCAAGGGATTCACCGATATCATGTCCTTCAAAGAAACGCCCCACACCCATTTCCCTCCCGGCTATCCGGTATTCGTAGCGGGAGTGATGAAGTTTTTCCCCGACAACATCAACGCGGTCAAAATCGCCAACGGCCTGCTGCTTTTCGCTTCGATCCTTCTGTTGTTTTTTCTGTTGAAGAAATTATCCGGCAGCATCGTCGTTCCCTTTCTGACGTGTATTTTCTGCTCGATACATGCGGAAATCCTGCGTTACGCCACCATCATGATGAGCGAAATGCTTTTTCTTTTCTGCAGTGTCTGCATCATCTGTCTCGTTTTCTCCATCCGGCCCGAGCGGCTGTTTACGAAGAAAGGGACCCGCGATAACCTGCTTCTGCTCGCACTGCTGTTTTTGAACAACTACGTTTATTTCGTCAGGACGATGGGCACGTCCCTCATTCTGGCAGTTATCCTATACGCCGGCATTCTCTTTTTCAAGCAAATCCTCCTGTATTTCAGGGAACGGCGGCAGCATCCGGAAACGTCGAACGGTCTGCAGCGGCTGATGCGCTACGGCCTGCTGTTTCTCTTGCTGGCCGGGTCGTTCGCCGGTACAAAAGCGATGTGGGATATGCGGAACAGAAACGTCGGCAAAACCGACAACGACTATGTCCACGATTTCCTCAAAAAGCCCAAAGGAGAGGTCATGACGACCTGGAAAGACTGGCAGGAACGCATCGGGAACAACCTCGTTTCCTATACCGGCAAATACATCCCCAACGCCATCCTGCGCACGTCCTACGACCTAAAAGTCAAATCGACCGCGGAAATCATCCGGGGCATCGGGATTATCCTGCTGCTGCTGGCCGGTCTTTTCTGTCTCCGGGAAAAAGGTCTGCTGCTATTCCTCTATCTGGGAGCGACCCTGGCGGTACTGCTCGTATGGCCGGAACAGTACGGCGGTCTCCGGTATTTCATCGCGACGATCCCGTTCCTTATCTTTCTGTTCTTTTACGGTATCCAGGCGGTTATCCGGTATATCGGGCACCGCAGGAAAAAAGAATTTCCGGCCGTTCTGTCCGTCGCCCTCCTGCTTGCCATCGCACTGATTTTCATGTTTCCCGCCTATTCAAAAGCGCTGGTCGAGAAGAAAGAGATAGCCAAATACAAAAGCTGGAGTCCCGAAATCGCCGGCAACGCCTTTGCGGAATTCACGGCAGCCATGCAATGGTGCGGGAAGAACCTGCCGGATTCGGCACGGGTGACCTGTCGGAAACCGGAACTTTATTTCATCTATTCCGGCGGGAAGAAATGCAGCACCTTCTCACAATACGGGAAACCGGAAGAGATTCTTCAGCAACTCACGGACCAGAAAACGACACACATTATCATCGACCACTGGTTCAGGCATGCTTATGTCACCGTTTACCCCCTGATCAGTACCTATTATCCGGAAAAATTCAAATTCATCGGCAAATTCGAACAACCGGGCAAAGCCTCCAACGAACCGCCGACACTCATTTATGAATTTCATCCCGAAGCGACCGAAACGACACCGATTCTGCCAAAAAAATAATATATTTGTACCTTGGTTACGAAGCGTTATTCGTCTGTAAATCGTGTAAATAATAAAAAAATATCCTTATATATGAGCAAAAAATTCCCCGAATACAAAGGATTGAATCTTTCTCAGATCAACAAAGACGTGCTGAAGGTCTGGTCAGAAAACAATACGTTCGAAATGAGTTTGAAAACCCGGGAAGGACATCCTTCTTTCATCTTTTTCGAAGGGCCTCCTTCTGCCAACGGTATGCCGGGAATCCACCATGTCATGGCGCGGACCCTCAAGGATGTGATCTGCAGATACAAAACCCTACAGGGTTTCTACGTGGAGCGGAAAGCCGGATGGGATACCCACGGACTGCCCGTGGAACTGGGGGTCGAGAAGAAATTGGGCATCACGAAGGAAGCCATCGGCAAAACCATCAGCGTGGCGGATTACAACAAGGAGTGCCGGGAGGATGTGATGAAGTTCACCAAAGAATGGGAAGACCTGACGCAGAAAATGGGGTATTGGGTGGACATGAAAAATCCGTATATCACCTATGACAACCGCTACATCGAGACGCTGTGGTTCCTGCTGAAAAAGTTATACGAGAAAGGATTCTTATATAAGGGCTATACGATACAGCCCTATTCTCCGGCAGCCGGTACGGGTCTGAGCACGCACGAGCTCAACCAGCCGGGATGCTACCGCGATGTGAAGGATACGACGTGTGTCGCACAGTTCAAGGTCGTACGGGATGAGAAATCGGAAAAACTGTTCGAGGCAAGCGACACGGTGTATTTCCTGGCATGGACGACCACCCCCTGGACGCTGCCGTCCAACACGGCTCTCGCCGTAGGCCCGAATATCACGTATTACGTCGTAAAAACCTACAATCCCTATACCTACCTGCCTGTTACGGTCGTGCTGGCGAAAGACCTTTTCAACTCTTATTTCAGTCCAAAAGCGGAGGGCCTGACGCTCGAATTCTACAATGCCGGCGACAAAGTGATTCCGTATCAGAAGGTCGGCGAATTCAAAGGCACCGAACTGGAAGGCATCCATTATGAACAGTTGATGCCGTGGATGAAGGCGGAAGGCGACGCTTTCCGCGTAATACTCGGAGACTATGTCAGCACGGAAGACGGTACGGGCATCGTACATATCGCCCCGACATTCGGAGCGGACGACGACCGGGTAGCCAAAGCGGCAGGCATCCCGCCCATGCTGCTTATCGACAAGGACGGCAACAAGCAGCCGATGGTAGACAAACAGGGACGTTTGTTCCCGCTGGAAGATATGGACGCGGAATTTGTAAAAAGCCACGTGGATGTCGCTCTGTACGGCGAATACGCCGGACGTTTCGTGAAAAATGCCTATGACCCGAATCTCAGCGAAGAGGATGCGACTCTCGACATCGACATCTGCGTCCAGCTGAAAAAAGAAAACAAGGCTTTCAAAGTGGAGAAGCACGTGCACAACTACCCGCACTGCTGGCGGACCGACAAACCGGTGCTGTATTATCCGCTGGATTCCTGGTTCATCAAAACGACCGCCGTCAAGGAACGGATGCTGGAGTTGAACCGGACCATCAACTGGAAACCGGCAAGCACGGGAGAAGGACGGTTCGGCAAGTGGCTGGAGAACCTGGTGGACTGGAATCTTTCCCGCTCCCGCTATTGGGGCACTCCCCTGCCTATCTGGATTACCGAAGACGGCAGCGAGCAGAAGTGCATCGGTTCCGTCGCCGAACTCATCGAGGAAATCGAAAAGTCCGTGAAAGCCGGATTCATGCAGGAAAATCCGTACAGGAATTTCGTTCCGGGAGAATATACCAAGGAGAACTACGACCGCATCGACCTGCACCGTCCCTATGTGGACAATATCATCCTGGTTTCTTCGAAAGGCGAAAAAATGATCCGGGAGAAAGATCTGATAGACGTGTGGTTCGATTCGGGCGCGATGCCTTACGCCCAGCTCCACTATCCGTTCGAGCACCAGGCTGACATCGACGAAAACCGCCGTTTCCCCGCCGATTTCATTGCGGAAGGCGTAGACCAGACCCGGGGCTGGTTTTTCACCCTGCACGCCATTGCCACTATGGCGTTCGATTCCGTGGCGTTCAAGAATATCATTTCCAACGGACTTGTCCTGGACGCCAAAGGCAACAAGATGTCCAAACGTCTGGGAAATGCCGTCGACCCGTTCGCCACAATCGAGGAATACGGTTCCGATCCCCTTCGGTGGTATATGATAACCAATTCCCAGCCGTGGGATAATCTGAAATTCGACGTGGCAGGCGTGGACGAAGTGAAACGCAAATTTTTCGGCACGCTTTACAATACATACGGTTTCTTCGCCCTGTACGCCAATGTAGACGAGTTCGACTATTCGGAAAACGAAGTCCCCGTCGAGGAGCGTCCGGAGATAGACCGCTGGATTCTGTCGCTGCTGAACTCTTTGATTCTGGAAGTGACGGAAGCATACGAAAAATACGAGCCGACCCGTGCCGGACGCGCCATACAGGACTTCGTCATCGAGAATCTGTCGAACTGGTATGTCCGGCTGTCCCGGAAAAGATACTGGGGCGGCGAGTTCACCAAGGACAAGCTGTCGGCTTACCAGACGCTTTACACCTGTCTGGAAACCGTCGCCCTGCTGTCCGCGCCGATCGCTCCGTTTTATATGGAACAGGTATTCGGCGATCTGAACAGCGTGACCGGCAAACACCGGGGCAGCATACACCTGGCCGATTTCCCGGTAGCCGATACGGAGCTGATCGACAAAACGCTGGAAGAAAAAATGCAGCTTGCGCAACAGATTTCCTCCATGGTCCTGGGATTGAGAAGGAAAGTGCAGATCCGCGTACGCCAACCCCTCGGCAGGGTAATGATTCCTTTGATGAGCGAGGGTATGCAGGAACAGATCGAAGCGGTAAAAAATATCATCCTTTCGGAAATCAATGTCAAAGAAATCGAATATATCACCGATACGACGGGCGTCCTGATCAAAAAGATAAAACCCAATTTCAAGACCCTGGGACCGAAGTACGGAAAATACATGAAGCAGATCTCCGCCGCTTTCGCCGGCATGAACCAATCCGATATTTTCCAGTTCGAAAAAACCGGAGAGTTCCGGCTGACAATCAGCGATGAGGAAATCATACTGGGACCGGAGGATGCGGAAATCATGTCGGAAGATATTCCGGGCTGGCTGGTCGCCAATGAAGGCAAGGTCACGGTCGCGCTGGACATCAATATCACGCAGTCCCTGAAAGAGGAGGGTATCGCCCGCGAGTTCATCAACCGCATACAGAATCTAAGAAAGGAAAGCGATTTCGACGTCACCGACAAAATCATCCTCTATATCCGGAAACATCCGGAAACGGATTCGGCCGTAGAGAATTTCGCCTCATACATCGCCAGTCAGGTGCTGGCAGAAAAGATTGAACTGGCGGACAGTCTGGAAAACGGCAAAGACGTGGAAATCGACGAAATCAAGACCTCCATAAAAATTGAAAAACTGTAACCTGTCAGTGGTAAAATGAGTATATGAGTTTCAAATTTCAGACAGAGATTTTTCATTCATAGATATATTTTATTACTTTGGACCCAAACTTGGATTACTATGGCAGAAAAGACAAGATATTCCGATGAAGAGCTCCAGGAGTTCAAAACGCTGATCCTTGAAAAACTCGAAAAAGCCCGGAAGGACTACGACACGCTGAAAGCGGTCATCTCCGGCAGCGACGGCAACGACATCGCAGACACGTCGCCCACGTTCAAAGTGCTGGAAGAAGGCGCTTCCGTTCTTTCCAAAGAGGAAGCCGGCAGGCTGGCGCAGAGACAAGCCAAATTCATTTCACACCTGGAAGCCGCACTGGTACGGGTGGAAAACAAGACATACGGCATATGCCGGGTGACAGGCAAGCTGATTTCGAAGGAAAGACTGCGCGCCGTTCCCCATGCCACTTTAAGTATGGAAGCTAAAGAAGGCCAGGAAAGAGCATGAGCGTGCGCAGCAAACTATATATTTTCATCGCCTGTCTGTTAGTGCTGGACCAGGTCGTCAAAATCTGGATCAAGACCCACATGATGGTCGGAGACGAATTCAATGTCTTCGGCGAATGGTTCCGGATTCATTTCGTCGAAAACAACGGGATGGCGTTCGGCATGGGCGCAGAGAACGGGAAAGCGGGCAAGATACTGCTGAGTGTCTTCCGGATCGGTGCGGTAGGCGCCATCGGCTGGTATATTTCCAGGCTCGTACGGGAAAAAGCCCCGGCAGGCGTACTTTTTTCTTTTGCACTTATTTTCTGCGGAGCCGTCGGAAATATTCTCGACAGCATGTTCTACGGCATTATTTTCAACGACAGCAATATGCAGGTCGCTTCCTTCCTGCCCGAAGGCGGGGGCTATGCCTCTTTTTTGCAGGGGAAAGTGGTAGACATGCTTTATTTCCCGCTTTATTCGGGTTATTTGCCGGACTGGGTTCCCCTCTGGGGCAATGAATATTTCGAATTCTTCCGGCCTGTCTTCAATTTAGCCGATTCCTACATTACGATCGGCGTGCTGCTTCTGATCCTTTTTTACAGAAATTTTTTCAGGGATAAGAAAGGAACGAAGAATAACTTCATACGATGAGCCAAAAGGAATCAAACGGTGCCGTCCG
>CAZYJV010000020.1:0-3422 GCA_964647845.1 uncultured Odoribacter sp.
CATCGTAATGCACCATGTCCCAGGTCACTTCATTTCCTCCGGCAATCCACGAATTAAACCAGACAGCCTTATCCCCTTCTATCTCGACAAAATCATGATTTACCGCCAGGTCCCGGTCGAACTGCGTCGCCGTCACCTCGATCTCTTCATTTTCCTTGAAGCGCCGCGCCGTATCCTTCATCACGGCAAACGCCACCGGCAACAGCTCCGTGAGGATTTCCTCGACCTTTTTGTCTATCTCCTCCTCCAGCTTGTCGACACGGTTATAAATCTCCTCCCTTTCCTCGATGGAGGGTTTCTCTTCCTCCACCCGCTTTTTCAATGCCGCGATTTCCTCTTCCTCCCCGCGGATGTGATCTCTGATTTTCGCTTTCAGTCCGTTTGCTACCTCCCGCAGTTCATCGTGACTCAAGCCTTTTATCTTTTCCCATTCGGCATTCACCTGTCCGACAATGGGAAGCAGTTCCTTCATATCCCGGTCGGATTTGTTTCCGAACAGTTTTTTCAAAACATCATTAAAACCCATATAATCAAATTATAAATTATAACATACCGTATGCCGCCATAATAAACGGCTTTTCATTTCCATAATCTACAAAGGTACGCTAAAAAGTAAAAACAAAAAAACGAATCCCCAAAAACTTTCCCCTGCGGGGAAATAGCTCTTACGCCACTATATTTTGTCACCGAAAGCCAAATCACCGGCATCCCCCAAACCCGGGTCTATATAGGACTTTTCCGTCAGCCCTTCGTCCAAAGCGCCCAGCCAAAGCGTCACATTTTCCCCTTCCAAAGCCTCCTGCAAATAATTCAGTCCCTGCCGGCTGGCTATCACACAGGCGATGTGCGTATGCGCCGGACGACCGCCCTGCTGCAATAACTCGTCATAGGCGATTTTCAAAGAAGCCCCCGTAGCGAGCATAGGATCCACGAGCAGCAGCTGCTTCCCATCCAGACGGGGCGTATACACCGAATCATAGCGAATCCTGAAACCATGCGTTTCATCATACACCCGACGGGCGGAAATAAAGGCATTGCCCGCCTCGTCAAAATAATTCAGAAACCCCTGATGAAAAGGCAGCCCCGCACGCAGAACGGACGCCACCACCACTTCCTGCTCCGGCAGCATCACGATTGCCGGATTAATGGGGGTCTGCACCGTCACGGGACGATATTGAAACGTCTTGCTGACTTCATAAGCCATAATTTCCCCCACCCGCTCCAGATTCCGTCTGAAACGCAGGCGGTCGGTATGTTTCTCCACATCTCTGAGTTCGGCCAGGAACCGGTTGCACAAGGAGTTTTCTTCGTTGATAATATGCACTTTCATGTTTCGTTAATTTTCGGATAAAAACGGATGGCAACAAAATTAGTGAATCCTACGGATTATTGAAAGAGTTATCCTCTTTTTGCCAACAAAACCGCAACCATCCTCGTACATCCTGTATATTCAATCAGTTAATATTTTACACAAATGGAAAAAGAAGTAAACAACATGCTTCGCATCGGAGACGAAGCCCCGGCTTTCAAAGCAGCCACCACCACAGGAGAAATCAATTTCCCGGAAGATTTCGAAGGGAAATGGGTCGTGCTTTTCAGCCACCCATCCGATTTCACATCGGTCTGTACTTCCGAGTTACTGACATTCGGACACCTGACATGCGAATTCGAGTCGCTGAACTGCCAGCTAATCGGTTTGTCCATCGACAGTATCCCCAGCCACATGGCCTGGCTGCACACCATGGAAAAAATGAACTACAAGGGAATGAGCGACACCAAATTTCATTTCCCGCTCATCGCAGACCTTTCCATGAAAATCGCCCAGACATACGGCATGCTGCATCCGGGCGAAAGCACCACACAGGCGGTGCGCACCGTCTTTTTCATCGACCCCCACAACATCATCCGGGCCATCATTTATTACCCGATGGCACTGGGCCGCAATTTCGACGAAATCAAAAGAGTACTTATCGGCTTGCAGACCGTCGACAAGTTCGGTGTGGCACTACCGGCAGACTGGCATCCCGGCGACGATGTGATCGTCCCTGCCCCCCAGTCCATGGAAGAAATGGACAAGAAAAAGAAAGACCCGGAAGAGGCCGTCACCTGCTACGAGTGGTTCCTCTGCACCAAACCTCTTTCACAGGAGAAAATCGCAAAAGCGCTGAAAAAATAAAAAAAAATCCCCGGCACAACGCCGGGGAGCCATTTATTCCGTTTATCCGCTTACAGCAGCATGCCCGCCGCAACCTCTTCCGCTTTCTCCCTGCCGTACAGATGCTCCACAATAGCCAGCCCAAACTCAAAGCTATAACCGGGGCCACGGCCGGTAATCACATTCCCGTCAGTAACCACCCCTTCTGCAAGCACAGCGATTCCCGGCAGATATTTCTCAAAGCCCGGATAACAGGTCATTCGGATACCTTTCTTCAAAGGCAGTTTTCCGAAAACCAGTGCCGGAGCGGCACATATTGCCGCCACTTTCCCCTGCCGTGCAAAATGCTTCTGCAAATAATCCGTCAATTCCTTGCATTCAGACAGATTCTGCGCACCCGGCATCCCACCCGGGAATACCAGAAATTCCCCCTCTTCCCCCAGCATATCCTGCAGCAGGACATCCGCCTTCACCACAAGCCCGCGGGCGCCTTTCACCTCCTGTTTTCCCATGACAGCCACAGTCCGAACCTCCACGCCTCCGCGTCTCAATACATCCAACGTGCCGACGGCTTCCGTCTCTTCGAAACCATCCGCCAGAAAAAGAAAAGATTTTTTCATAACCGTATTGTTTAAAATTTCAGTCATACAAAGATACGATATTCCCGCCTTTTTCCCAACCGCTCCCTATTCCAGCAGGTCGGGACGCAGCAGACGGGTGCGCTCGTACGCCTGTTCTTCCTGCCATTCGCGGATTTTCGCATGATTGCCGGAAAGCAGGATGTCGGGAACCCGCCAGCCGTTGAATTCCGCCGGACGGGTATAGACCGGAGCCGCCAGCAAGTTGTCCTGAAAAGAATCGCTCAACGCCGAACTCTCGTCACTCATCGCTCCGGGTATCAGCCGGACGATGGCATCCGTCATGATGCACGCCGGCAACTCGCCTCCCGTCAAGACAAAATCACCCACGGAAATCTCGCGGGTAACGAGATGCTCCCGGATGCGCTGGTCGATGCCTTTGTAATGACCGCAAAGAATCATGATATTCTCCTTCAGCGACAGCTCATTCGCCGTTTTCTGATTGAACACCGGTGCATCGGGCGAAGTGTATATTATCTCGTCGTATTTCCGCTGGGAAGTCAGCTCATTGATACAGTCGAACACGGGCTGGATCATCATCACCATCCCGGCTTCCCCCCCGAAAGGATAATCGTCCACTTTCCGGAACTTGTCTTTCGACCAGTCGCGGATATTGTGGATGTAAATCT
>CAZYJV010000020.1:3522-4785 GCA_964647845.1 uncultured Odoribacter sp.
TCCACTTTCCGGAACTTGTCTTTCGACCAGTCGCGGATATTGTGGATGTAAATCTCCACCACCCCCTTATCCCGCGCCCGTTTCACGATGGAATGACTCAACGGGCTTTCCAGCAATTCGGGAACGACACTCAATATATCTATACGCATCTTATTTCAGATAATCTTCAAAATAGTCCGTCACTTTCTGCATCAGGTGGATGCGGTCGCGCCCGAATACATTGTGCTCGGCGCACGGATAGGGGAAATAGTCCACCTGCACCTGATTTTTGATGCACTCGCGGATGAAACTCAGGCTGTGTTCCCACACCACGGTATTGTCGATCGCCCCCTGACAAATCAGCAGTTTTCCCTTCAGGTCTTTCGCTTTGTTCATCAGGCTCACTTTGTCATATCCTTCGGGATTGCTCTGGGGAGTTTCCATATAGCGTTCGCCGTACATGACTTCATACCATTTCCAGTCGATTACCGGCCCTCCCGCCACGGCAACCTTGAATACATCCGGATAGTTGGTAATCAGCGATATGGTCATAAAACCGCCGTAGCTCCAGCCGTGCACTCCAATCCTGCCGGCATCAACCCACGGCTGCGATTTCAGGAATTCGATACCTTTCATCTGGTCGGCCATCTCCGCCTGTCCGCAATAGCGGTGAATCGCTTTTTCATATTCCGCCCCCCGGTTGGATGTGCCCCGGTTGTCCATGACAAACACGACATACCCGTGCTGTGCCATATACATTTCCCAACGGCGCAATTCCGCCTGCCAGGTATTCTTCACCATCTGCGAATGCGGCCCGCCGTACACATAAAGAATCACGGGATATTTTTTCGCAGGGTCGAAATTCATCGGTTTGATAAGACGGTAATAGTTATCGTATTTCCCGTCGGCACTTTTCAGGCTGCCCAAAGTAATCTCGCCGTAGTTATAGTCTTCCGTCGGATTTTTCGCCCGCAGCAATTCCCGCACAGCCTTGCCGTTCGTCTGTCGCAGTTCGATAACACGCGGCACATTCAGGCTGCTGTAACTGTCCACAAAATATTTTCCGTCCTTGCTCAACACCACCCCGTGCCAACCTTCCGCATCGGTCAGACGGTTTTTCTTACCTGTCTTCACTTCCACCCGGAACAAATGGTTGTCCACCGGAGACACTTCGGCAGAGGTATAATAGACATAGCGGCCGTCCTGTCCGACATAGGCCACATCGGCATCCACATCCGTGAGACGCCGCACGCTCTTGCCTTCCGTATCGCAGAGATAGAGGTT
>CAZYJV010000020.1:4885-20635 GCA_964647845.1 uncultured Odoribacter sp.
GAACCGGTACGGGTGGTAATATCCAACAAAGGGAACGTGCTTACCCGGCTCTCATCCTTGCGATAGAACGCCAGTTTTTTCCCGTCGGGCGACCAGAAAATCCCGTTGTGAATGCCCATTTCATTCCGGCTGACCGCCTGACCATTTACGATATTGTTGTCCCTATCCGCGGTAACGGCATATTCATTGCCGCGTTCATCCGAATAATAAAGATTGTTCCCGCGTGTAAAAGCGTAGGCGTCTTTCCCGTTGTAGGTCAGGTCCGCCACTTTTTCCGGCACGGGCATCTCCCGCAGCACCCGTTTCCCCTCCACGTCGATTTCCGTCCGTCTGCCTTTGCGGAGAATCACCAGCGTTTTTCCGTCCTGCCAGCTGTACTGCGGCCAGCCTTTCAGTTTGCTTTCCAATACTCCGTTCAGTTCATCCAGCGTCAGCAACACGGTCTTCTCTCCTCCGTCAGGCGTTTCGGCCATGAGATTTTTATCTTCGATATACGTAAGTATATTCCGGTCTCCCTGCCACTGGATATACCGCGACTGAGGACGCAATTCATAGCCCAATACGGCCTCTTCCATCGTCAGGATTTTCCCCTCCTGCGTTTTTTCTCCGCTCTGACCGAGCAAAACGGGCATCATCATTCCCATACTTAAAAAAGTGAGTAATACGTATTTCATCTGTTCCTTCATGTTACATTTTCCATTATCTGCGCAAAGATAACAATAATAATCTTTTACAGAAAAATGATTTTTTCTTATACTTGCAGAAAAATACCCGATGAGAAAACGCATTGTCAGGCATGTCATACACGCCATCGTCGCAGCGAGCCTGTTTTCCCCCGAAGCAAACGCCCAGGAGAAAAGATTGCAGGCGGAACTCGAACGGTATATTCTGTCCTGCCCTGCCGAAATCGGGGTGGCTGTGCTCACCGATACGCAGGATACCGTCTGCGTGAACAACGAAATCCCTTACCCCATGAACAGCGTGGTGAAACTTTACCAGGCGATGGCGGTAGGCGACATTCTGCAGCGGCAAGGCATCTCGCCCGATTCGACGCTTTCGATAAAACGGACGGAATTGCATCCCGGCCTGTACAGCCCGATGCGCGATGCCTATCCTTCCGGCGACATCCGGATTTCCATCGCCGGGCTGCTGAAATATTCCCTGCAACAAAGCGATAACAACGCCTGCGATATTCTGTTCCGGTACATCGCCGGACCGGAAGCCACGGAAAAATATATCCGAAGCTTAGGAATAAAGGACTTCGGCATCCGGGTGACTGAACAGGACATGTACGAGAACCACGCGGTTTCCTCCCAAAACTGGAGTTATCCGCTATCGGCAGCCCGGCTGATTCATAAGCTTTTCTCGCAGCAGTTGTACGAACCGGTCTACCAGCATCTGCTGACGGAGACGCTGATTTCGTGCGGCACCGGACAAAACCGTCTGGCTCGGCCGCTACTGCCGCAGGGAGCTGTCATCGGCCACAAGACGGGTACCGGATACCCTTCTCCGGCGGGTCTGCCACAGGGCATCAACGACGTCGGTTTCGTCCGACTTCCCGACGGACGATATTACGCCGTCGCCGTATTCATAAAATCCTCCCAGCTCGACATGGATGCGACGGAAAAGATGATTGCCGGCATTTCGGAACTTGTTTACAATCACCTTACCGACGAATAAACTTTAATCACAGTTAAACAGAAACAGATGAAAACGAAAACTTTCCTATCCGTCATTTGGGCGGCCCTGACGGGGCTCGTCATGCAGACAGGCTGCACGGACTGTAAAACGAATCAAAAAACAGGCGATAACATGGAAACATTGAATCTTACACAGGAATGGGACAAAACGTTCCCCAAAAGCGACAAGGTAAACCATCGCAAGGTGACTTTCCGCAACCGTTACGGCATTACGCTTGCCGCCGACTTGTACGAACCTAAGAATGCCGGGGACAAGCTGGCGGCGATAGCTGTCAGCGGCCCGTTCGGAGCCGTAAAAGAGCAGGCTTCCGGACTGTATGCCCAGACGATGGCGGAACGCGGATTCCTCACGCTGGCATTCGACCCGTCATTTACCGGTGAGAGCGGCGGCGAACCGCGCTATGTGGCGTCTCCCGACATCAACACCGAGGATTTCAGTGCGGCGGTGGATTACCTCAGCACGCTTCCCGCCGCGGATGCGGAACGCATCGGCATCATCGGTATTTGCGGCTGGGGCGGACTGGCAATCAATGCCGCAGCCATCGACACACGCATCAAGGCGACCGTCGCCTCTACGATGTACGACATGAGCCGCGTGACCTCCAAAGGCTATTTCGACGCCATGAGTGCCGACGAACGGCATGAACTGCGCAAACAGCTGAACGCACAGCGTACGGAAGACTACCGCAACGGCAGCGCAGCCCTCGCCGGAGGTGTCATAGACCCGCTGCCGGAAGACGCTCCGCAATTCGTAAAAGATTACTACGCCTATTACAAGACGCCGCGCGGCTACCACAAACGCTCGCTCAATTCCAACAACGGCTGGAACAAGACGTCTTCCCTCTCGTTCCTCAATGCCCCGCTTCTGACGTACAGCGACGAGATACGCAATCCCGTGCTCCTTATCCACGGCGAAAAGGCTCACTCCCGCTATTTCAGCGAGGATGCGTTCAAGAAACTCACGGGCAGCAACAAGGAGCTGATGATTATTCCGGGCGCCAGCCATGTGGATCTGTATGACAATACGGAGGCCATACCGTTCGGTAAACTGGAAGTTTTTTTCAAGGAGAATCTGAAATAGCGGTCCCGCAGAATCATCTCAATTCAAAGCCGTCCCGGTCATCCAGGACGGCGAATTTTTTACGGAATGCCCCCAATGCGTCCGTATCCAGTTCCGCTACCAGTATCTCTTCCTTCCCTTCTCCGACAGCTCCGACGGTCTCACCTTTCGCATCGATCAGGGCAGAGTCTCCGGCATATGCCAGTCCGCTGCCGTCCGTCCCGACGCAGTTCACGCCGGCGACATAACATTGATTTTCAATGGCTCTTGCCCGCAGCAACGTCTGCCATACCTGCCGCCTCGATGCCGGCCAATTGGCGACGTATACCGCCAGATCGTATTTTTCCACATTCCGGCTCCATACGGGGAAACGCAGGTCGTAACATATAAAAGCCGCGACCTTCACGCCCTTGTATTCAAACAGCCCCCGAGTCTGCCCGGGGGTAAAATATTCGTTCTCGCCTCCCATACGAAAACAGTGCCGTTTGTCGTAGTACCCGGTTTTCCCGTCCGGGAAGGCTGCTATCAGCCGGTTGTAATAACATCCGTTTTCCCGGCATACCGTCGAACCCATTACCAGCGCACCGGTTTTCCCCGCCCATGCCTGCATTTTCCGCTTCACCTCCTCATACCGGTCCGCTATCCTCTCCCGTTCGGCCTTCATCTCCGCCGGTTCCCGCTTCACCATCACCGCTCCCGCCGGGAACATCTCCGGCAAAAGGATTATATCGCAGCCTTCACACGAAGTCACTTTCCTGCCGAATTCACTTAAATTCCGCTCTATATCCCCCCAGACCAGGGACGACTGTATCAACGCCGTTTTCAGAATCATACCTATTCGATTACTTTCAGACTTTCCACCGCCTCCTGCCTGCTCATCCAGTTAAAATGCCACCATTCCCCCGGCAATACGCGAAACCCCGCTTTCTGCATCACGTTCCGGAGCAGCAAACGGTTCTCTATCTGTGCTTTTGTCAATATCCCGGCCTCCAGCAATTCCGCTTCCCGGTCCACCCGGGATTTCTCCCCGAATTCATCAAACCCGCTTCCCATATCCAGAGGTATTCCGGAAGTATCCGCCACCGATACGTCGACAGCCGCCCCGTAATTATGCAATCCGCCGCCCTTCGCAGGGTTGCTCACGAAATTCTGCCGGGAAGTGCCCTTGACTCTCTCCCACATTTTCCGCTGCACGGTCATCGGACGGGCGGCATCATACACAATCAGACTTCTGTCCGGATGCAGTCTTTTCAATTCCCGTTGCGCGGCAGCCAGAGCCTCCGCCACCGCCGGCAATACATAGGCCTTGTGCAAGTCCTTGTAGAGCACCCCGCCCGTGAAATTCGAGGAGTCCGCATATTTCAAACACACCCGGATCGTCGGCTCGATTTCCTGCACGTCAACCAATCCCAGCCTTTTCATTTTCCGCTCCGATGCCGTTTCGAACCAGCCTCCGTTCCAGAGCGAATCGGGTACCAGCAGGGAATCTTCGACAGACACCAGGGTCTGCTGCCCGGAATCCTCCCACACGGTCCGCTCCCGGCAGGCCATCAGCATGACCAGGAATATTCCCGCCTGTATGCAATACGTATATTTCATCACTCCCCGCAGGAAAACTTCTCCGGATGCCGCGGATTGGCATCCCTGTATGTTTCCATAATCGCCTTCATATCGGCATCGACGTCGCCCGTCGGCCAGAAAACCGGTCCCACTTCGCAGAATTTCTCTTTGTAGTCGACACGTCCCAGGTAAACGGGCACACCTGCAGCCTGAGCTATCACTAAAAATCCCTTCTTCCATTTCTTGCGCCGGCTACGGCTTCCCTCAGGCGTAAGGCACAGGTACATCGTATCCCGTTTCTTAAACTCCTCCACCATCTGCTCCACCAGATGACTGTCTTTCTTCCCCCGGTCCACCGGGATGACCCGCAGCGCCCGTAAAATCGCCCCCAGCGGGAAAAAGAAAAACTCTTTCTTCATCAGAATGTAGGCAGGTATTTTTTTACTCAAGAAAGCCAGTTCCCCCCAGACGAAATCCCAGTTCGAAGTATGCGGTGCTGAGATGATAACCGCTTTCTTTTCCATCGGCACCTCTCCCCGGTAACGCCATCCCCCCAGCCGCATGATAAAACGAGCCAAATATTTCATACGCTATCAGTTTATATTCAAAAATCAACAATTTCTATATCCATGCATCACCCATCGCCCAACGCGATGCCTATCCTCAGGCCCGTACCCTGATATGCGCCGCGCTCCCAGCCCACAAAGACACCCAGGCGTACAGCCCTGTATACTCCCAGCGAATAGCCCGTCTCCACATGATTACGCACCCCGGGGGTCCACAAATACCTCAGATGCAACGCCTCATTCATCAAAAAGCGCTGCATGAACGGCAGTCTCTTCAACAGCAGATATTCCGACATATAGTTCAAACCGCCCGACACCCATTTATCCCGGGTATGCAGTTTATAATAATCCGCCAGGAAAAAACCGCCGTCGAACGCATCCCGGTTCAATATCCATCCGGTCGTATTGAAATGCTTGTAGTCCGGAAAATAGATCTCCCGGACAGCAAAGAATTTCCCTGCCTGTCCCCAATAGGCCAGGCGGTCAAAGCGGCTTATCTCCACCGTCTGACGGATACCGAACTGCAAACGTTCAAAGGAAGAATCGTGTCCGTCGTTCAATGAAATCCCCCGCTTATACCCCACGGAGAATGTGGGCCAGGCCGAGTGCGAATACGTTTTTTCCCCCCTCCGGAGCCGGTAGTAATAATGCGGCGTATATTCCATGTCCGCACCGAATACCAACGATGTGTTGTCCGGCATATCCACCCCGCCTTCCAGAGACGGCAGATTGTCCTCCGCCTCTTTTTTGAAAAAATTGTACGTAATACGATTCATCAGCGTACGCCGCTTTTCATAGTTTCCCGTTATCTCCAGTCTAAATCCGTTGGCCAGATCCACTGCGTGCCGGACTTTCACATAGCGGTTGCTGTAAAACTTCATGAAATTGTCGGCGCAGAAAAGCGACGTCAGTGCGTTTTCCAGGCGCATTCCTCCTTCCGCTCCCCTGTAATCGGCGGACACGTATCCCAATCCCGCCTCCAGCACGCCGCGTCTCATCGGAGCATAGAGATACCTGCCTTTCAGCTGCCAGAGAAGTGTCTTTCTGGCGGTGGCGTAATACAAGGCAGGACTCAGTACCAGCCGTCTGTTCCGTTCTGCAGATAGGTGCAGCTCCAATTTCTGACCTATCCAGAAACCGTCGGCAAAATTGTATTCGGGAACCGCCGCCAGCAGTCCCCCGAATTTCAGCCACATCCCTTTCCTCAGCTGAATACGGTCCCCGCCCAGCAGGCTTCCGGACACCCCGCCCCGCCTGTTCCGGCGAAGGGAATCGGATTCCTGTTCCGATTCTTTTACGACCGCCCTCAGGCTGTCTTTTCTCCGGTAGCTACCGATCTCCTCTTTCTTCAAAGGTATCGTGCGCATTTTCAGCCAGTACAGCGAGTCCCGGTTCATGGCAGCCGAATCGACCACCGTCCGGATCTGGACGGTTTGTTCCTTTATTTCCAGGGGTGCCACCGTATCCGGACGTTCCGGCTGAAGCAGCTGCCGGGATATACGTGCCATCCGGTAGGCTTCCCGGGTAGACAGGTCGTCCTTCTCCTCCAGTTTTTCCAACGGCTCCCGTTTCTTCTCCTCCGCTTCCCACCGGTTCGCCTCCACCTCCTGATATTTCACCGCGGAATAGTATTTTCCTCCCGCCCGAATACCGAATAACCCCACTTTCGCGTCTATATCGTAGGAAGTCGGCAGAAACACGGCGGGCTCCACTTCGTGATACCTGCATTTTATATCGGCAGCCAGCCCCATATTCCGCATGCTCAAATCGAAATGCACGACACTCCAGTCTTTTTCCGCAATGCAGAGCCATCCGCTCACCAGCAGACGGTTGTCTTTCCGGGGAATCACTTTTATCCGGGCAATGCTCCGTCCGCCTTCCGTGTAACATTCCTCCAGACGGAAGCGGTAATACGAAAAAGCCCCCGGAGACAAAGGGGAAATCAGGCCTATCACTTCCGGCTCATAGATCGAGGCCGACAGAACATCCAGCGCATCCTCCGCCTTCATGTCATCCGGAATCGTACTGGAAAAAGCCAATATTTTTCTCTCGTATTTGTCCGGCGCCTCGAATTTCAGATCCGTCACCGATTCCAGCAAAAACAGTTTCCCGATATACGGTCCCACCTCTTTGCGCACCTCTTTGGACAACATCAGCAGTTTCGGCATTTTTTCCAGCTGCATGGTGCCCTTCGTATATATCTCCGCCCGATAGCTTTTCACCTGATTTAAGTGGAAAGGCGCCTTCGCTATCGCATGCCGCATGAAATAATAGGCAGGGTCTTCCTTCCGGCGGGTCACTTTTACCTCCTTAAGCATATACGTCATTTCCTCCAGCCGTATCTCCAGCCGCAGGGGCTTCGCCTCCTCCACGTGCAGCTGCCTGATCTGTTTCTCATACCCCAGGGCACTGATCTCACAAGTATAGAGCCCTGCCGGGAGTTTCATCTGAAACTCCCCGTTCTCATCCGCCACCGCACCCGCCGCCCTCTCCCTCAGATACAGGGTCGCCCCGGGAAGAGCCTTGCCGCCTTTATCGGCAATCTTTCCCAGCACCAGCTGGGCATCCGTTTCCGGCAACAGGCCCAGCAGCAAAACGATGCAGCCCAGAAATCCTTTCATCTTCATGCTTTGTTATCACCCCCAAATTTATCTATTATCCGTAAAAATACCATACATTCCTTTAAAATCCGCCCATATTTAAATCCATTGTCCCGTAGGACGCACATTTTCTTCCGATATATTTTTTGCTTTTCATTTTTTCTTATACATTTGCACCACGAAAATTTATCCTCAGGGGTATGCCAAGCAGATTTATTCTCACCCCATGGTATTAACTTAATAAACAATCTACAATGTACGCAATTGTTGAAATCGCAGGACAGCAGTTCAAGGTTGAAAAAGACCGCAAGGTGTATGTCCATCGTCTGGACGCTGAAGAAGGCGCTCAGGTCGAATTCGAAAACGTGCTTCTGGTGGACAACGACGGAAGCGTGAAAATCGGTACGCCGAAAGTAGAAGGCGCCAAAGTTACCGCAAAGGTGCTGGCTCACGTAAAAGCCGACAAAGTCATCATCTTCAAGAAAAGAAGAAGAAAAACCTACGAACGGAAAAGAGGTCATCGCCAATGCATGACTCAGATCCAGATCGAAGCTATCAATGCTTAATTATTTGTAACCTCTAAAATTAATACGATATGGCACACAAGAAAGGGGTCGGAAGTTCCAAGAACGGCCGCGAATCCGAGAGTAAACGATTGGGAGTAAAAATCTGGGGCGGACAATTTGCCAAAGCCGGTAATATTCTGGTTCGTCAGAGAGGTACCGTACACAATCCGGGTGAAAACGTAGGTATGGGTAAAGATCATACCCTGTTCGCTCTGGTTGACGGAGAAGTTGTTTTCGCAAAAAAGAAAAACGACAGATCGTATGTTTCTGTTAAGCCGGTCGTCGCAACACAGACTGCTGCTGAATAAAAACATCAGACAACATATAAAAACTCCTGTATTGCGACAATACAGGAGTTTTTTGTATATTTGCTAATAAAACCCATACATACCATGTTAAATCTAAAATTTATCCAGGAAAACAAAGAAACCGTTATCGAACGGCTGGCGGTTAAGAACTTCGACGCCAGGGAAGCGGTTGAAAAAATCATATATCTCGACGAACAGCGCCGCAAGATGCAGCAGGAATCGGAAGCCAAACAGGCGGAAATGAACCGGGTGGCGAAGGAAATAGGCGTTCTGATGAAGAACGGCCAAAAAGAGGAGGCGGAAAAAGCCCGCCGGGAGACAGCCGAACTGAAAGAAGCCATTGCGGCCCTCGTCCCCCGGCTGAACGACCTGACGGCACAGCTGAACGACATCCTGCTCCGTCTGCCGAACCTTCCCCACACGTCCGTTGCCCCGGGAAAATCGGATGCGGACAATGAAATCGTCAAGATCGTCGACAACGTACCCCGGAAACACGAAAACGATATTCCCCACTGGGAACTGGCAAAAAAATACGATCTGATAGACTTCGAGACGGGCGTGAAAATCACCGGAGCGGGCTTCCCCCTGTACAAGGGTTTAGGCGCCCGGCTTCAAAGAGCCCTGATCAATTTCTTCCTGGACGAAAACATCAAGGCCGGCTATCAGGAAATGATGCCCCCGCTGATGGTGAACGCCGATTCCGGTTACGGCACAGGCCAGCTGCCCGACAAAGAGGGACAGATGTACTACGTGAACGAAGACAAGCTCTATCTGATTCCGACGGCAGAAGTACCGGTGACCAACATCTACCGCGACATGATCGTGGAAGCCGACCAGCTCCCCATAAAAAATACCGCTTATACGGCCTGTTTCCGGAGGGAAGCCGGCTCCTACGGGAAAGACGTGCGCGGTCTGAACCGCCTGCACCAGTTCGACAAAGTGGAAATCGTACAGATCACCCGCCCCGAAGTGTCGTACGAAGCGCTGGACGGCATGGTGAAGCACGTAGAGGGACTGCTGATCAAACTGGGCCTGCCCTATCGCATCGTACGCCTCTGCGGCGGCGATATCAGCTTCACTTCCGCGCTGACGTACGACTTCGAAGTGTACTCCAAAGCACAGGAAAAATGGCTCGAGGTCAGCTCCGTGTCCAATTTCGAAGATTTTCAGGCCAACCGTCTGAAATTACGCTTCCGGGATAAGGAAGGCAAGAAAAACCGGATGGTGCATACCCTCAACGGAAGCTCCCTCGCCCTGCCTCGCATCGTCGCCGCCCTGCTCGAAAACAACCAGTGCGCCGAGGGCATCCGCCTGCCGGAGGTGTTGCACTCCTTTATGGGAACAGACATGATAAAATAAATTTAACCCGTTGTCCATGAGATCCGTCTTTATCATACTCCTTATCTGCGTATCCACGGTATTAAAGGCCCAGCAGAGCGATTCCCAGCTGGCCTATACCTATTACGCGAATAAGGACTACGATAAAGCCGCGGAACTGTTCCTGAAACTCTACCAGCGTTCCAAAGCGGCCTATTACCTCGATTATCACATCATCTGCCTGATCAATGGCAAAAAGTATGACGAAGCGGAAAGCACCCTCAAGAAATACCTGAAGACAGACGGCAATAACAGGGATTTTCTCATTAACCTGGGGTATATCTACGAACAGCAGGGAAAAATCAGGAAAGCGGAGGAGTATTTCGACAAGGCCGTAAAAAAGCTGCAGCCCAATACCAACGACATCCAGAATCTGGCTTTCAAATTCAGAAACATCCGGGAATACGAATGGGCGGCCAGGACTTATCAAAAAGGCCGGGAACTCCTCAACAATCCAAGGGCGTTCGTGCTGGAGATGGGGGAAAATTACATGTACGAACGGAACTACAACGCCATGTTCGAGCAGTTTGTCGCCGCTCTGGAAAACAATCCGGGCGACCTGAACACCATTACGTCCAAACTCAGCTTTGCCCGGAATTACGACATAAACAACAATGTGGATACCATCATTAAAGAGCAGCTGCAGCTCTTGCTCAAAAAAAGCGAGTATCCCCCCGTATTCGACGAACTGGCCGTCTGGTTCGCGCTGCAGACAGGCGACTACGCCAAGGCGTTCGAGCACGGCGTAAAGCTCAACCGGAAAATACCCGGCAAGCTGGACGTGTATCTGAACATCGCCCGCGAAGCCGGCCGCAGCAAGCAGTACGCCGTTGCCCTGCAAGCCTATGAGCAGGTGTTGCAGGCAGGCAAAGAAAACAACAATTTCTTTCAGACCGCCCGAAAGGAAAGCCTGCAATGCCGCTATACGATTTATGAATCGTCGCGTGTCGCACCCGAAGAATACCGGAAGTTGGCCGCGGACTGCCAGAATTACCTGAACGAATCGGGATACATCAACAGCAATGCGGATATTATCTTACTGATGGCGGATCTGTATACGACCAAGCTCCATCTGCCCGATACCGCCAATGTCATCCTGCAGAAAGGGGAAAATATCCGGCGGCTAGCTCCCAACACGGTCTATACGCTGAAATCCAAGCGCGCCGACGTACTGGCATTCATGGAAAATCCCTGGGAAGCCACCATCCTCTACACCCAGATCGAAAAAGCCAATCCGAACAACGGCATCGGCTACGAAGCGAAACTGAACAAGGCGCGGATGGCTTACTACGAAGGCGACCTCGTCTGGGCGAAAGCACAGTACGACGCCCTGAAAGGCTCCACCAGCAAACTCATATCGAACGACGCCATCCGGATGAGCCACTTTATCAACATGAATTACGAGGAAGGCGAGGACAACCGGGACCTGGAAAAAATCGCCCGGACGGAATATATGATCTATCGGGGAAAATTCGCGGAGAGTCTGGCAGCCTTAGACAGTCTGATACAGAACAGCAAACCCGGCATCGCGGATTACGCTTCTTTGACGAAAGCGGACCTTCTGCTCTCGCAGGACCGTCCGGAAGAGGCGCAGCAACTCCTGGAAGCGCTCCGGAAGAATTCGGCGGAAACCTACATACAGGCGGAAGCCATTTTCAAACTGGCGGACTTAAAGAAACGCACCCGGAACTACCATCAGGCCCTCGAACTCTACAAAGAGCTGGTTTCCGACTATTCCGGCAGCATTTACAGCATCGAAGCCGGCAAGATATACCGGGAATTGGAGAAAACGATGAAAAATTAATCCCATGCGGCACATTTACAACACCACTTTCATTGTAGAGGAGAACATCGAACGGGAATGGGTCGCCTACATGCAGGGGCGTTACATCCGCACCGTTTCCTCTTCCGGCCTTCCGGCAGACGCGCTATTCACCAAAGTATCCGTCGACCAGCCCGAAGGGAAAACCTATTCCCTGCAGCTCGTCTTTTCTTCCGAACAGGATTTAGAGCGTTTTCTGGAGCATCACCTCGCCCCTGCCGAAGAAGAACTTATCTCCCGTTATAAAAACCGCTACCTTTGTTTCAGCAGTACACTGACGGAAATCTGAAAACGAACCGATGGAAAAGTTAATCATGGGGATAGACCCCGGCACGAATTTTATGGGATACGCCATCATCCGCACTTTCGGAAAAACGAAAAGGCCCCAGCTTGTCGTTTCCGGCGTGCTGGACATAGAGAAAGTCACCGATCCCTATATTAAGCTGCAGCGCATTTTCAGACGCACGCTCCAGGTCATCGACAGCTATCACCCCGATGAACTCGCCATTGAAGCCCAGTTTTTCGGCAAAAATGTACAGTCCATGCTGAAATTGGGAAGAGCCCAGGGCGTAGCCATCGCCGCCGCCCTGCAGCGGGATATTCCGATATTCGAATACGCCCCCAAGAAAATAAAAATGAGCGTCACCGGAAGCGGAACAGCCTCCAAGGAGCAGATCGCCCTGCTGCTCGGCAAGTTTATGGAAATCAACACCACCTCCGACGCCCTGGATGAAACCGACGCCATCGCCATTGCCTACTGCCACCACCTGCAAGGCGGACTTCCCACGAACGGCAGCCCCCGCTGCAAAGACTGGAGCGACTATATCAAACAGAATCCGGATAAGGTGAAATAACATTTATCGCTTACACCGTCTGCATTCCGGCGCGGACCGCTTCCACCATCTCTGGCGCATCCTTGCAGCCAAGCATGTATTTCCGTCCGTCTTTCAATTCTACGAAGAAGCAATCGGAAGCCTTGCCATAGTAGGCAAAGTATTTTCCGAGATCCCCTTCCCTGAACCATCCCCAATAACCCATGAAACCGCCACTGCCACACACCCGTACAGCTCCCAGCGTCGGAGAAAGAAGGCGCACTTCCTTCACATCGGCGAGAAGGATTCTCTTTATTCTCAGACTACGCACCACCTCTATCGCCGTACCGGTCACCCTCACACTCAGGGGACTGTAATACAATCCCGCCAGACACACTCCCACGATCAGCACTCCGCAGGTATAATACCACCACCCCTCCCGGAGAATAAAAAAACACGCCACAAAAGCAGCAAAACACACCAACGTGATAACCGAAGAAAAAATACTTAACCTTACACTGCGTTTCATAACAAACAATCTTTGATTTTCCTGAGTATGTAACTCATGTTTTTACCCAAATTGTGCATATTGGCCATACCTTCCTCATCATGGAGGACATCACCGATATTTTTTCCATAGACCATATTCCAATAGGTCGAACCAACGACAATCATCTCTTTATTGAGCATGAAATGATTCATTGTGTCGACTGCCGTCATTCCACCGCCACGGCGAACGGAAGCAACGGATGCCCCGACTTTGTAACGCAATAGTCCCGGATTCGTAGCAACCACCACACCGCCACGCTCCAGAAAAGCCTTCATCTTTGCCGATACATCGGCAGAATAAACCGGAGAACCGAGTATCATGCCGTCAGCTTCCGCCATAAGGCCGAATATCTCTGCAAACCCGTCGTTTTTGTAAACGCAGTTTCCCTGACCTTTACAAACAAAACATCCCCGACAAGGCTGTATGTCATGATCAGCTAACTGTACCAATTCGGTTTCAATGCCCTCCTTGTTGAGTTCATCGAAAACTTTGCCGATAATAATAGCCGTATTGCCGTCCTTGCGTGAACTTCCGTTAATTCCTACTACTTTCATCTTTTATATTTGCTCTGCGGTCAGTTTTGTCTTTTCAGCCTCCTAACAGATAATTATCTATCTTCTGCTCTCATTACAATCTATCTTTGTATAGACAAAAATAGGCAATTCTATTGAAGAAACAACACGCCGGATACGAGAAACCCGCCTCGCGGCGGGTCTCTTTATCTTATCCGAACACCGGATTGTCGATGTAATTCCGGAATTCGACGTCGGTCGAGGCCTGTTTTTTCAGGCCGGGATTCATCTCGAACGCCTTTTGCAAGGCCTGGGTCATCACGGAAGTGTCCTTTTCCCGGGCGGCGGCAACAGCCATGAGGTAATATTCCGTGGCGTTCGCCGGCTTCAATTGTTTGAAGGTATCCAGGGCAGCCCGACTGTCCCCCATCCGCAATTGCGTGTAAGCGAGGTAAATATTGGGCGTGCCTTTGAGGTAATTGACAGCTTTCGCATAATCGCCCTGTTGCATCAGAATCAGTCCCATATTGAATTTCGCCTCTTTCTTTACCTGGGCCTTATCCAGCATTTCGCGGGCTTTCGCCATATTTCCCTGACTGGCGTAGGCAATGCCCAGGTTGTTCATCAGAGCGGGGTCCTGCTTCAGGACGATAGCGGCTTCCAGCAGTTTTTGCGCTTTGGCATACTCCTTGTTCTGAATGGCCACCACGGCGAGGTCGTTCAAAAGTTGCCAGTTCCACTGCGTGCCGACTGCCGGCGTTTTTTCGTTCGCCTGCGGCATGTAGTAAACGACCCGGGTTTCCTGTTGTATTATTTCCGGCACGGTATAGAATACAAAAAAGTCGGCCCGGCGCAGCAAAGGAAGGATGTCATTCCTCAGTTCCGGAATTTTGCCGATATAGGATTCCAGAATGGCTTCCCGCTTGTTGTTGTTGGCAGCACCTTTCAGTTCGGAAATGATCTGCACTTTGTCCGGAATATCGGAATCGTTCAGCAACAGGTACAATCCTTCCCAGTTTTCATTCACCAGCTGGGGGATAACGAATTTGGCGTTGCTGGCTATCGGCAGGCCGGCAATCCCCAGATCCTGTTCGAAGAACGTCTTGGCCGCCTTAAAACGGTTGGAAGTCAGGTTCTTATTCCTTCTCTCCGCTCCCTCCGGCGAACTGGACGCATACAACAACATGTTGGTGACAGTGGCCTCCTTGTCGCCCAACACCTTTTTCATCGCCTCGGCAGCACGATTCATGACCATCGAATGCTGCTGCGCTTCCGTTATTTTCGACTGAGCCACGGGAAACAAAACATAACCGCTGACCACACCCACCTGCTCGACGGGGATGTCTTCGACGAAAGTCTCGGCCATCACCGGCATGTAGGTAACGCCGTCCAGCCGGACGGTATAGTTCTGAAACACCTTCACTCCGTTTCTATTCAAAACGACCGGCGTCAGCGTAAAGGACTTCGAGCCCCGGATCGCCTCGATATCCGCCCAGAGCACTCCGTTCTGCATGCCTTCTTTAAAATTCATCGTCATTTTCCGGGTGACGGTGGTCGCCGATTTGTAAGCCACGACCTGATACCCCGAAGGCTTTACATTCTCCCCCTGCAAATAAAGCGAAGGCAGTTTCTCCACCTTATTGCCGTACTGCATTTTCGGGGTGATTTTCAATATCATCTTCTTATCGAACTGTTTCGGGGCAAACTTTACCACGTAATCAAAGTTAATCTTCCCGTTCACCGATTCCAACTGGGAAGGCGTTACCTGTCCGACGACAGCCGTTTCGATCACTTCTCGCTGCAGATTCTTCATGGAGTTGCACCCCGTGAATATCCACAGCACCGGACCGAGCAACATGCTCATTAAAAAAGTACGTTTCATAATCTCTCTTGCTTTAGTTCAACTTCTTCGTTTTTTTCACAATCAATTTCTACATGGATTATTTAACGGTACTTCCCCGGGTTCTGTTCGTTTTTATCTATTAAAATTTTTTATTTTTGCTCCCGTAAAAACAATCACCCATGAATCACACACCGGAAGCGGCGGACGACACACTGAAGCCCATCGATTTGAAAAAGGTATTTGAGAGCAAAAATCCGAAACTGGCGCGCTGGATACCGCGCTTTGTGCTGAACCGGCTCAAGAAAATCATTTGTCTGGACGACATCAACGATTTCATAACCAAGCACGGCAACCGCAAAGGGCTCGACTTCGCCAACGCCATCATGGAGTATCTCAATCTCTCGCTCGACATACAAGGGGCCGAAAACCTGCCTCCCGCCGACGGACGCTATCTGTTTGTCTCCAACCACCCGC
>CAZYJV010000021.1:0-4881 GCA_964647845.1 uncultured Odoribacter sp.
TGGTGTTGGTAGCTGCCGATGAGTTTGTTCATGATTTTGTCGATTTGTTTGTCCGTCAGGGTTTTTTCATCGTCCTGGAGGGTGAAGCTGACGGCATAGGATTTTTTGCCTGCGCCCAGTTTTTCCCCTTCGTACACGTCGAAAAGGGTCACGGATTTCAACAGTGTTTTTTCCGTTCTCAAAGCGAGTTCCTTCACTTCTTTGAAGGTGACTTTTTTATCCAGCAGCAGGGCCAGATCCCGTTTTACGGAAGGGTATCTGGGAAGCGGGGTGAAAGTCGTCGTATGGTTCTTGAGGGCTTTCAGCAGGTTTTCCCAGGAGAAATCGGCATAGTAGACTTCCTGGTCGATGTCGAAGTTTTTCAGCAGTTTCCGGCTGACCGTTCCGACGGTGAGCAGGTGTTTGCCGTTCAGGGTGTAATTCAGTCCTTCCCGCAATATATCCTGTGTGTTTTCTTCTATATTCAGCGCATCGGTTTTGAATCCCAGGCGGGAGAGTACCAGTTCGCCGCAGGCTTTCAGGGTGAAGAAATCGCTGCGCTCTTCTTTCGTGTTCCAGGAAGCCGTGGTTTTGTTCCCGGTGAGGAAGAGTGCCAGGCGGTTTTCTTCCCGGTATTGCTTCAGGTGGTTTTCTCCGTCTTTCTTGTTGAATGTATAGGATTTACCGAATTCGTATAATCTTAAACTGTTGTTTTTCCGGTTGATGTTGTAGGCGATGGTTTCCAGTCCGCCGAACAGGAGACTCTGGCGCATGGCGTTGAGGTCGGAGCTGAGCGGGTTGTACAGCATGACGGTGTTTTCCGGCTTGTAGGTTTCCAGTCCCTCGAAGTAGGACGCCTTGGTCAGCGAGTTGTTCATGATTTCGTTGAATCCGTTGCCGGTCAGCAGGTCGGAAATCAGGTCCTTCAGCCGGTAGTCGTCCGGTTTTTCCGAATAGCTCAAGGTCGAATTGACCTTGGAGGGCACTTCGATGTTGTTGAATCCGTAGATGCGCAGAATGTCTTCGATGACATCGGCTTCGCGGCGTACGTCCACGCGGTAGGGCGGGACATGCAGCAGCAGTGCCGTTTCGCTTTCCCGGACGATTTTCATCTCCAGGGCGGAAAGGATTCTTTTGATTCTCTCTTTTCCGATGACTTTCCCGATAAGGCGGTCGATGTGGTCGTATTTCACTTCCACTTCGAAGTCCTTGACCGGATTCGGATAGATGTCGATGATGTCGGAGGTTATTTTGCCTCCGGCGAGTTCCTTGATTAACAAAGCGGCCCGTTTCAGCGCATAGATGACGATGTTGGGATCCGTTCCCCGTTCGAACCGGAAGGAAGCGTCGGTGTTCAGACCGTGACGGCGGGCCGTTTTGCGTACGAATACAGGGTCGAAGCAGGCGCTTTCCAGAAATACGTTTTTCGTGTTTTCGGTGATGCCGCTTTCGATTCCGCCGAATACTCCCGCGATGCACATGGGGGCTTCCGCGTTGCAGACCATCAGGTCGTTTTCGTTAAGCTCTCTTTCGACACCGTCCAGGGTGACGAATCTGGTGCCGGTCGGGAAACTGCGGAGCAGGACTTTGTCGCCTTTGATTTTGTCTTTGTCGAAGGTGTGCAGCGGCTGTCCCAGTTCAAACAGGACATAGTTGCTGATGTCCACGACATTGTTTATCGGGTTCAGGCCGATGGCTTTCAGTCTGTTGCGCAGCCAGGCGGGCGATTCTTTCACGGTAACGCCTTCGATGCAGACTCCCGCATAGCGGATGCAGGCTTCGGGGCGTTTCACCTCAATGGAGATGGAAGCGTCCGTCGAATCGGTTTTGTATTGTTCCACGGAGGGCAGGGTATAGTCGATGTCGCCGCTTTGTTTCAGGTAGGCAGCCAGATCTCTGGCGACGCCTATGTGGGACGCGCCGTCTACCCGGTTGGGCGTGATGTCTATTTCGATGACATAGTCGGTAGTGATGTCATAGTATTCGGAGGCAGGCGTACCTGCTTTTACGTCCGGCGGCAGCACGATGATGCCTGCGTGGTCCGTTCCTATTCCGATTTCGTCCTCGGCGCATATCATGCCCTCGGATTCCTGTCCGCGTATTTTGGATTTTTTGATGACGAATTCCTTGTCGCCGTCATAGAGTACGGTGCCGATGGTAGCCACGACTACTTTCTGCCCTGCGGCTACATTGGGAGCACCGCATACGATGGGGGTGAGGCGGCCGTCTCCCAGATCCACCGTGGTGAGGTGGAGGTGGTCGGAGTCCGGATGAGGTTCACAGGTTTTCACTTCTCCGATCACCAGACCTTTGAGTCCTCCTTTGACGGACTCGAATTTTTCATATCCGCCGACTTCCAGGCCGATGCCGGTCAATATCTTGCAGATTTCTTCAACGGGGAGGTCGGTTTTCAGATAGTCATTCAGCCAGTTTAAAGATATATTCATTTGTTTACGGATTAACTTATTTGGTTTACAGTTTCTATTTCGGTTTATTGTATTTGCAGCATTCTTTCGATGGGAATCCAGGCTTTTTGCCTGATATCTTCCGGTACTTTCACGACGTACTGTTCGTTCTCCAAAGCCGCCAGCGTGTTTTCGAGGGTGATTTTTTTCATTTGTCCGCATACGGTCGCGGGGTGTATGGGGATAAATTCCTTGTCCGGATTGTCTTTCCGGAGTTTATGGATGGTCTCTGTTTCGGTGGCGATGATGAATTGCTTTTTGGAGGACGCGGCAGCGTGTCTGATCATGCCGGCAGTGGAGTAAAGGTATGCCTGCGGCAGGTTCAGGATCGCGTCGTCGTGCGAGCAGTTGGATTCGGGGTGTATCAATATGTCCGCTTCGGGACAGGCTTTGTGTTTTTCCAGAATCATGGCTGTGGTAATGCGTTCGTGGACGCAGCAGTCGCCGTTCCACAGTTCCATTTGCCGTCCTGTCTTGCGTTGTATCCACGCTCCCAGGTTCTTGTCGGGAACGAACAGTATTTTTTTGTCTTTCGGAAGACTCTCGACGACTTGCAGGGCATTGGCGGAGGTGCAGCAGATGTCGGTCCATGCCTTGACTTCCGCTGTCGTGTTGATATAGCTGACGACGATGCCGTCGGGGTTGGCCTTTTTCCATTCGCGGAGGTCGTAGCCTGTGATACTTTCCGCCAGGGAGCATCCGGCACCCAATGCAGGGATAAGCACTTTCTTGCCGGGGGAGATGATGGAGGCGGTTTCAGCCATGAAATGCACACCGCAGAATACGATGATGTCCGCATCGGTTTTTCCGGCTTTCTGCGAGAGCCCCAGTGAATCGCCCAGGTAGTCGGCTACATCCTGCACTTCGGGACGGGTGTAGTAGTGGGCTAAAACAATGGCGTTCTTCTCTTTCTTGAGCCGGTTTATTTTATCGCTGATCTCCTGGTTTGTCATTGCCTTGTGTTTTGGTTGCCAAAGATAAGGGTTTTGTTGCGTACTTTTCTCAAAATCTGCTCCAGTTCGAAAACTTTCTCTGGGTATTTTGCCGCTACGTTTTCCTGTTCTCCGATTTGTTGCATGTCATAGAGCTGCGGCGTTCCCAGGTATCCCGTTTCGATTTTCGGCCCCCAGGTAATCATGGGGCCTCCCTCGCTTCCTTCGATGTATTTCCAGTTTTTGGTACGTACGGAAAGCGTATGGTTGGCGGCCTGTTCTATGACCCACGGACGGTCGGTGCGGTCTTGGCCGAGGAGGGTGGCGAGGCAGTCGTAGCTGTCCGGAGCACTTCCCCTGGGTATGCGTGCATCTACCAGAGAGGCGAACGAGGCAAGCCAGTCTATCTGTGAAATCAGGGCGTCCGATACGGCCGGTTTTCGAATGGCTTCCGGCCAATGGACGATGACGGGGATTCGCGTACCTCCTTCGAATGCGCTGTATTTTCCTCCGCGGAGGTGGCCGGTCGGGCTGTGTCCGTTCAACAGTTCCTCCGCCCGGTCTTCATAGCCGTCGTCGACCACGGGGCCGTTGTCGCTGGATAGTATGATGAGCGTATTGCGGGTCAGTCCCAGTTCATCCAGTGTCTGCAGCAACTGTCCTACGCTCCAGTCGAACTGGGCGATGGCATCGCCGCGCAATCCCATTTTGTTTTTATTCCGGAAGCGTTCGTGCGGGAAACGGGGGACGTGTACGTCGTTGGTGGCGAAATACATGAAGAACGGTTCGTCTTTGTGCCGCCGGATGAAGTCGATGGCATGCACGGTGATGGAGTCCGCTATGTTTTCGTCTTTCCACAGGGCTTTGCCGCCTCCTTTCATGTAGCCGATGCGGCTGATGCCGTTTACGATGGACTGGTCGTGTCCGTGACTCGGTTTCAGGTTGTATAACAGTTCCGGATTGTCTTTTCCTGTCGGTTCTCCGGGAAAATTTTTTATGTAGCTGACCTCTATCGGGGCGGACGGGTCGTAATTGGCTACCCGGCCGTTTTCGATGAACACGCAGGGCACGCGGTCGGCAGTGGCTGCCATGATGTAGGAGTAATCGAAGCCTAAATCGCCGAGCGCGGCGGGAAGCGGAGCATTCCAGTCCTGTTGCGCGGTTTTGTCGCCCAGTCCCAGGTGCCATTTTCCGAACGCTCCGGTGGCATAGCCTGCGCTTTTGAACATGTCGGCCATGGTATACTGCGCGGGGTGGATGATCATGCCCGCATTGCCTGCGGCGACGTCCGTGCCGGTTTTGCGCCACGCATATTCCCCCGTCAGTACGGAATAGCGGGAGGGAGTACTGGTCGCTGCCGTCGCGTGTGCATTGGTGAAGCGGATGCCGTTGTCTGCCAATCTGTTGACATGCGGAGTCCGGATGTTTTTTGCCCCGTAGCATTCCAGGTCCCCGTATCCCAGATCGTCGGCATAAATGAAGATTACGTTGGGCGTACCGGAGTT
>CAZYJV010000021.1:4981-18713 GCA_964647845.1 uncultured Odoribacter sp.
CCGGCGATGATTTTTACGGCTTCGGCCATGTCCTGATTGTTCATGTTGTCGAGCATGATGATATCGGCTTGTGCCGCCAGGGCTTCCCGCACTTCGTCCAGGCTGGTGGTCTCCACTTCGACTTTGATGCCGGCGGGGATGTTTTTACGAACGGCCTCTACGGCACGGGTGATGTCGCCTGCCACTTTGATATGGTTGTCTTTGATCATGACCATGTCGTACAGTCCCATCCGGTGGTTGGTGCCTCCTCCCTGCTTTACGGCCAGCTTGTCGAGCACCCTCAGTCCGGGTGCCGTTTTGCGGGTGTCAAGCAGTTGGGTGTGCGTGCCTGCCAGTTCCCTGACGTACCTGGCGGTTTCGGTGGCGATTCCCGACATGCGCTGAAGGATATTCAGCGAAAGGCGTTCTCCCAGCAGCAGACAGCGGTAGCTGGCTTCGATGCGCAGGATGATGTCGCCTTTTTTAACGGCGTCTCCGTCTTTTACTTTCGCATCCCAGACGATGTCTTTCTCAAAGCGTTCGTAAACGCGTCTGGCGATGTCCAGGCCGGAAATTACGCCGTCGGCTTTCATCTTCATTTCCGCCACCGCGCGGGAGCGGGCAGGGATGATGGAGTCGGTCGTGACGTCACCGGTGGCGATATCTTCTTCGATAGCGAGGTCTATCAGTCGGTCGATTAGTTCGTCGTATTGCATAGCTTGTTTTTTGGTTTTTCCGTGTTTATCGGGATGGTTCGGAGAGCTTCCCCTTTTTGTTGCACGATGTGGCAGAGAAAAGCATCGTCCGTTTCGGGATGGTCTTCCCGGTAATGGCCTCCGCGGCTTTCCTTGCGGTATAAAGCGGAGCGGATGATCAGGCGGGCCACTTCTATCAGGTTGCGGCTGATCAGGGTATAGTATTCGTAGGGATCGTCCGGGAGCTGTTTTTCCAGCGCCTCCAGTTTCCGCAAGCCTTCTTCCAGCCCTTTTTCGTTGCGGATGATGCCTGCATGGATGCTCATCAGGGCGGCGATTTCTTTTTTCAGCCGGATGTAGGCCCCGTCCTGTCCCGGATTGCAGTGATAGAGTACTTTGAAGTCCGGCAGGTCTTTCACGGGGGGGCAGTGACGGGAGAATTCGATGGCCCGTTTCCCGAATACCAGGCATTCGATCAGAGAATTGGATGCCAGTCGGTTGGCGCCCATGATGCCGGAAGATGCCAGTTCTCCGCAGATGAACAGGTTGGGGATATTGGTCTGTCCGTTGAGGTCGGTGCGGACGCCGCCGACGGTATAGTGAGCCGCAGGAGCGACAGGAATGCGGTCGCACATGTCGATGCCCAGTTCCCGGCATTTCTCGTAGATGTTCGGGAACCGGTGCCGGACGGTTTGCGGGTCGAGGTGTTTGAGGGACAGCCAGACGAAGTCCTGGTCGTATCGGAGCAGTTGACGGTAGATGGATTGGGCGACGATGTCGCGGGGTGCCAATTCCGCCAGTTCGTGTATCGCGGGCATGAAGCGTTCGCCGTTCTGGTTGATCAGGTGCGCGCCTTCGCCCCGGACGGCTTCGCTGATCAGGAAGGCTTCCTCCGAATCCGTGTAGATGGCGGAGGGATGAAACTGGATGAATTCCATGTCGGCGATTTCGCATCCGGCATTGTAGGCCAGCGCCAGTCCGTCGCCGATGGTGGTGTGGGGATTGGTCGTCCGTTTGTAGATGGCCGATGTGCCTCCCAGGGTGAGGAACGTGTTGGTGCCGATGAAGAGTTCTTCTTTCTCGCTGGTCAGATTCCATGAACGCACTCCGCAGCAGCGTCCTTCCGCTTTCAGCAGACCGATGACGGAGTGGTTTTCGTAAATGTCGATGTTCGGATTGTTGACGACCTTGCTGATCATGAAGCTGGTCACCATCCGGCCGGTGGCATCTCCGCCGGCGTGCAGGATTCTTTTTTTGTGGTGGCCGCCTTCCAGTCCGAGGGCGAGGCTGCCGTCCTCCATGTCGAAATGCATGCCTGCGTTGATAAGCTCCTGTATGCGCTGCGGTCCTTCGTTCACCAGAATGTCGACGGCGGGGTAGTCGCACAGTCCTCTGCCGGCGATAATCGTATCCTCAAAGTGAAGTGCCGGCGCATCGTTTTCATCCGTAACCGCGGCAATCCCGCCTTGTGCGAAATAGGAGTTGCTCTCCGTGATTCCGCATTTCGTCAACAAGGCAACCTTACCGTATGCGGCAGCATGGAAAGCCGTATATAGTCCGGCTAATCCGCTGCCTGCAATGATATATTCGTAGTGACGCATTTTCTCATCGAGTGTAAATTAGTGCGAAAGTACCATTTTTTTGCAAAAGGCGGGCAGATTACCTGATTTTTTTTGGAAGAGCGGGAGAATTGTCCTATTTTTGTCAACGGCTCGGAAAAGAGCGTGAAATCCGATTTTAATACTTAAAATTAATAGACGATGATTACAAAAAATAAAGCGGTATCGGTAAGTTACGAATTGAAGACGGAACCGGAGGGAAGCGTTTTGGAAACGGCGGACAGGGAAAGGCCTTTGGAGTTTATTTGCGGACAGGGGCAGACGCTCGAGTATTTCGAACTGAATCTGCTGAACAAGAACGCAGGGGATAAGTTCGATTTCAAAATTCCGGCAGCCAATGCGTACGGGGAGGTGAACGAGGAGATGATCGTGGATTTGCCCAAAGAAATATTCAAGGAGGTGGAAGCCGGCGATATGAAGGCGGGGAATGTGTTGCCGATGATGGACAGCATGGGGCGGCATCTGCAGGGAAAAATCCTTTCTATCGGCGAGGAGGAGGTCAGAATTGACTTCAATCACCCGCTGGCGGGGAAGGACCTTTATTTTAAGGGAGAAGTGCTGGAGGTAAGGGATGCCACCGACGAGGAACTGGAAGCGCTTCATTCGCATAAATGCGGCGGATGCAGCGGTTGCGGCTCGGAGGGCGGATGCGGTTCCCACGAGGATGGCTGCGGTTGCGGCGGATGTCATTAAAATGGCGGGTATGGCAGGGAATGTGTTCGGTAAACTGTATCGGCTGAGTTCTTTCGGCGAATCGCACGGAGCGGCGGTCGGGGGGATGATAGACGGTTGTCCTGCGGGAATCCCTTTGACGGAGGAGATGATTCAGTGCGAACTGGATCGGAGACGTCCCGGACAATCTGATATTTCCACGCTCCGCAGTGAAGCGGACCGGGTGGAAATAGTGTCGGGTGTGTTTGAGGGCAGGACGACGGGCATGCCCATCGGCTTTCTGGTGCGCAATACCGGACAGAACAGCCTGGATTACAGTCATCTGAAAGACATATTCCGGCCTTCTCATGCAGACTATACATGGTATAAAAAATACGGAATCCGGGATTACCGGGGCGGAGGACGCTCTTCGGCGCGGGAGCATATTGCCCGGGTGGTTGGCGGAGCGGTGGCGAAACAGGTTCTGTCCCGGTACGGAATAAGGGTGAATGCCTATACTTCCCAAATCGGGGATATTGTGCTACCCGGACTTTATTCCGATTATGATTTGACACGGACTGAGGCGAATGCGGTGCGTTGCCCGGACGAAGGGGTGGCTGAGCGGATGATCGGACTGATTCGGGAAGTAAGAGATGCAGGAGACAGTGTGGGAGGCTGTGTGACCGGCGTGATCCGGGGACTGATGCCGGGATTGGGGGAGCCGGTGTTCGATCGCTTTCAGGCCCGTTTGGCGCAGGCCATGCTGAGCATCAATGCGGCCAAAGGTTTTGAATACGGTTCCGGATTCGCTGCTGCCGGTATGCGGGGAAGTGCGCATAATGATTCTTTTTGTATGAAAGAAGGACAGGTACACACGGCAACCAATCGTTCGGGGGGCGTGCAGGGAGGTGTAACCAATGGCGAGGACGTGTACTTCCGGGTGGCCTTTAAGCCTGTGGCGACCCTTATGACGGAGCAGGCTACCGTGACGAAAGAGGGGGAGGAGGTGCGTTTTCAGGCGCACGGCCGTCATGACCCTTGTGCCGTGCCGCGTGCGGTTCCGGTCGTGGAGGCGATGGCAGCCATGACCGTGCTGGATTTGTTGCTGGAAAATGAAGCGGGAAACCAGACCGGAGATGTATTTTCTGTATAAAAATTTGTTCGGACGGAAGGATTTGTATATTTTTGGTGAAATTTAAACAATAAAGCTATGGCAAGTATTAGAAGATTGAAAAAAGATATCGATTATCTGACATTTTCAGTGATTGCAGACTGTTTCAACTACAGCATCGTTTCCGGAAAAAACAATGACGGGGTGAGCGGAATCATAAAGGACATCATCGCTACCCGGAACGGTTTGCTCGACCGTGTTCGCGGAGTAAAGAAACTGGAAGATAAAAAAGAGGTCAGGAATTATTTCAAAGCCGTTTCCAACGACTTGATGAGCAGTGTGGATGCTGCTTTCACCAAGCTGAGTGAAATCGTGAAGGCCGACTGATATTTCTTTTATCGTTGTAACCTGCCGGGAAGTTTTGTAGTCATACAGCTTTGGGCAGGTTTTTTATTTTCGGGGAGCGGGTTATGGAAAGTTTCGAATTGGACGGTATCGGGGAAATCAAAGTGAGGCGCAGCGCCAATATAAAGTATCTGTCGATACGGATGTCGCCGGGACGGGGAGTATGGGTGAACGTTCCCTACGGGGTGAGCGGTCGGCAGATGATTCGCTTCGTGGAGGAAAAGAGGGAGTGGATCGTCCGGAACCTGTCGAAGGTAAAATCCTATGAAAAAGAGACCGGCGTGGGTCTGGGAATCGGTGCCGAAGTCCGGACCCGCCTGCATCGGCTGGTCGTTGCGGAAGGGGATTGCAGGACGCCTTCCTATACGATCGAGGGGGAGAAGATTACGTTGTGGATACCCCGGGGAACGGCTTACGAAAAAATCGAGCCGCTGGCGAAGAATTTTCTGGCGGAGATCTACAGGAAGGAATGCAGGCAATTGTTGCCCGACCGGGTAAGACAGTATGCGGATAAGCATCGGTTCCGTTTCACCCGTCTCTCTTTCCGGAATAACATATCCAATTGGGGCAGTTGTTCGTACGATGACAAAATCAGCCTGAACATCAAGCTGATGAAGTTGCCGGACGAACTGATCGATTATGTCATCGTGCACGAATTGTGCCATACGGTAGAGAAGAACCATTCCGCCCGTTTCTGGGCTTTGGTGAAAGGGGTGCTGCCGGATTATGAAGCCCGCCGCCGCCGTCTGCGTACTTATAATACGCGGTTGTAGCCTTCCCTTTATACGTTAATTTTTCCCTTTCGTCGGTAAATACGTACTTTTTAACTTAGATACAAGCTAAAAATTTTTATCTTTGTTTCCCTAAGAGAAAAGATGGAAACTTGAATGGTTATGCAACAAAATGAAGCGAAAGAAATCCGGGATATCTTGACGGACGTGAAGTATCCCGGCAGTTCACAGAATATCGTGGCTTTGGATATGGTCCAGCAGATCCGGACGGAGGACGGGCGCGTGTCTTTCCGGCTGGTTTTCCAGCGCAGGGACGATCCTTTTGCCGCTTCCGTAAAAAAGAAATGCGAAACCGTGATCCGGGAAAAGAGCGCTTACAGGGAGGTAGAGATCGAAACGGTCTATATGCAGGAACAGGAACGTCCTTTTTCTTTGGAGAAAGTGCGCAATATCGTGGCGGTTTCTTCGGGAAAGGGGGGCGTCGGCAAATCGACCGTAGCGGCCAACCTGGCGGTCGCTTTGGCAAAACAGGGATATAAGGTGGGACTGGTGGATGCGGATATCTTCGGCCCCTCCATCCCCAAGATGTTCGGTTGCGAGGAAGAGCGTCCCTACATGACGGAGGCGGACGGGAAAGAGTACATCGTTCCCGTGGAAAAATACGGAGTGAAGCTGCTGTCCATCGGTTTCTTTGTGGATCCGGCATCGGCGACGGTGTGGCGGGGACCGATGGCTTCCAATGCCCTGAAGCAGATGGTCGAACAGGGCTATTGGGAGGAGCTGGATTACATGCTGGTAGACCTGCCGCCGGGAACCAGCGACATCCATCTGACACTGGTGCAGACGGTGGCATTGACGGGAGCGGTCGTGGTGAGCACTCCCCAGCAGGTGGCACTGGCCGATGCGGTCAAAGGCATCAATATGTTCGAATCGCCCGGTATCGGTGTGCCCGTATTGGGATTGGTGGAAAATATGTCGTGGTTTACTCCGGTGGAATTGCCGGAGAACAGATATTATATTTTCGGCAGGGAGGGGGCTAAGCAGCTGGCGAAGGAGAGAGGATTGCGGCTGTTGGGACAGATTCCGGTGGTGCAGAGCATCTGCGACTCCGGCGACTCCGGGGAACCGGTGGCTCTGAATGCCGATACCGTCACCGGTCGGGCGTTTGCCGCATTGGCGTCCCGGGTGGCGGAGGCTGTGGATGCGCAGCAGGAAACAGCCCGGAGAGTAAGGGTGTCCAAAAAATAAAGGAAAGTGTTTTTGTCGGTAGGGTGTAAGCTGAATCTGGAATGAAACTGAGGGGTGTAATTTATATCGGAATCGTGCTGCTGTTGGCAGGTTGTTCAACGAAAAAGAATACGCTGTTTTCACGGCAGTATCATCAGTTGACGACCCGTTACAATATTCATTTTAACGGAAACGAGGCACTGAAGTCGGGGATCAGGAAAATGGAGCAGAACCACAAGGAGGACTATACCAATCTGCTGCCTGTGTTCGTTTCCAGCAACCCCTGGACGCGTGCGCTTTGTACGTCGGACATGGATTACGCCATAGAAAAGGCCGTCAAGGCCATCGACAAGCATTCGATTACGGCGAAGCCCAAACGGAGAAAAAACAAGGATTCGAAGCATTACGAGACTTTCCGCAAAAAAAAGGAGTTCAACAACCAGATTTCCAGATGTTACCTGCTTCTGGGAAAGGCCTATTTCCTGAAAGGCAAGTATTCCCTGGCCAACAATACGTTCCGTTACATCCAGCGGCAGTATGCGGATGACGAGAAATTGCAGGCGGAGGTGCTCCTGTGGTTTTTCAGGAGTCTCTCGGAAATGGGGCGCTATGACGAGGCTGCGAAGCTGATGCCGGCAATTGAGTCGTCGAAGCTGAAGCGAAGACAGCAGGAGATGTATGCGGCGGCGAAAACGGATTTCTATGTCCGTCAGAGAGAGTATGCCCGGGCCGTGACGGCGGGTGAAGAGTTGCTGAAAGTGTGCAGAAGCATGAAGAGAAAGCCCCGCTATTATTTCATGCTGTCGCAGCTTTATCTGCAGGAGCAGCAGGATGCCCAGGCGATGCACGCGTTGAAAAAGGCGGTTCAGTTCAATTTCAACTACGAGATGGTATTTAATGCCAAAATCAATATGGCGCTGGCTTACCGGACCGGCGACGAAGCCGTACAGAAAAAGCTGAAGAAGATGCTGAAAGACCGCAAGAATACGGATTTTCAGGATCGGATCTACTATGCCCTGGCGAGCATCGAGGAGAAAAAGGGCCATCAGCCGGAAGCGGTGGAGCTGTATTGGAAATCGGTGAAAGCCAGCGTGGATAACGATAACCAGAAGGCGCTGTCTTTTTTGAAGCTGGGGGATTATTATTTCGCCGGAAAAGATTTTGTCACCGCTCATGCCTGTTATGATTCCTGTGTGTATTTCATGGACTCCAGGGGTGAAAATTACGAGCAGGTGAAGAATCTGGTGTCGGACCTGACGGAACTGGTGTCGAATCTGAATACGATACGGTTGCAGGATAGTCTGCAGCGGATAGCGCGGTTGCCGGAAGCGGAGCGCCTGCAGTGGGCGGATGAAAAAATCCAGGAGGTGAAGGACGAAGAGATGCGGATAAAGGAACAGGAACGGCGGGAGCAGCAGGAACGGAACTTCTTTATGCGGAACAACATGATCAGCCGGGGGGATGCATTCTCGCAAAGCAGCGGTGGAAAAGGCGGCTGGTATTTTTATAATCCGGTGACGGTCTCTTTGGGTAAAAACGATTTCAAACGGAAGTGGGGACGGCGGAAACTGGAAGATAACTGGCGGCGCACCAACAAGGCTATGGTCGAGCTGACGGCGGAAACGGAGGAACTGGCCGGCCGGGAAGAGCAGAACCGGGAGAAACTGGATACGAAAAGCCGGGATTTTTATCTGAGAGACGTTCCCTTGACACCGGAGAAGATGGCCGAATCGGAGAAGAAGATGGAGGAGGCTTATTACCGGGCCGGGGAACTCTACCTGTACAGATTCGACGATCCGGATAAGGCGCTGGCGTGTTTCGGCGATTTTATCAAACGCTATCCGGAGAGCCACAATGTTTCGCTGGTGTATTATCTGGCTTACCGGTCGGCACTGCAGGCGGATAAAGCGGAAATGGCGGAAGCATACAGGAAAGAGCTGCTGGAGAAATTTCCGGAGAGCGATTTTGCCAGGGGATTGCAGGATCCGGAGTATTTCCGCAAAGTGGACAGCGACCTGAAAGTAATCGAGAAATTGTACGGGGAAGCCTATGCCCTTTATGAACAGGTGTATTACCGGGATGCCTTGCGGATGTGCGAGGAGATTATGGAGCGTTATCCGGAAAACAAGCTGAGCGCCCATGTCCTGTTCCTGAAGGCGATGTGCATGGTGAATCTGAATTCCCCGCAGGAGGCGAGAACGGCGTTGAATGCCGTATTGGAGGCCCATCCGGACAAAAGTATCCGCGACGTGGTGGATGCGGTCCTGGCTTCGATGGATGTGGGGGATACTCCGGTGCAGTATACCGGGGAAGAAATGGCGAACGCCCGTTATCTGAAAGCCAATCGTAATTGGGTATTCGATGAAACGGGAAGCATCGAGGCGAAGGAGGATGAAAAGGTGCCGTTCAAGCCGGAAAAGTCGAAAAAGCACGATGTCTTCATATTCCTGCCGCAGAAAATGAAAACCGCACAGTTGCTGCAGGTGCGGCTCCGTCTGGAGTTCATCAATGCCGTAGAAGCTGCCGAAGGGCGGAAATACGAGCTGAAGAAGGAGGATCTGTGGTATAAGACCCCGGTTCTGCGCATCGCTTCTTTTGAAGATTACGAACAGGCGTTCGAGTATTTGCACCGGATTGCCACGGACAAGAAACTGTTGAAGAACCTGTCGGGAATGACTTACCGTATCGTGGCCATTCACGAGCAGAATCTGGCGCTGCTGAAACGCCTGAAGAATCCGGATGATTATGTGGAGTTTTTTATAACCGATTACATCGGGGACCGGGCTGCCGGAGAGCTGCTGACAGGCAAGCAGGGGACTTCGGCGCACATATTCAAATACCAGGAGGATGAACCGCACGATTATGTGATGTGCCTGCCTTTCCGGAAAGTGAATATGAAAAGAATCGCGGAGATGATTCATGCCATGGAACCTGCCTTTTTGCTTGAAAAAGAGAATTACGACGATGAATACGAGATGATCGTGGTGAGGAATGTCGGGAGAAAGGAGCTGGCGCTCGATTACATGAATACCGTCATGCAGAACGGCGAACTGTTCGAACGGCTCGCCAAGGTGGATTACTCTCATTTCGTTATTACGGAAAGCAACCTGGCTATTCTGCTGGAGAATCAATACATAGAAGATTACCGGAAGTTTTTCGTGGATAATTATCTGCGGAATACGTCGGAGATCGGGGTGGAAGACGGCGACTTCGTGTACAATAAAAGCGTCGCGCACAAGTTCGTCTTGTTTTATTCCAATGAGATCGATCCCTTTAAGCTGAAGGCGGTTTTCGAGGAGTTCAATTTTGCCGGACTGACCCTGAATAATTACCGGTATGACGGGGCCCACGATTGCCTGGCCGTTTCGGGATTCCACAACCGGGAGGAGGCCATGCGTTATTTCAATACGGTCATTAACAACCGGAAACTGTTTAAACCGCTGAGAAATACGGACTACCGTAATTTTGTGATTTCGGATGTGAACATGGAGATACTGTGCAAGAAGAATTTGCTGGAGGCGTATCTGCAGTTCTTTAAAAAATATTATTTGGAGTAATCTTTATACGCGTATGCCCATGAAATGGACGATAGACAGCCTGGACGACATCGGTCGGGTGGCGAAGGAATTTCTGGATTTTGCCGGAGACAAAAGGATTTTTGCCCTGTACGGGCCGATGGGAGTCGGCAAGACGACTTTCGTGAAAGCGGTTGCGGCATGCGAAGGGGTGGAGGACGATGTGAGCTCCCCGACGTTTGCCATTGTGAATGAATACCGGACGGCGAAAGGCGATGCGATATACCATTTTGACTTTTATCGCGTAAAAGATGCTGCGGAAGCGATGGATTTCGGGTATGAGGAATATTTTTTCGGGGGAGACAGGTGTTTCATCGAATGGCCGGAAAAGGTGGAAGAACTGATACCGGAGGAGGCGGTGGTGTGTCGTTTCTCCGAATTGCCCGACGGGCGCAGGGAACTGGAAGTGGAGAACAGTTGAATTGTAAGCGGAAAATATGGATAAAACAGGGGTTCTTATGAAGAAATTTTTCAGATGGTCGTGTATCGTGGTGTGTGCCTGGGCGTGTGTGTCCTGTTCGGCGCGTTATTATATGAAAAGAGGGCATGCGATCCGGGAGACAGGACGTTATTATAAGGCGGGGACGAAGTATGAAAAGGCCTATAACAAATCGAAGCAGCCGGAAAGCCAGGCCGTGGCGGCCATGTATGTAGCCCAGTGCTATGAAGATGTGAACAAACTCACGGATGCCTACAACTGGTATCGGAAAGCGCAGCGTGCCGATAAAGAGCGGCCGGAAGTTTATCTGAAACTGGCGGAAGTATCGATTGCCCGCGGAGAACTGGAAACGGCAGAGGAAAACTATACGCATTTCGACGAACTGTTTCCCGATGACGAAAGGGGCAAGAACGGACTTTACAATATCGGGCTGCTGAAGGAGGAAATCGCGAAATCGGGACGCTATCAGGTGCAGATCGAAAAGGAGTTCAATTCCCGCTACAATGATTTTTCTCCGGTGTATTATCCGGAAGACAACAATATCCTCTATTTTACTTCCGCCCGGAAAACCGACAATAAAAAGAGAGGCAAGGTGGATCCGGTGACCGGAGATGCCTATAACCATATCTATGTCACGGAATACACCCAGGAAATCCGGACGACGGACAAACGGGGCAACCTGAAAATACGGCGTTTCCCGGAACCCCGCTGGCTGAAGCCCGCTTTGGTGAGGGATTCCGTTTATTCCGGCAAAGACGACGGTGCGCTGTGCTTCTCCGCCGACGGCACGACGCTGTATTTCACTTCTGCCCGCCAGGTAAAGGGGAGCAATGTGGGGACCCGCATTTATAAATCCACCGCACATGAAGACAAGGACGGGAAAAAGGGATGGACCACCCTCTTGGGGGCCGGGATATGCAAAGATTCGGTTTCGGTGGGACATCCGGCAGTGACGCGTGACGGTTCCCGGCTGTATTTCTCTTCCGATAAGCTGCCCGGGGGAATGGGAGGAAAAGATATCTGGTACGTGGAGCTGGAAGAGGGAAAATGGAGCGATCCCCGGAATGCTGGAGAGTTGATAAATACGGAGGGGAACGAGATGTTCCCAGTGATACGGGACAACGGGGATCTGTATTTCGCCTCCGACGGTCACGGCGGACTGGGAGGGCTGGATATTTACAGGGTAAAGGTGACCGAAGAAGGGGAGCAGCTGGAGCATTTGCCTTATCCCATCAATTCTTTTGCCGATGATTTCGGGATTACCTTTAAAAATGAGAAGGAAGAGGGATTGTTTTCCTCTTCTCGGTCGAATCGGAGCGACAACATCTATTCGTTTGCATTCATTCCCCAGCAGTTGCGGGTCCGTCTGCTGGCCCGGAACAAGGTAACGGAGAGGCCTGTTCCGCGTGTGAATGTGACAGTGACGGCCGACGACGGGGAAATCGTCTATCTGGAGACGGACAGCGTGGGAATCGCGGAGATGGCTGTGAAACCCCAGCACGAGTATGTATTCGTAACGGACAATCCCCGCTTCCGGAAGGGAAAGGGGCAGGTCTCCACCTACAAGGAAAAGGGCGACCGGGTCTATGACCTGGTGGTGGAGATGCAGCCGATAGAAAAACCGATCGTCATTCCGAATATCTATTTCGATGTAGCCAAATGGGACTTGCGGCAGGATGCGATGGACAACCTGAAGGAATTATTGACCGTATTGGAGGAGAACCCCAATATCACGATTGAGCTGTCCGCCCATACCGATATGGTCGGGAATGATCAGGCGAATCTGATTCTTTCCGACCGCAGAGCCAACTCGGTGGTGAACTACCTGATCGAAAAAGGCGTATATTGGGACCGCCTGGTGGCCAAAGGGTACGGAGAAACCCAACCCCGGCAGATAAACGAAAAAGACGCCCAGCTGCATCCGTTTCTGAAAGTGGGGGATGTCCTGACGGAACCATTCGTGCGCCGTCTGAAAGGGCAGGAAAGAGAAGAGGCCATGCAGCTCAACAGACGCATCGAATTCAAAGTGCTGAATACGAACTACAAGCCCGGGCCGAATTCCCTGCACAATCCGAACCAGGTCGCAAAATCGGCGGAGGAAACGGAGAAAGTGGGGGAAGTTCGCCTGAAAGATCTGAACAGTATAAAAGGCAAGTTTTACACCTTGCAACTGGGTGTTTTCCGGACGGTGCCTGCCGTCATCAACAATTTCCGCGTAGTCTTTACGGAGAAGACGACCGGCAGAGCCGTGCGCTACTGCGCCGGGGTGTACGAAACCCGGGAAGAAGCCGCCAAAGCCGCCTCGGACTTGAAAAAGAAAGGCATCGAATGTTTCGTAAAGGAATGCAGCCATTAGTTGCGGCGCCTTACCCGTGCCGACAGGTAAATCAGCAGGAGCAGCAACGGCAGCGAAGCGTAGGGAACGGACGGTTGTACGATGAACCAGAGCGGAATGCCTGCCGCAAGCAGCCAGGTGTATGCCTGTAAATAGTTTCCGGCGAAACGGGGCAATTGTTTGCGGAACAGCCACGGCAGAATAAGCAAATTGAGCGGATTGGCCCACACGAGGTTATAATTGGGGGCAGTCATGGGGTGTTCGGTAAAGCCGCCTAAAAAAATCAGCAGAACGCCTATCAGTCCTGAAGCCAAGAAGAGAAGCAGCGCGACGGCCGATAACAGTCGGCGGTTGCGGTAACGGTGCAATACGCCTGTTATGAGCAGCGCTGCGACACAGAATACAAAGAGCGGGGAGAGGTACCACGGATTCCGGAGCGGGACGGGTTCTTCCTCAAACAGCACTTCGGTGGGATTGACCAAGGGAGCGCCGTCCAGCGTGGCGGAAGCCAGCCCTTCCTCCAGGTAATCGGGAAGGAACATATATTGATAAGGGGTGGCCGTCTGGTTGCCGGGCTGGGCTAAAATCGTGTGAATGCCCCATTTTACCCACGGCATGCGGTGCAAATACTCATCCAGCAGATTCCAGAAACTTTTGTCCTCGTCCGGAAGATGCCATTGAATCTTTTGGGAGGTCGCTTTTTCGAGGATGTCCCGCACCCGTGTGGAACAGTTGTCGTACAGGAAATTGTACAGATAGGTGCGGTTGTCCGGCCGGCAGTTTTCCGCAAGCAGATCGACCAGCCGCTGTTTTTGCACAGAATCCAGCAAAAGAAGCTGGGAACGGACGCTTCGGTTGTCGAAAATGTAGGCCTGGAGGAAATGCTCGTACGAAGTGACGCTGAGCTGATAGGGAAGCAGTCCCTGTGCATATTTCAGGTAGAAATGTTCGGTACGGAAATCGAA
>CAZYJV010000021.1:18813-20533 GCA_964647845.1 uncultured Odoribacter sp.
CAACGGTTCCTGGATTCTATAATACGTCTGAAATCCGCCGGCGTCAGCTTGCCTTGTCCGATTTCTACCAGAGTGCCGACGATGGCGCGTACCATGTTCCGCAGAAAGCGGTCGGCCTGTATCGTAAAGACCAGCTGTCTGCCCGTATCCTGCCACCGGGCCTGCATGATTGTGCAGTTATTGGTCTTCACGTCCGTGTGCAGTTTGGAGAAACTGGTAAAGTCCGTGTACTCGAACAGGAGGCGGCAAGCTTCGTTCATCCTGTCGATGTCGGGGAGAGGGTGCACTTTCCACGCATAGTCGCAGGTAAACGGGTCTTTCTCCTTGTCTATGAAATATCGGTACGTGCGGGACAGGGCGGAAAAGCGGGCGTGGGCGTCCGGAGAAACCGGGTAGATTCTTCGGATGGCAATATCCGGGCTGGTCATCCGGTTCAGTTTATAGGCAGTCTGTGTCGGGTCGATGAGGGGTGTCCGGGTATCGAAGTGGGCGACATAGAACGAGGCATGCACGCCGGCATCCGTGCGTCCGGCGCCTACGACCTGAATTTCCTCCTGCAACAGGGTACTCAATGCCTGATTCAGCGTTTCCTGAATCGTCACGGCGCCCGGCTGGATTTGCCAGCCGTGGTAGTTTTTGCCGTTGTATGCCAGTTCTATAAAATACCGTGCCATGTTTACCGGATTAGCAGCCGTAAAATTAGACAATTAAATAAAAAAAGCCCCCAAAGCTGCGGAGAACTTTGGAGGCTTTTTGGATGAAACGTTTGGAGATTACTGTGCGTTGATGTAGGAAATGGTATAAACCGTGACGCTTTCTGCCTCCTTGCTTGTATTGTCGTAGCCGGTTACGGTGACTTTGACGATATTCCCCTCGCTGTCGCTTTCGTACTGGTACAAGTAGTAAGTATCTTCCTCCGAGTCGCTCTCTTTGACGGGCAAATTGGCGCTGCGTTTCCCGAAATAACCGAACGGTTTGATCCCGGACCCGCCGAATGCGAGGCAGCTCATCCATTCGCTCCCGGCGAACAGGTAGGTGAAATCCAGATTGGCATTGTTCGGCAGTTCGCCGTATTCCAGGGTAGTGAAAGCATTTTCTCCGGAGCCGATGACTTTGACCAGATTGCCGTCTTTCCATTCCGCCCGTTCTTCAGATTTGTTTCGGGATTCTTCGGCATCCCATATCTCAGAGGAAAGGAAGTAGCCGTTTGCATCGTAGGTGATTTTGCCTTCGGAGACTTCGCCGTCCTCTTCCTGTTTCCAGGTCCCGACATACCCGTCCTTGTTCAAGGTATAGACGCCGGTCTCTTCGCTTGTATACTCTTCTTCTATGGCCGTCCAGACGGATAAGGTAGTGATTGTATTTTCGGAATAGGTGAAAGTTTCTTTTATGTTATAAGCGTCTTCGCCCGTTGTCGAGCCGGTCATGGAAACGAGTCGGTTTTGGGTGTCATATTCAAAGGTCATTTCGCTATTTTCCTCCTCTTCCTCGGAGTAATCCTCTGAAGTCACGACGATTTTGCTGACCAGCTTTTTGTCCGGAGTGGAAGCCGTCGGTTCTTCTTTGTCATCGTCACTGCACGCGGTCAAGGCTGCAAAGCCTAACGAAATCAGTAATAAATAAAAAAATCTTTTCATTTTTAATTGATAATTAAGTGTTTGTTAAAAATACTTGCCCGGTGATTGACCGGACGTTACCTGTGTATAAAAACGTACCTTTT